>CAZYNY010000362.1:0-1502 GCA_964648095.1 uncultured Nitrospirota bacterium | reverse complement strand
CAAGGGGGTCTCGGGCACCTGGAAGGATTTGACCGACAGCGTCAACTCCATGGCCAACAACCTCACCACCCAGGTGCGCAACATCGCCGAGGTCACCACCGCCGTGGCCAATGGCGACCTCTCCAAGAAGATCACCGTCGATGTCCAGGGCGAGTTTCTCGACCTCAAGGCTACCATCAACACCATGGTGGACCAGCTGAGCACCTTTGCCTCGGAGGTGACCCGGGTGTCCCGCGAGGTGGGCACCGAGGGACAGCTGGGCGGACAGGCCGATGTCAAGGGGGTCTTGGGCACCTGGAAGGATTTGACCGACAGCGTCAACTCCATGGCCAACAACCTCACCACCCAGGTGCGCAACATCGCCGAGGTCACCACCGCCATCGCCAATGGGGATCTCTCCAGAAAGATCACCGTGGAATCGAAGGGTGAGATCCTCCAACTGAAGAACACCATGAACAAGATGGTGGATTACCTGAATCAACTGGCCAACGAGGTGGGCCGGGTGACGCGGGCGGCCGGCGAGGAAGGAAAGCTAGTCGAGCTCACCTCACGTGCGGTGGTCGAGGGGGTCACCGGGGCCTGGAAGGACATCGTGGACACCCTGAATTTCCTCCTGGACGCGATCTCGATGCCCGTGACCGAGATCGGGCGGGTCGTAACCGCCATCTCCCAGGGCGACCTGAGCCAGAAGATGCCCTTCCGCTGGAGGAACGAGATCGCCGTGACCCGTGGGGACCTGGCGCAGAAGATGGAGATCCGGGCGGCGGGCGACATCAAGACCATGGCCGAGACCATCAACAAGATGCTGGACGACCTGAACACCTTCGCCGGGGAGGTAACCCGGGTGGCCCGCGAGGTGGGCACCGAGGGCAATCTCGGCGGCCAGGCCGATGTGCCGGGGGTGGCCGGCGTCTGGAAGGATCTGACCGATAATGTCAACCTGATGGCCAACAACCTCACCACCCAGGTAAGAAACATCGCCACCGTCACCACTGCCGTGGCCACCGGCGACCTCTCCAAAAAAATCACCGTCGATGCCAAGGGCGAGATCCTGGAATTGAAGAGCACCATCAACACTATGGTGGGCCAGCTCAATTCGTTTGCCTCAGAGGTGACGCGGGTGGCGCGTGAGGTGGGCACGGACGGCAAGTTGGGCGGTCAGGCCGATGTCAAAGGAGTCTCCGGCACCTGGAAGGACCTGACCGACAACGTCAACTCCATGGCCGCCAACCTGACCAGCCAGGTGCGCAACATCGCCGAGGTCACCACCGCCGTGGCCACCGGCGACCTCTCCAAGAAGATCACCGTGGACGTCCGCGGCGAGTTTCTCCAGCTCAAAGACACCATCAACACCATGGTGGACCAGCTTCGGTCGTTCGCCTCGGAGGTAACCCGGGTAGCCCGCGAGGTGGGCACGGACGGCAAGTTGGGCGGACAGGCGTATGTTTCGGGCGTGGCCGGCACCTGGAAGGATTTGACCGACAGCGTCAATTCGATGGCCG
>CAZYNY010000361.1:0-1505 GCA_964648095.1 uncultured Nitrospirota bacterium | reverse complement strand
TAGCACCTGACAGCTAACTATTCTTTACCTAGTTTCTGATGCGGAATCTATAAGAGAACTGACTTGGATGAGTCTGATAAAAAGACACGTTCTTACTTTGGCATGTGCGGCAATAATGGTTGTCGCCTTTGTGTCGTGCAAAGTAAGTGCTCAGGGAACTACTACAGTAGTAACCTTCGATGTAAACCAGGAAGAGAAGTTCGGTAATGTAGTCGTTGGGATTGATAGGGCCATTTACAGGTCTGAATATGAATATCTTTCATCCGATCGTACGAAGATGCTAAAAGAACCAGACTATGTGATCGTAACCGGATACATCTGTAACGTCGGCTCCGAGAGTCTCAAGGTTTACAATGCTTTTGAAAGGCAAAGATTCAATGTTTTCACCTGGGGCGATGCGGAGAACGAAGAAGCCACCGCGTTTAAGATACAAAACTCCTTTTACGGAGGAGACGACGCGTCAGGCTATTACTATACGCTGAGTCCTGAATCGGAACACACCTTTACTTTTGTAAGTAGCCGCAGCAAACTTCCAGATCATGATTTAACGGCCGCCTTTGACCTTAAGAAAATAGCGAGTTTCCAGAGCCAGGATACGAGGTCTGTTCACATTCAAGTAAATTTGAAAAACCCCAAGCAAGAAAGAAGTGCTGCCAGTTCCTGAAGCATTGAAAGAATATCCTGCGTTGGCCAGTGGGGCCAACTATAAGTCTGACCAGTATAGGTGTTCGTTCTAGCTTGAACAAAAATTGGTGAAGATCACGCACGCGATGCCCGGCCCTTAGGGCGTTCAGAACACTTGCATTAAGAGGTGATGAAAACGTCCATCAAACTTGTTCTTTTAACAATTGCTCTGATGTTAGCCACGCTTTCCCTGGCGGGATGCGCGAAGAAAGTTGCGCTGGAAATCTACGAAGGAGCCCGTGAGGAGACAATGAACGATGTGACCATCGGGGTGGGGCGTGTGTTTTACCGGCCTAACTTTGAGGATAAGGGCTTAGGCGGTAGGGAGGCTAGATTACATCTAGTAGGGTACATATGCAATTATAGGTCCACGCCGGTCAAGATCTACGAAACTGATGTGGGTACCCAGACCGCTGTGTTCTCCTGGGGAGACGGTGAGACAGAAAGAATTACCAACCTCTGGGTAGACGGTAACAGAAGGGAAGGCTATTTCGAGGTGCCGCCGGGGACCGAAGCCCGCTTTGCCTTAACCGTTGAAGATTCTTATCTCAATACGCTGCCAGGTCTTTCTTCAGGCGTATTGTCCTTGGCAAAGGTTGAAGACACATCAGGGGAGCAGTGGTCTTACAATATGGACATTCCTCTAGGTAATCACAGAGTAGAAGACATACCATTTATCGACCTGGAAAAAGAATATCCTGACTTTCAACCAAGATACGAAGGTAGTGAGCCAAAGTGCTCGCAGCAGCCAGGCTCTTAGGCCATCCACGATGTTTCACAGGCCTGCTGCAGACTCTGCAAAAGGTTAGCTTGCCACCTAG
>CAZYNY010000360.1:0-1510 GCA_964648095.1 uncultured Nitrospirota bacterium | reverse complement strand
ATCCTGTCCAGAATCAGGAAGGCCCCAGGCCCCAGTAGAGCCTGAATGGCTCAGACCACCTGGCACATCAAGGGAGCCGACTATCAGGTTCAGCAATGCTACAGCCCACCCGTTTACCAAGCCATGCTGGTGCTGGCTGAGACCCCTGTACCAAATGGCACATGCGGGACGGTGCGGAACTGTGACGCCGTCGATGGTTGTTGTAGAACCAATGCGAGATGCAGTAGCAAACTCACCCGCGATTCTTTTTATGGTTGACGCTGAGACAGTTGTTATCTGGGCGGCACGCTCTGGAGTATAGTATTTAAGGTGTTCTTTCAAGAGCACAAACGCTGTGTGAACCTCTTCGCCCTTAATCAAATCCTTGCCTTCCAACACCAAATCGACGGATGCCGTTGAGTCATAAGGCACTGCCCCTCCTTGGGATATAGAGAGTACTAGTGGCTTACCTGTTTTGTCATCTCTCACATAATGGCCATTGGCTCGTACAAGGTACGGAGCATTAGTGTAACTGAGCAGGAACTCCTTATCATATAACCCCAGTTCATTGACTATGACGTTTGCCATGGCTAAGCAAAGCGCAGAATCGGTTCCAGGCAGAATGGGCACCCACTCATCTGCTCTGCTCGCTGCGTTGCCACGACAGGGATCAACCACAACCATTTTCAGCCCACGAGTAACCCTTGCGCTGGCTAAATCCTGAGCTAGTGAGATAGAGTGGTGGCCACTACCCGCGCCATAACCTCCGCCAAGCACGAGTAGGTATTGGGCCTGTGTAAGATCTGGCTGGTGGTCATCTGATCCATTTATGGTATAGGAAATTGGGTGAATCCCGTTCCCACAGAACAATCCCGACGCTTGAGGAATAGCCCCTCTATACTTCGACCCCCCAAAGGCGGCGCCAAACGCCCCGCTAAAAACAACGGTGCCAAATGGGTAGTCAAAAGTATTCAAGGATAGCCCTTGAGGGTTCCGCTCGCGAAGCTCCTTCAATCTGGCCGTTAGAATATCCAGTGCTTCTTTCCTCGTGATCCGCTGCCATTTTAGATCTACACCCAAACCCTTTTCAGGGTTTGTCCGACGCAGTGGTGCGGCGATCCTTAGGGGATTGTATAATTCAGCCAGGGCGGATTTGCCTTTTGCACACATCTTGCCGTAGTTCGGCGGCACCCCAGGCTGCCCTCTGATAGCTGTAGCTGTACCACTTTTGACCTGTACCTGTATAAGGCACGAGCCATCGCACGTCGTGCAGACCGTCGGGAGCCAGCGATCTTCTATAGCAGCAGGGAGAAATGCGTTATCTCCTCGCGCTGTTTGCACCACCCTTGTCTCCATATATTTCCCCCTTTAGAACAATCCCATGAACCAAATGCAGCTCGATCATATCCCGTATTTACGTGCTTTAGTACCCGCCTCCTGGAGTTGAATCCAGCAAGACCAACTCCACTTCCAACTGCTCTACTTCTTCCTCAGAAAGAATAGCCTTCTCGGCGTCGTCGATGCAGACCCT
>CAZYNY010000359.1:0-1517 GCA_964648095.1 uncultured Nitrospirota bacterium | reverse complement strand
GAATGCGGACCGTATAATAGTCGAAACCGCCTCCTCAAGGCGGTCGTATGTAACGACAAGCAAGAGCAGGCATTTGGCGAGCCCGTCATAAACTTGGTCGCCCAACTGAATGCCCTGTTGTTTGCCACGCCCCACCACCTCCCATTTTGTCAGCGCCGGGAAGCCCGCTGTCACCAGAGCTAGAGTAACCGCTGCTTCTTTTTCCGGTCTGATTATAGCTCTAATCATTTTCATAATTTACCTCGATAATGTGGTCTCATTCTGATAACGCTGGTATTACCAGAACGCGCTTTTCCCCAACTCGTGGCCGTCTGACTTTACTCAACACATTCAGGTTTTTCAGAATGGAGGGCACGACTTCGCCCAGCAAAGACACCGGCAAAAGCTCAACAATTCGTTCGCCCGGTTTAGCGTTGATACCGCTTTCCCCTCCGACGATGATGCTAACCCCATCCACAACCTCCCCATCTAGCTGGATTTTCACGCCCTGGAAGCCAATATCGGACGCCTGGTGGTTGCCGCAACCTGCTGAACACCCTGACCAGTGCATCGTTATCGGGGAAATTTCAGGGAAACGGTGACTCAATTCTTCAGCCAGTTGTAAGCCGAGACTCTTGGTATCTATCTGAGCCAGTTTGCAATAATCTGTCCCGGTACAAGTGACTAAACCTCGCACGAAATGGGAAGGGTTCGGGGAGAGACTCTGCAGTAACGGCTCAGCAAGGAGGGCGGCTAGCCTCGTCTCCGGTATGTTGATCAGTATTGCGTTCTGGTCTACAGTCAACCTAATCTGTCCATTGCCGTAGCTGTCGGCCAGATAAGCCAGCTCACCAAGTTGATTTGCGGATAAGCGTCCGGCAGGGACACAGAGACCTACTGAGACAAGTCCAGGTTGTTTTTGTAGAGTAACTCCTAGGTGATCTGTTCGGCCAGGCAGGCGGACATCCCGCTGAGCTTTTCCCAGTGTCTTTCCGCATCGTTCCTGCAATTCATTTTTGAATCGCTCGATGCCCCATTCTTCGATGAGAAAGAAGAGACGGCTACGGGTGCGCTGGTTTCGAAAGCCTTCATCGCGAAAGAGGAGAGTAATCTGCGCTGCCAGCCAGGCAGCTTCTTGAGGCTCCACGAAAACGTCCATCGGCTGGGTAATCCTCATTCCGCCGGAACCCATCTTGCCTCCCACCGCCACATTGAAGCCCGGAGCGCCATCTATCTCCCGACGGGCTGGCGTCATCGCCAGGTCTTGAGTCTCAGCGTGAGTACAATTTTCTGTGCAGCCTGTAATTGTCACGTTGAATTTGCGGGGCAGGTTAGAGAAGAGTTTGCTACCAAGAAACATTCGTGTGTATTCGGCGCCCACTGGTGAGGCATCAAACAGCTCTCCGTTGGAAATCCCCGATAGGGGACAGCAAACCACATTTCTAATATTGTCCAACCCTGTCTGCAGACTACTCAAATTTACACCCTGCAGTGCCTCTAATATCTCAGGCACATTCCGGATTTTTATGGCCCGCAGT
>CAZYNY010000358.1:1276-1518 GCA_964648095.1 uncultured Nitrospirota bacterium | reverse complement strand
GGGAAGAGATACCTGTAGAGGTGTCCTCCAAGGTGCTGGTAAAGGTATGAGCGCCGACAGAGTGCGAGACCCACACTGAGGTATCTACCAGGACCAATTCTATTTTCCCGCTGCCCTTCTACGCGGTATCGTTTTCAACTGCTTTTCAGTGCCGCCAAGCCTGGCAAGTCTTTTGCTGCTTTCTCTCGCAATCAACTCCTTCAGCCCAAGCTTAACCAAGGGTCGTCTTCTCCTTTATGCCT
>CAZYNY010000358.1:373-1266 GCA_964648095.1 uncultured Nitrospirota bacterium | reverse complement strand
TAACATCAGCCCCATCACTTACAAAATGGCGCAGAATTGCTCTGTCGGCATTATCTGTAACAAAGTCTAGGCTGAGGCGCCCACGCACCAGTCTATACGTTGCGAAAGGAATCCGTCTTGGATATTCGCCTCTTTCCACCCCATCTGCGAACAGATCCCAAGCCTCTTTAGTTCTGAGGCCACGGGCACATAACATATGACACAATTCGGTGTATGAGGCATCGCTTGTAGAGAACTCCAAATCCCATTCATAATCACCGTATTCATATCCTTGTGCTTCCTCCGCAATTCTGCGAATGTAAAATAGCTGATTTGTGTCTAAATAAATCTTCTTCATTTCTATCTCATTACTAATGGTCTCATAATAGTCTATACAGGCTGTCCGAAAACGCCCCCAGCCCTGAGATTCTTCGCTTCGCTCCAGAATGACAATTTCGGACAGCCTCGGGTAATGTTTTCTGAGTCCATGTTATTTTAAGACGATTAGTAACTTGTTGAAACTGTGTTTATATTTCTCCCATTCTAATTACGCCCCGTAACTAACTTATCTATCTCCTCAATCAACGCCTTCAAATACTCCCCCTCCTCCACCGTCCGCACCGGCTTCCCTTTGCGGAACAGGGTGCCCCGGCCCTTGCCGCAGGCAATGCCCACATCGGCCTCCCGGGCCTCGCCGGGGCCGTTCACCACACAACCCATGACGGCAACCTTGATAGGCTTATCCATCTTGGCCAGGCGTGACTCCACGGCCCTGGCCAGCCCGATAAAGTCGTACGACTCCGAACGCCCGCAGGTGGGGCAACTGACCAGCACCGGCCCCTTTTGCCGCAGGTCCAGGCTCTTGAGTATCTCGTATCCGGCGGCCACCTCCTCGATGGCCGGCCCGGTCAGCG
>CAZYNY010000358.1:0-363 GCA_964648095.1 uncultured Nitrospirota bacterium | reverse complement strand
CCTGTGAAGACCGGCTGCAGTCCGCCTTCGGCCACCGCCGAGCCGCTGGCCGGCCCGGTCAGCGATACCCGCAGGGTACCGCCGATGCCCTCGTATAGCAGGATGCCCAACCCTACAGCGCTCCGCACCAGGCCCGCCGGAGCCGGGCCAGCCTCGGTGATCCCCAGGTGGAGAGGGTAGGGCATCTTCTCGGCGATCCACCTGTAAGCCTCAACTGTGGTAGGAACGTCAAATGCCTTGAGGGATACCTTAATAAGTTCAAAGTCCAGGCTTTCCAGCAGCCTGACCTGTTCCAGGGCCACGGCCACCATCTTTTCGGCAGTGGACCCGGGTAGGGACTCTGTGGACTTAGGCAGGCTGCCG
>CAZYNY010000357.1:0-1522 GCA_964648095.1 uncultured Nitrospirota bacterium | reverse complement strand
GCAGATCCTCGACCCCCAGATGGTCGCCCCGGACCGGCAGTTTAACACGGGGGACTTCAAGGTGGATGGCGAGTGGCTGTCCAGGAACCTGGACCCCAACCGGGGCGAGGAGCGGATCAGCCCCTACCGGCCCGATGGGGGGATCGAGTGCTGGGTGGTCCTGAGCCAGTGGGCCAAACGGACGGAGAAGTTCGGCTCCCACGTCTACCCCGACCCGAAACAGTATTACCTGAAGTACCGGATCACCTGGATCGAGAAGGTCACCAAGACCCCCATCCGGGAGGAGCAATATGACCACGACAACCGGCTGATCAAGCATGGTTTCTCCTTCAACGCCGAGTTCTTCGCGGGCGGGTTTGTGAATGGGGGCAGCTATCAGACCCAGTACCACATGTACGACTATCGGCGCCACTTCCGCTCCTGGGGGGCCTACACCCAAACCGTGACGGGTCCCAAGGCCAAGGCCCCCGACGACTGGTTCACCCCCGAGCACCTCTCCCGGGAATATTTCTGGAAGGAGCTGAGCCCTCCCATGATGAAGAGTGCCAAGGACTTTCCCCCTCCACCCGAGCTCTACCGGGCCAAGTTCCCCAAGTATCGCAAGGGGACGAGCGATTGGCTCACTAAAGAGGACATGGAGTACATGACCCGGATCTGGAAGGAGCATGGCTTCACCGACGAGGAGATCGAGGCCATGATGAACGGCGACGGGGTGATCCGCAAAGCCGGTAAGATTATCCCGGTCCGGCGCAACTTCCGGCCGGCCTTCATCCACGGCCAGCCCCTGCCGGTGAAGCTTCCCACAAACGAGGTCCACTGATTCCAGGAGGTAAGAGCATGAAACGAAAGATCTTCTTCGGTTGGTGGGTCGCGCTGGCCTGCTCTCTCGTCATGTTCGCCCGCGGGGGGATCGTCTATTACTCCTTCAGCGTCTTCCTGAAGGAGCTAACCCAGGCGTTTGGCTGGAGCCGGAGCCAGGTCTCCGCGGGCCTGACCATCCAGGTTGTCATGCTGGCGCTGATGAGCCCCGTGGTGGGCCGCTTAAGCGACCGGCGTGGGCCCCGGCAGGTGATGCTCCTGGGCTGCTTGGTTCTGGGGGCCTGCTACCTGGCCCTTTTCTGGCTGAATGCCCTATGGCAGTTCTATCTTCTCTACCTCATCATTGGTATAGGACACGCGATGGGAGGGCAGGTCCCGGTGGGAGTGGCCATCTCCAACTGGTTTTCCCGCTACCGAGGGAGAGCCGTGGGCACGACGGCGATCGGGATGGGGCTGGGAGGGTTGGTGGGGGTCCCCCTGGCCGAGAGGCTCATCGCTGGCCTGGGGTGGCGCTGGGCCTATTTGGACCTGGGTCTCCTGCTGTGGGCCCTCACCCTACCCGCAGTGGCCTTCCTGATGCGCAACCGGCCCGAGGAGATGGGGCTCCTGCCCGATGGGGCGACCCCGGCTCCCACGGGAAACTCACCTCTCAGGCCGGAAGGAGCCCTTCAGGGAGGGGATGAGAAGAAGCCCCCGGCGCGCC
>CAZYNY010000356.1:0-1526 GCA_964648095.1 uncultured Nitrospirota bacterium | reverse complement strand
GTGAAGAATGGCATCGCATCGCAGGTGACGGCGATCTGGTCAAGCGTTACAGTCTTGCCGTCGAGTACCGTGGTGTTGCCCCCGGCCAGGTCTCCGCCGCCGATCCCTGCCTTTATCTTCTGCAACGCTTCATGAGAAGAGAAATCGTCTTCCCCGTACAATATATGCAGCACGGCGTATTTTACCACGTTTTAACGCTATGCTAAGATACGCCCGGCAGATTCGGAGAGCATTGTGTGGAAACCGGTATCATAGGGCTGCCCAAGAGCGGCAAGACGACGATCTTCAACGCGCTCACGCATGGTAAGGCAGAGACAGCCGCCTATGCCTCCGGCAGTGAGACTCCGAATATTGGCATGGCCAAGGTCCCGGATTCTCGCGTGGACAGGCTGACGGCTATGTTCAAGCCCCGTAGGACAGTCCCGGCGGAGATCAAGTACGTCGACGTGGCAGCGTTCCCCCATGGTTTCAGCAAAGGGGGAGGCATCTCCGGACAATTACTGACTTACTTGAGCAGGGTCGACGCCTTGTTGCTCGTGGTGCGGGCTTTCCAGGATGACAGCGTTCCGCACGTCGAAAACAGCGTAGACCCTAAACGGGACATCGCAACGTTCACGCTGGAGCTTGCGTTTTCTGACCTGGCCATTCAGGAGCGCCGCCTTGAACGCATCGTATCCTCTCTGAAGGGCGCCAAATCGCCGGAGAGGGAGCGCATACTGAAAGAACAAGAATTGCTGGGCCGCGTGAAGGCCGCGCTCGAAAGAGAAGTGCCTGTTCGAGATCAGCATCTTGCAGCCGATGAGATGAAGGTGATAGGCAACTACCAGTTTCTCACTGCGAAACCATTGCTCATCGTTGCCAATGTAGGAGAGGACCAAATTCTGCGTTCATCTGAGATCGAGTCAGGGCTGCGGTCGCAGTGCTCCGGCGCTGGTTGTGATGTCGTGGCAATATGTGGCAAGTTGGAGATGGAGCTTTCCCGGCTTGCCGATACGGAAGCAAGTGAGTTTCGCAGCTCAATGGGTGCGGGCGAATCGGCGTTAGAGAAGGTCATCAATCGGACGTACCGGCTGCTTGGCCTGATCTCGTTCTTCACTGTTGGGGCGGACGAGGTCAAAGCCTGGACGGTGGCGGCGGACACCCCGGCCGTCAAGGCCGCCGGCAAGATACACTCCGATATCGAACGAGGGTTCATCCGGGCTGAGGTCGTGAGCTACGACGATTTCGTGAGGTGCGGGAGCATGGTGGAGGCGAAGAGGCAGGGCGTGCTGCGACTTGAGGGCAAGACGTATCCTGTCAAGGACGGAGACATCATCAACTTCCTCTTCAGCGTTTAGGAGGGCTGTCGCCAACCTTGCAGTGAGGAGCCAGCTTCCGGGCGAGAGCCGCGGCAACGTTGGGCGGGACCAGCCCGTCGAGACATCCCCCGAGGCCGGCAACGTCCTTGAGTATGCTTGAACTGAGGAACTGGAACTCGTTTCTCGCCATGAAGCAGACCAGTTCTAGTTCGACATCGAGCTTCCGGT
>CAZYNY010000355.1:0-1530 GCA_964648095.1 uncultured Nitrospirota bacterium | reverse complement strand
GTCATAATTTACACTTGTCACCCCGAAGTCTGACTAGCAATGAAACGGGCGCCTGACATAGCGTGGGACGCTGTTGTCTCCATCCACTTCTACTATGGCAAGGATAAAATCATCAGGTTTATTTAATGCTGTAAGTATTTCATTCTTAGTAACGGTCACACTCTTTGCCCCAATTGCCCTTCCTTTGACTTCGATAAACCGGAGACGTCCCTGTTGAATTCATTTTCATTCATAAATTATAAAGAATAAGAAATAGCTTTTAATTTCCACATAAACACAAGAAAAGTAATCTTATTATACACAAGTAGGTAATTAAATCAATAAATGGGATCTTGCGGCCATATCCGATCTTCTGATAGAATTTTTTAATGATCTCAAAAGATATTATTCGCTCTTTCGAGGATATTGTAGGAACTGAAGGAATCCATCATGAAAAAGAGGCGCTCCTCTGCTATTCCTATGATGCTACCCAGATAGAACACCTCCCTGATCTTGTCATCAGACCGTCTTCTGCTGCCCAGATATCCATGATACTTAAGATTGCGAATAAGGAGGGGATCCCTGTTGTTCCGAGGGGCGCCGGGACAGGATTTTCCGGAGGTTCGATCCCGCTTAAGGGAGGGATTGTTCTGTCCCTGGAGAGGATGAACAGGATCCTTGAGTTCGATGAGGAGGATCTGATTGCAGTTGTTGAGCCTGGGGTTGTCCTCGGAAGATTCCATAGGCTTGTTGAATCGAAGGGCCTCTTCTATCCCCCTGATCCTTCCAGTTCTGACTTCTGCACTATCGGCGGGAACGTTGCCGAAAACGCATCAGGCCCAAGATCGGTAAAATATGGCGGAACAAGAAACTATGTGTTGGGGCTGGAGGCGATTCTGCCCGACGGGAGGGTGTTTAATACCGGTGCAAGGACAGTCAAATCTGTTGCAGGTTATGACCTTACACGACTTATGGTAGGTTCAGAGGGAACCCTCGGGGTAGTTACAAAAATAATCTTACGTCTCCTTCCCCTGCCGGAAGATATCTCTACTATAATGGTATATTTCTCCGGAATTGATGATGCTGCAAGGACAGTATCACGGATAATCGCATCAAGGCTCATACCACGGGTCCTTGAATTTATGGATTCTGAGTCCGTTAAGGTGATAAGGGAGTCGAAAAAGGACATATTGCCCCAGGGGGTTGATTCAATATTAATCATAGAGATGGACGGGGAAAGTGATAATGTAAAGAGGGACTCCAGGCGGGTACTTGATCTCTGCGCGGGGTGCAATGCCGTCGGAAGCCGGATGGCAGCAGGGGAAGAGGAGAGGAGGATGATCTGGGCAGCAAGGAAGGCGCTTTCCCAGGCCTTATATAAGATTAAGCCTACAAAGATAAATGAGGATATAGTGGTACCAAGGAGCAAGATCCCCGAAATGATAAGGGAGCTTGAACATATAGCCAGGGACACAGGGGTAAAGATAGTAAGTTTCGGTCATGCGGGTGAGGGAAACCTTCATGTGAATGTGATGACAGATAAAAATGACA
>CAZYNY010000354.1:0-1531 GCA_964648095.1 uncultured Nitrospirota bacterium | reverse complement strand
CTGTCTATATCTCCCACAAGTATAACTGGGGCATCGGCCATCCTGGCCACCTTCATATTTACTATATCCTCCAGATTTATCTCAGCAGGTGACCCTGCACCCTCTATTACAATTAGATCGTATTCTTCTGACAATCTTTTATAAGAATCACATATAACATCCCACGCCTTCTCCTTAAATGAAAAATATTCCCTTGCAGACATATTACCGATGGCCTTACCTCTGATTATCACCTGAGAACCCATATCTGAACTGGCCTTCAAGAGGACCGGATTCATATCTACGGTAGGCTCGATCCCTGCTGCCAACGCTTGCAGTGCCTGGGCCCTGCCGATCTCACCCCCATCTGAGGTTATAGCAGAATTAAGGGCCATATTCTGCGCCTTAAAAGGCGCAACCTTATACCCGTCCTGCATGAATATCCGGCAGAGTGCGGTAACAATAAGGCTCTTTCCCACATGCGAGCCTGTACCCTGTATCATGATTGCTTTGGTCATTTTGTCAAAAGTTAGAGATGACCCCTGTTCCTTCCCTTTTGGTTGCTTGAAGCTCAGAAATGGCGCCGCGCAATACGAATAACGCCGACCGCATAAAAAGAACAGCAAGCGCTAATCCAACCACGATGTCAGGCAATCCAGAATTGGTGGCCCATACCCCTACGGCGGCAAATAATACCGAGATATTCGCAACAATATCGTTGCGGGAGCACAACCAAACCGAACTCATATTGATATCATCGGTTCTATGGCGCCAAAGCATGGCTAAACATAGGCCGTTGGCAGAAAGGGCGAGCAAACCGATGGCGCCGATGGTCTCGAACATCGGAACATGCGGAAAAAGGATTTTGTAAATTGCCTGTCCAAAAACAAAAAGACCAAATGCCGCCATGATGCCGCCTTTAGATAGAGCCGCAATAGCCTTGAGTCTAGCGCCACGCGCAACAACGTAAATGCTGAAGCCATAAACCAGGGCATCGCAAAGCATGTCAAGCGAATCCGCCAGTAGCGATAGAGAGCCTGAAATTAACCCTGCTGTTAATTCAACCATGAACATAACAGCATTGATGCCAAGCACTATCTTAAGCGTTGAGCATTGGCGATTTTGAAGTGCCTCAATCTCGCATTCTTTATCAGTGCAACAACTTGCCATTGCCTCTCCTGGGAATGTTAAGCATTAATTTTGATACGTATCCTATAAATGTATACTCATTATATGACGTAACAGGATGAGATGTCAAGGATTTCTTATCTCCTAAGAATAGAATCAGTTATGTCGATCTCTATTTTTTAGTACATAGATCTTCTTTGATCCTTTCATTTTCTTTTCTTTTTTTGAGAAATATTGCAATTTTGCATGAAAGTCTTTAGTATTTAAAGAAATTTCCTGTAATCCCTGCTCGGGTATTGGTAAGATATAAACAAAAGATTTGAAGGAGGAAAAAAATGAAAGCTTATGAATATTTGGCTGAGATATTGCCGGACGGACATTTGTCTATTCCTAACAACCTCAAAGAGAAACTAACCGGAGAAGC
>CAZYNY010000353.1:0-1536 GCA_964648095.1 uncultured Nitrospirota bacterium | reverse complement strand
ATTGCCAAACTGGGTGACATGGAAGCGGTATTGAAGAGATGCCGGGCGATGCTCCCTCCGTTCGTTAAGGAAACCCATCATCTGCCTTATCTGGGCCCGACGCTGGACGCAGGCATGGCGACTCTCTTCGCCGAAGAGATGGCTGAGGCTATCAGATATCTTGAGCAGCCGAACTTCTATACCAAGACGGAAGACCCCACGGATACCAATATCTGGCTGGGTGCCGCCGATGATATTATCCTCAGAAAGAGGGGTATCGAGTTCGTTGATGGTACGGCACCAGGCTTTGCCGCCGTGCTCGGCGCCGCCCCGACCAAAGAGATTGCCGCCAAGATTGCTCAGGAGCTTCAGCAGAAGAACCTGTACGTCTTCATGGCAGGTGAGTATAACGGCCAGAGATTTGCCAATCAGCTCGTTGAAGCCGGGGTACAAATTGGCTGGCCGACACGTCTGGTTTCCTTTGGTCCTGACGTCAGCGCTGCCGTATTTGCCATGGGTTTTGCCACCAGGGCGGCCATGTCCTTCGGTGGTATCGAACCCGGTGATTATCGTAAAATCCTTATCTATAACAAAGACCGCGTCTTCGCCTTTGCTCTGCCTCTGGGCTATGTCACCGATGAGTGGTATGCCAATGCTGCCGGGGCCATCAACTGGGGCTTCCCGGTAATTGCCGATACCCCGATTCCGGAAATCCTGCCGACGGGCATCTGCACCTACGAACACGTTGTCTCTAATGTGCCGCATGACAGAATTGTGGCTAAGGCTGTCGAAGTCAGAGGTCTCAAGGTTAATGTGTCTGAAGTTCCCATCCCGATTGCCTTCGGCGCTGCCTTCGAGGGTGAAAGAGTCCGAGGTGAAGACATTTACATGGAATGCGGCGGTGGCCGGACTCACATGCTGGAGTGGGTCAGCAGCAAGCGGATGGAAGAAGTCGAAGATGGCAAGGTCGAAGTAATCGGTGCCGATATCCCGGAGATAAAGGTTGGTTCGAAACTCCCGCTGGCCATCACTGTGGAAGTGGCCGGTCGTGAAATGCAGGAAGATTACGAGCCTATTCTGGAACGCCAGATTCATCACATTATCAACTACGGCCAGGGCATCATGCACATCGGGCAGAGAGATATTGCCTGGCTGCGTGTTAGCAAGCAGGCTGTGGATAAGGGCTTTCGACTCAAGCATATCGGCCTGATGCTCCATGCCAAACTGCACCAGGACTTTGGCCGTATCTTCGATAAGTTGCAGGTTAAAATTTATACTGATAGTGCTAATGTGGAGGAAAAGTTACAGGCCGCGCGAGCGGTGTACCGCATCAGAGATGCGCGCATTGAAGGCATGGCTGATGAGACTACTGACACCTATTATTCCTGTACGCTGTGCCAGTCGTTCGCTCCCAGTCATGTTTGTGTGATTAGTCCAGAAAGAACCGGTCTTTGTGGTTCCTATAACTGGATGGACTGCAAAGCCGCTTCCGAAATGAATCCTACCGGGCCGAATCAGCCGGTGCCTAAGGGACCAGCCATTGATGTCAAGCTGGGA
>CAZYNY010000352.1:828-1539 GCA_964648095.1 uncultured Nitrospirota bacterium | reverse complement strand
AATCAAGTCAAGAATGAAATCCTTCGCACCAGGAAAGCAACGGATCTATAAGCGGTGTCAGCATTTTCTGGCTACTAAAATCAATCAATCTCACTAGGAAAAAATTACGTAGATTTACTTATTTCTTAATCAAATTCCTGAAAGTAGAATAAAACTATTCCCCTTTCATAATAGGGGCGAGATAGCGATTCAGGGAGGTGACTAACAATGGCACAGCAAATCAAGAAACTGGATGATGCGGGACTGAAGAAGTTACAATCCCTGGAGAGTAAACTGGGATGTTGCATTGTGGCTTTGGAACGGCAACCCCGGCCAGCGGCCCTTTCTCAAGACCAGGTCCAAGAGCTTCAGTCGGCGGAAAGGGAAATGGGCACAATTCTGGTGGCGTATGATTGTGAAAAGGCGCCGGATGTAGCGCAGTCCGTCGAGGTTAGCACGGCGGAGCCCCGGGATGCCAGGCAGTTTCTGGAAGTGGCAATTGAAATAGAGAGAAACGGGTATAAATTCTACGAGTCGGCCGCACAAGGCAAAAACAAGGAGGCTGTGAATGTTCTTACTCAGTTAGCGGAGCGGGAGCGAGAACACGAGCACATCTTTCGTGATATGTTGACGCGTGCAGGGGGTTACCTTTCAGAAAAGCCGTGTGATGATTTTCAGTATGTCAAAGCTTTAGCCGATTCCAGCGTCTTCACCTCCAAAGAGGCCAGAGGG
>CAZYNY010000352.1:0-818 GCA_964648095.1 uncultured Nitrospirota bacterium | reverse complement strand
ATCAGTTTCGAGAAGGATTCCATTCTGCTTTATGCAGAACTGTCGGGCATGGTCCCGGATGAGGACAGGCTTATTATGGACGAAATAATCAGTGAAGAGAAGAACCACCTCAACCAATTGACTTCCCTGGCGAATCAGATGAGAGGCAAATAGCACGTCTGACGACTAAGCGTCCTGAAACGGAGCCGTGTTTAATGCCATTTCAACATTAGAGCATCTGCCTGCTAATACCACGATGTCCCTTTAAAGGGGCACGGCTACAAATCGGCCGTAAACCACGAAAGCCGCGAGTAACAACAGGACCATGTTGGTGATAATCATGTGATATTCGTTCCGGCGAGCGTGTGTGATGGCAGCCCCAATCATCGTCAGCCCCAATCCAACAGCAGCCAGCGGTGATAACCAGGGTAAGATACCAGTTAAAGCCGGCAGCACAATTCCGATTGCGCACAGAATTTCAAAGGTCCCTGAATAATCCATAATGCGATGTTCATCTAACTCCTCTCAACAATATGTGACATTCAAGCCACCTTCTTTCCGGCTTGCTGACCGTAGTCAAGAAGATAGATATCTTTAATCTTTACCTTCGTAACGGAGCTAGACTGGGGATTCTGCTTCTTGGTCTCCTCCAATAGCGGCCCCTCCTTTACTACTTCCGCTAACCCCTTGAACTGATAGCCCTTAAAGGTCTTGGCATTTATGACCGCTATCGTTACGTGCGGGTTGCGTCTCGTGTTCTCAAGGGTTTTCAGCGAATACACATCAGCATATGCTATTGTCTCATCATCCAGAACGCTGATGAAGCTACCCTTGGCAGA
>CAZYNY010000351.1:0-1543 GCA_964648095.1 uncultured Nitrospirota bacterium | reverse complement strand
CAGAATAAAGTCGAGAAGGGGGTCGGGCTTCTCCCCAGCCTGGCCTCGGACTGAAAACTCGGCTCGAAGAGTCTTGTCGACCTGAAGGCTGCGGGCGTGGACTTCATACCGGCTCGCCCACTCGCCACTTCTCAATCTCATCGTGGTAGCCAGTTCCCGCCATAGCTCCAGCCAGTCTATCTCCCCCAAAACAATCACCCACTCCTCAGATAGGCTTTGCCCTAAAAGTCCCATATTCGTGTCACCCTGGAGTCCTTCCGTTGAAGGACGAAGGGTCTCAGGGTGGTGGGTATTATCTGCGTATTGCCAACCCCCACCTTGAGATTCTTCGTCGTCCCTCGTCCGAAGGACTTCTTCAGAATGACATTTAGGCAAGACCCATCAGATAAATTTGGCAAACGACCGTTAACGCAGTTTGTTTAAGGCAGCCTCAATCCGCCTCAGGCAGAGCTCTTTACCCAGCACCGCCATAGTTTGAAAAAGCGGCGGTGCCACGGCCCGTCCGGTAACGGCTATTCTCAGCACGCCGAAGAACTGTCCGGTCTTCAACCCCAGTTCCTCAGCCAGAGGCCTGAGCAATGCCTCTAGAGATTCGATATCGAATGCCTCCAGTTGCCTCAGCCGCTGTTGAGCCATCTCTAGAGCCTGAGCGGATGACTCCCGGTTCATATTCTTGCCAATCAGCAGAGCACTATCATAATCAAGCTCATCGACAAAGAAGAACCGTGTCAGCTCGGCAATCTCGCCCAGTGTCTTTGCCCGCTCTTGAATGAGAGGCATAATCTGCCTGACATATTCCACAGATAGGGGACGCTTGATTTCAGGCGGCAGTCCGCTATCTAAAAAGGGAAGTGCCCGTTGGGTAAAATCATCCACTGTCAGGCCGCGAATATACACTCCGTTCATCCAGTCCAGCTTCTCCCGGTTGAAAATAGCCGCCGTCCGGCTGACCCGCTCCAGGGAAAACTTATCGATAAGCTCCTGCCTGGAAAAGAGCTCGGTCTTATCATCCAGCGACCAGCCGAGCAAAGCCAGGAAATTCAACATCGCTTCCGGCAGGTAGCCCTGCTCTCGATAATCGATGGCCGATACCGCTCCGTGCCGCTTGCTCAGTTTGGAGCGGTCAGTCCCCAGCAATATGGGCAGGTGAGCAAACTGCGGTTGTTCATAGCCCAGAGCGCGGTAGAGCAGCACATGGCGCGGCGTGCTGGATAGCCACTCTTCCGCCCGGATGACATGGCTCACCTCCATGTGGTGGTCATCGACGACATTAGCCAGATGATAGGTGGGGTAACCATCCGATTTGAGCAATACCAGGTCATCGATAGTACTGTTCTCGAACTTCAACTCCCCCCAGATGAGGTCGATAAAGCTAGTCTGCCCCTCCAGAGGCGTCTTGAAACGGACTACCGGCGTGATACCTTCCGCCGCTTTCTGCGCCCATGCTTCCTCACCCAGGTCACGGCAGAGGCGGTCATAGCCCGGCGCCAGCTTGCGCTTGACCTGCTCCGCCCTCATCTCAGCCAGACGCTGTGGAGAACAG
>CAZYNY010000350.1:503-1548 GCA_964648095.1 uncultured Nitrospirota bacterium | reverse complement strand
CCGGCCAGGGGTTCATATTCCCTCAACTGGGCATCCCACCAGTGGATGCCTTTTTCGTGAAGCCTCTGTCCCAGCTCCTCGCCCACTCGCTTGACTGTCTCCTGGTAGGGAAGCCCGTATCTGAGGCCCTTTTGTTTCATCGCCGGATGCAGGAACCAGGGACGCCGGTAGGTGTTGCCCCGGGTGAGTCCCCCGGTTTTGGAAAATGGAATGACGAAGGCGCCGTTGGCTTTGAACCACTCCAGGCCGTGTTCTTCCTTGCCTTCGGTCAGCCACATGGTGGCCGCCCGGAAGGCCCGGTCGTAGATCTCCTCGGCGCTGTATTTCCTGTCCGGATCGAGGCTATAGCTGTACGATGGGGTCTGAAGCCGGATGCCGTTGACGCCGCAGCCGGTGTTCATGGCCTTATTGTAATCAGCCAGGGTGCCGGTCCTCGCGGCGAGGTCGGTAAAGACGTCGGTAAGCTCCCGGGTGTCGTGCAGAGGCTTGACGACCGGCTGGCGAATGGCGAAACCGGTGTGCTCCCAGAAGCTCTCCCATTGCTTCTGGCCTCCCACCGGGTACATGAAAAGCGATTCCAGATCGGTGTTCTCAGGCAAAATAATATCGGCGAAGTGGTTGGTCTCATCCAGCTCATAGCCGAAGGAGACCTGGAAAGGAATCCGCTGGACGCCGGCGATAACCGTCTCGGTATCCCACATGGAAACCACCGGGTTGGTCCGGTAGGTCAACCAGACCTCGGGTGGAGACATGGGAGGCAACTCTGGTGGCTGGTTCTTCAGCATGTACCAGGCCAGGTGACAGGGCCCGTATGGACCCGAAGCCCCCGGCTCCCGTCCGATCAGGGGCATGAGGATGTTCCAGGCGTCGCGGCTTTTGGGCGGCCACATCCATTTCTGCGGGTCGGTCGGGAATATGGGATGGCTGATGAAGCCGTCCGGGTCGGCCTTGAGCGGTGTCGGGATCATGACCACCTGCTGACCCAGCATCCCTCCCGGCACCTCGAGCGCGCCCACCAGGACCATCCCCACGTGCTGCGCCCAAC
>CAZYNY010000350.1:0-493 GCA_964648095.1 uncultured Nitrospirota bacterium | reverse complement strand
CGACGACAATCTCGGACCCTATCATGGCATTTTCGGCAAATTCCGTGGCTATGCGGCGGATGGTTTGTTCAGGCGCCCCGGTTATCCCCGAAGCCCATCCTGGAGTATTCCCGGCCACGTGTTCCCTCAGCAGTTGGAATGCCGGCTTCACCCCGGTCCCATCCACGGTGTATGAGCCGTCCAGGGCCAGGTTTCCGGCATCGGCCGAATCGAAGGTTCTAGCCGCGCCGGCGGTCAAATCCCACACCAGCGGCTTTCCGGTGGCGGCGTCCCTGGCAAAAAGGCCGTCCGGCCGCACCAGGTAAGGGCTGTTGGTCATTTCCTTCAGAAAGGGAAGGTCGCAGGACTTGTGCCAGTCCATCTCGTGGAGCAGGACATGGAGCATGGCCAGCAGAAAGGCGACACCGGTCTTTGGTCTTATGGGGACCCATTCCGTGGCCGTGGCCCCGGTAACGGAAAGGTGGGGGTCAACCTGGACAATCTTCATCCCGCG
>CAZYNY010000349.1:851-1548 GCA_964648095.1 uncultured Nitrospirota bacterium | reverse complement strand
TCCCGTTTTCTCCCGATTGCTTCGATTTCCTCTCAAGCCCCTGATTTTCCTGGGGCTGGTGACGGTCCACTTCTTCCAGCACAAGGATACCACCCTGGCGACCCTCCTGGCCCCTTGCCACGCCGATGTTACTTGATTTGTGGCTATCATTGTTGCTACAATATTTGACCATGAAAATCACCAGCGTCCGAGACTTCAGAAATAAGGCGACCACCTACCTTAAGGCCGAAGAGCCGGTGTTGATCACCAGACACGGCAAAGCCGCCGGACTCCTTTTGCCTTTACAAAATCCAGAACATCTCCCCGTCGATCTGCGCCGCGAACTCCTGGCTCGTTTTGGAGAGTATCTGAGCCAGTCTCTGGAAGCGAAAGGGATTTCCGAGAAAGAGATTCTTGAAGACTTCAAAGACTTTCGAAAGAATCGCCGCCGACGCTAACGTCCTCCTATCTGCCGTCGTTGGAAAAGCCGCGCTAAAAGTCTTTACCGAAACCACTCTTTCGGTTGCCACAACTTCCTTCAACGTGAAGGAAATTGAGGAATATCTCCCAGAGATGGCCTCAAAGTATGGCCTGGAGATTGAGATTGTGCAAGCTCAACTTGCGCTTCTTCCTCTTGCAATCTACGAGGAGGCTGACTACCAAGACCTTCTGGAAGAAGCCCAGAAAAGACTTGAGGCGCGAGATCCCGAGGATGTTC
>CAZYNY010000349.1:0-841 GCA_964648095.1 uncultured Nitrospirota bacterium | reverse complement strand
TTCACCTCCTGGCGCTTGCCCTAAAGCTGGGGGTGCCGATTTGGAGCAACGACCAGGACTTTGAAGAAGCAGGGGTTGAAGTTTATCCGACAGCAGCGTTGCTGAAGAGGCTGGGGCTCTAAAAGGAAAGCTGCGATAAGACCTGGCCAGGAAACTGGGTGTACCACCCCGGGTGCCCATGACAGAGCGCATGGCCCCAGCGGTAATTGAAGGTTTCTTAGGTCCTCTTTACCCTTTCCTGAAGTGAATTATCGCGGATAAACCGCCTGCGGGGCGGCGCGGCAGGGGGGCGTGGGCCTATTATACTACACAGAAGGGACGTTCTGTGTAGTGTTTTTGACTCGGCAACGGACGGCTTTGCGTCAAGTATTCCTGAAGAATTTACGCCAGATAATTCTGAAGATTACAGGCGGGCGACTGGAAAAAGTTTCCCACAAGATCGTTTGTGCCAATTTCATACAATTACTGGAAAATGTTTTTCCGGGGCGCGATCTCGCGATTTCTTCGGTTTTCTCGGATTTCTGTGGCAAGATCTTAGAAGCCCTGAAAAGAGGAGGGGGATGGGCCTTTGCCGCCCATCCCCCTCCGATTAAACCAGTTGGTGCCGGTTTAATCGGACCTCTCTCCCTGACCAGGCAGCATCCCTGCGGGTCAGCCGTTCGGCTAGCCACAGGTTGTCCAGGGTCTCCGGGTAGCCCCCTCTGCAAGGGCCTATTCAAAAGAAGGAGACCGGCCTCGACTATAAGGCGTGGCCCAAGTCATTGGACATTCACCACCGTTGGCTTGGAAAAGAGGGTCCGCCCGGATCTTCCGGTATATCCGCCTTTGGGAAGTTTATAGC
>CAZYNY010000348.1:0-1563 GCA_964648095.1 uncultured Nitrospirota bacterium | reverse complement strand
CGCATGCCGGGATCTGTGCGGGGGCCGTCGGGTAACTGGCGGTCCTACCGCGATGGCGGCCCAAAACAGTATAAAAGAGGGAGGACAGTATGAACAATCAGAGTACCGTTACTTTAGAGTGGGTCTGCGGCGAAGGCACTGCAAAAGACTACGCAGCGCGTGTCGGCAACGACGGTGGCAAGGTAATGGGTACGACCCCTTTCGTGCCTGAACCCGAAGAGGCCGACCTTTACAGCGACGCACAGTTCGATCCACTGGTCATCGTCGGGGTCGTTCTGGCATCGGGGATGGTGCTACGCTACGTGCGAGAGCTGGTTCTGGACCTGAAGGGAAGAGAGGTCGCGATTATCGACCTCTCCGGCGAGACTCCTCAAGTCCGCGTAGTCCCCGTCGGTAAGGCTTCCCAGGTCATCCTGAAGGGGTCCGACGGATCTGTCACACGATTTGCGCCGTCCGAAATTGACAAGATTGAGCAGAACCTCGCAGCGATGCTTCCTCAAGTCAAGTCGGCGGGTCCACCACTATGACAGCGATTAGACAGTTGGCGACCCAACGCCGCTATGTGCCCCTATCCATGGTTGTTGATGTGGGCGAACCGTGGACGCCACCTCATCCGTTCGCACTGACTGGCCCGAAGGACTGGCGTCCGCCTCTTTCGAGAGTGATCTTCCACGAGACAGTCCATTATTGGCAGTACATTGGTCACGCACACCTGATTCACCTGATCGCGGAAGACTGGGCGCGTCTGAAGCATTTTGATACGACCGGTGAGATCCTGCCGCCGGGGGATTTACGTAGAGGATTCACACAACGAATAAGAGAGACTGGATTCAGCACGCAGGACTTGATGGAAGCCCATGCGCGGTTCTGGGATGTACAGGCCCTCGGCCCCCCGTTACTCATCGAGCTGGAACTGAATGCTCCCAATCGCGACGTGAGCGAAGTCTTGACCCGAGCGCAATACGAGCAGCTGAAAGCAGACGGGAAGATCTGGCACCACTTTGACGAGGACGGAAATGGTGTGGGCTATTCGAGCCTGAGCTTCGATCTCGCAATGCGACTTTCCGCCGGGCGCTACGCGTTGCCGTACCTTGAGTTGCGCGAAAAGACGAATGACTTGATCGTGGCCGCATTGTTCCCGCTTTGTGCACACTTCGCGCTTCACAGCAACTCGCCACCGGATTTCTACCTCGCCCTAGTGAAACGGCTCATGGGACAGGTTGATCTGGCGCGAGGACGACCGATCGAACAAGCGTGGCAATCTCTTTACGTCGATGTGTGGAGGGAGGCTGCACTGCTTCACATCGATCGCCACGGTTGCGAGTTCTTCACGGGACAGGCAACCATCCATGAAAGCTCGCTGTTCCACGAGCATGTGGGTTACAAGATGGCACATACGATGCTCGCACTGGCCTTCGACCATCTTGAGGAGAGCCGCCCATCGCAGTTTCTGGTGGGCCCTACGGAGATGCCATCGGGCATGCGAGCACTGTGGACCATGGACTACTTGCTCGGATGCTGCGGCATGACCGCGAGCCGATCACCCGATCTATTGGCGTTCAT
>CAZYNY010000347.1:0-1570 GCA_964648095.1 uncultured Nitrospirota bacterium | reverse complement strand
GCGAAAGCCTCCTGGGGACAGCGCACTCCCCGGACGTGTCCCGTCGGAGGATTGTTGGTATAGACCATGAAGGCGCCAAGGTCCATATTAGGCCAGCGGTAGGGGCCCTGGAGGATGTTGACATCGTGGTCCATGGTGCCGGCCACGGCGTCCATATAAGCCCCGCAGTCGTGGACCACCCGGCCCTGGAGGACAAGCAGGGAACCATCCTTCTTGACGCCGGCCTTGAGCTCGACGACCGCCGCAGTACGGCCAAAAGTGCCGCCGAGTTCCTCATGCCAGTTCAGGGTGAGCTTCACCGGCCTGCGGGTCTTCAAAGCCAGGCAGGCGCAGATGCCCTCGATGGTGGTGCTGCCCTTGCCGCCAAAATCGCCGCCGCACATGCCGGCGATGACCCGGATGCCGGTCATGGGCAGTCCCAGCAGGTCGGAAAGCTGCCGCCTCAGGCCGAAGGGGTCCTTGGTGCTGGCGCGGACGGTGAGCTTGCCGGTGGCGTCTACCGAAGCCACACACTGGTGCGGCTGGGTGAAGCCGGCATGACCCATGGGCGTGGTATAGGTGTCCTGGTGGACCAGGTCGGACTGGCGGAACGCGGCCTCGTCATCACCGGTGACGATGGTCTCGCAGTTCAAAACATTGCCGAAGGAGTGGCGGTTTTTGGGCACATAGCCGGCAAGGCCCTCGTGGACCAGCACGGCCCCGGGCGCCATGGCCTTGAGGACGTCGAAGATGGCGGGCAGGGGCTCATATTCCACGCGGAATAATTGCAGCGCTTCTTCAGCGGTCTCCTCGTCCACGGCGGCCACCGCGGCCACCGCCTCGCCAATATGGCGTACCCGGTCCCAGGCGAAGACGCTGCGGTCGTTGAGCCAGCGGCCGGTCCTCACCCGGGGAAGGTCGGCGGCGGTGGCCACCGCCGCCACGCCGCTCATGGCCTCGACCTGGCTGGAATCGATGGAGAGGATGCGGGCGTGGGGGTGCGGACTCCTCAGCACCTTGACCGCCAGCACGTCACGGGGCCGGCAGTCGGCGGTGTATTCGGTCAGGCCCGCGGCCTTCAAGGCGGCCTCGGTGCGTTCGACCGGTTTGCCAACGGTGTTAAAGTTCTTTTTGTTCATGGACATACCTCGTAGCGGCACGTTGCCCGTGCAAATATTTCGACTGGCATGCTGCGCATCGTAGTGGCACGCTGCCGCGTGCCAAAAAATGCATCGTCAGTCATCGCAAGTGCGATCTGCCAGCGCCCCATTACACCACAGCCAATTTACCTCTGTCAAGCGGGCGAGCCATCCCGTAGCGGCACGGCATGCCGTGCCGGGGTGGGGCGTAGTGGCACGCTGCGCGTGCCGGGGTCACATCCAAGAAGCGATCTCCGCTTCCCGTGCAGAAATGCAATGTCCGAATCGCAGGTATGCCAGCATCGCGCCGATGTCAGTTTTTGTGGCGGGCGAGCCGCCCCCACGCCGCCCCACCCCACCCATGGCATCGCCCCTACCGGGTTTTCCCCTTCGGGGCGGTGAGGATGGCCACCAGCGCCAGCCCGGTCATGGCAGCCATTATCAGCCAGACC
>CAZYNY010000346.1:0-1571 GCA_964648095.1 uncultured Nitrospirota bacterium | reverse complement strand
GGTACTAATTGCCTATAAAGACCGGCTTGCGCGGATAGGTTTTGAGTTATTTCATCATTTATTTGGGCAATTTGGGTGTGAGATTATAGTAGTTTCTGAGGTCGGCTCGCCCAATCTGGACTCGGAAGAAATTTTTGAGGAGATAGTGAGCTTACTTCATTGTTATTCTATGCAACTATATTGTACAAGGAAGCGAAAAAAGATTAAAGAACTTGTCCAGGATGAGGAACCTCAGTGAGGCAAGTGGATTAGAACCCGCTCCAATGCCAAATCCTACAACCCTAATTGCTAGTCGATTAGGGACGTGACATACGGATGCAGGTAGTACCCTGTGAACAAACTCCCCGTTCCTGGCTCTACGCTAATCCTGCACCCAGTTCAGGGAGACCAACAATCCGCAAGGATTGATTTACGGTTTTGGCCGTTCCCGTTTCAAAAACGGCCTCCCTTTCGGGGGATCAAGTTATTGGTTTGGAATTTCCCAAGGAGATGAAAAAAATGGGTGATTACCAGGTATACGTGATTTCCAAAAGCGGGAAACCATTGATGCCGACAAAGAGATTTGGGAAAGTGAAGAAACTACTGGACTCAGGTCGTGCGAAAGTGATATGTCGCAAGCCGTTCGCCATCCAATTGCTGTACGAAACAACGGAATACACGCAGCCGTTGATGATGGGAATAGACCCGGGCGGACAACATATTGGAATTGCCGTGAGAAAGGAGAAGGGAGAAATCGTTTTTGCAGCGCACATAGAAATGCGAAGTAGGGAAGTAGCGGAAAATATGGAAGAGAGGCGAATGAATCGGAGAAACCGGAGGCAACACCACCGCCAGGTAAGAAAACGAAGGGCAAAGAAAAGTGGAACGTGCTTTTTGGAAAAGCGATACGAAATAGCAGGCACAAAAGAGGATGTGGTTTGCAAGGGGATCAAGCCCAAGCCTGTGCGGTTCCACAATCGGCGGAGATACAAAGGATGGCTGACCCCCACGGCAAGCCATTTGTTGGAAACGCACAAAAGAATAGTCGCACGGATTGAAAAAATAGTGCCAGTGTCGGAAGTGTGTCTGGAGTATGGCAAATTCGATCTGCACAAGCTGGAAAACCCAGAAATCGAGGGAATCGAGTACCAAAACGGCAGAAAGAAAGGGTATGCCAATGCCCAACAGTACGTGCTTTGCAGAGACAAACACACGTGCCAGTTGTGCGGCAAGCAAAAGCTCGTCTTGCACGCCCACCATGTGGTGTGGGCGTGCGATGGTGGAAGAGACACTCCAGAAAACTTGATTACGCTTTGCAGAAAATGCCACGAGCGGGTACACAGGTATCCCAAAATTGACACAAAAGTCAAGGATCTGTTTGCGGGCATGGGGAAGAAATATGTGCCAACTACGCTTCTCAATTCGATCATGCCTGCGTTTCATGAGTGGCTGGCAGAGCGATTTCCCAAGGTGTCTCTGACCTATGGCTATGAAACTAAAGAAAAGAGGCAAGCCCTGAATTTGCCCAAAGAGCACTTCATAGACGCGTATTTGATTTCTTTTCCAAATGGCGTGGTGAACACAGACATGGC
>CAZYNY010000345.1:0-1576 GCA_964648095.1 uncultured Nitrospirota bacterium | reverse complement strand
TGAGATCCGGCGGCGGCTGGGGGGGATCACGCTCCCGCTGCCCAGGGAGAGGGCGGAGGAGGTTTCCCCCGCATTTTCCCAGTAAAACCGACATGGCCGGGCTAAGTTGGCCGCCCCCGCGTATGAAGATGGACCTTGGGGAGGCGTGGGCATTTTTTGTACTGCCACCGAACATTGTGAACACATCCCGGTCGGGCAGGGACGCCCGACCCACCGGTGGGACAGGTGTCCCTGCCTGTCCCAGACAGAGTTTGAAGGTGTGCAGCATGTCTGGGGGCAGTACACGCATTCACTGGAATCCGGTACAGACTTGAGGTATATTCGGAAGTTGTTGGGGTACAGAAGCTTTAGGGCTATTGAGAGGAACCTACGTCGGTGAGCAGGCTGTCGGGCGGACTCAAACCCTGTCGGACAGCCTGGCCGCACGACCAGATGACAAATCTAAGATGGAGGTTTGAAAATGAAATACACAGTGATACTCACAGAAGAAGCGGATGGGAGCATTCATGTAACGGTTCCAGGATTGCCTGATTGTACAGTTGAAGCCAAAACGCGGGATGAAGCACTTAACATGATTCGTGAAACTATCACTACGATCATCAGTCAGAGCGAAATTGTTCAACTTGATGTGCCCGCGGAACCGAGATCAAGAAGCCTTCATCGTGATACTCCCTGGGAGTGGTTTGGAGCCTTCAAGGATGATCCAACATGGGGAGAGTTGTTTGATGAAATTGAGCATCAGCGAAATAGCAATGAGGATTAAAGATAGCTCATGTATCTATGGGATTCCAATGTATTGAGACACTTTGGAGAAGGACATACAACTCTTTTTATTTATCTACAACGGATACCTTGGTCAGAGATTGCCTTACCATCAATTGTCATAGCAGAAGTATTACGTGGTCGGTGTGATTTTGCTCTTAAAGCCACTCCTTCAAAAGCACCATTAGCTCATCGGCTTCTTTTGGAAACACAACAGCTTTTATACCAGTTTAATGTGATATTATTCGATGAGCGATGTGTAGAAGCAATGGAGAAAATGCAACAGAAACATAAAGCTCATAAACGGTATACAGATATGATGATAGCTGCTATGGCTCAAGTTGGCAAACATATTGTTGTCACCCGTAACAAGAAGCATTTCGAAAAGTTGATTCCCAAAAGCCAACTTGCCAACTGGATTGACGAGGAGCCGGGTTAACGTAAAAATTCAGTCTTTTTTACTGTGCAATAAACCAAGATCACAACGTCAAATAATACAGCGCATTTGATTTTGCTCTTAACGTTGCTCAACTCAAATTTTGTTTCATTTCATTCCACGAAACTTCAGATATGCTGGACGCGTTGTGTGCCATTGCGGATGCGCTTTTTGTTATTTGACAAGCACAACGACAACCTCATTTTCTTTGAGATTTTGGATGGAGAGGCCCGCTGGACCCACAAGCAGCAGTTCTCCTGGGGCGTCCCCGTCCGCTTTCCCTCGCTCGACATGATGACCGTGGGGGCGGGGGGCGGGAGGAAGCCGCCCGGGGGATCCTCCAGGTCAACATCGACAACACCATGCGGGCGATGCGCC
>CAZYNY010000344.1:0-1576 GCA_964648095.1 uncultured Nitrospirota bacterium | reverse complement strand
TTCTGGTTAGTGCTATTCTGAGCCTGGCCGGGACTGGATACTGGGTACATACTTCCGTAGCCCTCGCCGCCGTAGCTGTGGGCGGTACATCCATTGTCATCAGTGCTATCGGAGGCATATTCCATCGCCAGATGAATGTCGACGAGCTGGTCTCTATTGCCATCATTGCCTCGGTAATCTTTGGAGAATATCTTTCCGCCGGTTTTGTTGCCTTCATGATGCTCTTCGGTAAAATACTGGAGGATTTCACGGCAGCACGGGCAAAGACAGCTCTGGAGGACCTCGGTAAGCTGGTGCCGGCTATTGTCTGTTTGCGCCGTGACGGAGAAGATTGTTCGGTACCCATCGAGCAGGTGGTGCCCGGCGACCTGGTAATAACCAAATCCGGCGAACGTATCGCCGTGGATGGAGCAGTGGTCAGCGGCCAGGCATCCGTGAACCAGGCATCCATTACCGGT
Source organism: uncultured Nitrospirota bacterium (assembly GCA_964648095.1). Taxonomy (GTDB): domain Bacteria; phylum Nitrospirota; class Nitrospiria; order JACRHA01; family JACRHA01; genus JACRHA01. Next base: position 1,118 of record CAZYNY010000344.1, on the reverse strand, counting down.
GAATCTATGCCCGTAGCCAAGACCAAGGGCAGTGAAGTCTACGCCGGCACATTGAACGAGATGGGGGTGCTGGAAATCAAGACTACTAAGGTGGGTGATAGCACCACCTTAGGCCAGATGATGCACCTGGTAGAAGAAGCGGAAGAGAACCGTGCGCCGATTGTCCGCATTGCCGACCGTTACGCTAAGTATTTCACACCGGTAATTTTACTGGTTGCCGCCGGAGTTTATGCTGTCACCCGGAATGTAAACGCCGCTCTGGCAGTGCTCATCGTTGCCTGCCCCTGCGCTCTGGTTATAGCTACTCCTACAGCTATTATTGCCGGCGTCGCCAATGGCGCAAGGCGGGGCATACTGATTAAAGGTGGCGCCCGTCTTGAAGCTGCCGGCAGGGTAACCGCCGTGGCTATAGATAAGACCGGCACCATTACTCTGGGCGAACCCAATGTGGTGAAGATTGCCACCTTTGATAATGCGGGCGAACGAGAGGTCCTGGAATACGCGGCCATAGCCGAGAAGTCATCGGAGCACCCCCTGGGCAAAGCCATAATGAATAAAGCCAAGGAGCAGGGACTCAATACTCCTAATGCCGATGAATTTCATGTCGTTCCGGGGCAGGGTGCGGTCGCCAGGTTAAACGATAAACTGATAATGGTAGGTACCGAAGGTCTTTTACGAGACAACCATGTGAACCTGCCGGTTTCACTGGCGGCTACACTCAGTAGCTTGGAGGCAGAGGGACTGACTCCCCTGCTGGTGGCTTCATCCGGGCGGACCTTAGGCGTTATTGGAGTAGCGGACGCCGTCCGTAAAGAGATGAGCCAGGCTATCCAGAACCTTAAAAGTAGCGGCGTCAAGAAAATAGTAATGATGACCGGAGATAGTCCGGAGATAGCCAAGCGTGTCGCCAGTGCCGTTGGCATTGAGGAATGGCAGGCTCGATTGCTTCCCCAGCAAAAGGTCGAGGGCATCAAAACGATGCAGCGTGATGGTTACAGTGTGGCCATGTTCGGTGACGGCATCAATGATGCGCCGGCATTGGCCCAGGCTGATGTCGGCGTGGCTATGGGCATCACCGGAACCGATATCGCCATGGACACGGCTGATATTGTCTTAGT
>CAZYNY010000343.1:399-1580 GCA_964648095.1 uncultured Nitrospirota bacterium | reverse complement strand
ATCTGGTCTGGTCGCCCCCTTGGAGTCCCGCCATGATGAGCGAAGAGGCCCAGGATGAGTTGCTCGTATGAGATCACCCCCCAAATCCTCCTAGACCTCCTTGACATCTCTCCCTCCAAGTCTTAGGAATTAACAACATCATTAACCCTGGCGGTCAAATAAGCCGGACAGAAAATAAACTGGAAAAAGTCACAAGGAGGGAGATATGATGCGTTCACATGGTTCATGGGTTAAGATCGCTGTAGCTTTGCTAAGCGCTGCAGCCACCATTGCCTTCGTCGGAATGGCCTATGCTTGTACCAGCCCACCGCCAACGCCTCCACCTCCACCTCAGACCATCCATCTGGAGGGACAAATATTTTCTGCGCGTATCACGGGATATTCCACGTTCGGAGCCGAGCGGGGCCAGTCGTGCGGATGCGGATTGGCCATTGGAGGAGGTATTGAGGTGATCGGGGTTCAGCTCGTGCTTTCGGGGACAAGTACTCCCGTCCCAGGTTTTGGACCCTTTAATCCAAATCCTGCCACGACCAATGCCCTGAATGCACTCGCCACGCCTCCAGCCGGAACCCAATGGTCCGCGTTCTCCTTCCAGCTTACCGGTCCAGTCCAACCCAATCAGCCGACCGACTTGGTGTTTACTGTCCAGGCACCCTCCGGGGCTGGGATTGCCCAGGTGGCCAAAAGCCTGAGAACTAATCTCATCGGTACGGGCGAGGTCAGCCAGGATGGAAGCGAATTCATCCACCATTTCGCTACCATAAGCACCCAGGTGCCTACGGTCCCCACCCTGGCCGAGGCCAGCCCTGTCCAAAGCGGCTTTTACGAGTGCAAGGTCGAAGGGAGAGAACGGAAGGCAAGCGAGGATACGCTCCTGATGCTGGTGAATCAGTCCTCGACAGAGTTTCTCTGCGCAACGGTCGTACTGATGGACGGCCACCAGAAACCGGTGGCCTGCGGTGGGGTCGCTCTGTCCCCGGAGGATCTGGACGAGATCAACCTCTGTCAGATGTTGCCGCCGCCGACTCCCACGTCGCCTCTCCCACAGGCTGGCGTCGTCGAGGTGGTGACAACTCTGAAGGGTGATCCTGCTTTGGGCCTGACCTGCCCCCCGGACCCGGCCAAGCTCACGCAGGACTCGTTTGAGGGAGGAGTCTACGGTTGGATCAAGGATGTCGTTT
>CAZYNY010000343.1:0-389 GCA_964648095.1 uncultured Nitrospirota bacterium | reverse complement strand
GCGGATCCCTTCACCGCATCGAACATCATCGGCATCGGAAAGACAGAGATGCGCCTGGTGCCCCCGGAGATCAGCGATCCGTCCACCGTTTTTAACAAATGCTGGGAGCTCAGCGTCCCTCCCTCCCTGCTGCCATCAAGGGTCTACGCGGAAGACACGTTTGAGTAGACTTTGGTGGGCGGCCAATAGGTTATGAACGGGCATTCTTATATTGCCGGGTGAACTCCACCTCCCGCCGATAGCCTTCCACCTGCGCCTCGACCTGCCGGGGCCCCGCCCCACCGGGTGGGGTCCCCCCCCAGCCCAGGAGGTAGGCCATCCGCGCCGCGATCCCCGGCGCCTGCTCCAGCCCCTGGCTCTTCTCCTCGTAGATGATGTGGGTCCGACGG
>CAZYNY010000342.1:0-1580 GCA_964648095.1 uncultured Nitrospirota bacterium | reverse complement strand
ATTAGTACTTAATAAACGCTCGTGATTGCAGCACACCACACTTGTGTCTTTGCGAGACCATTACTATGAAAATACCGGTGATATGGGCTCCAAGGTAACTTTCAGGCCCAGTTGCTCAATGCGACTAATATAGCGGCGGATTAGGTGTTCTCGGTCGCGCTTGTCGAAGTATAGAGCACCCAAGTCCTCGTAGACTGTCCCTTTGGCGATTAAGTTATGGATGATAACACCGATAGCGTGAGCTACAGCAAGGATGGCCCGCTTGTCGCCGCGTCTGCGGACGATTCTATGATAAAGTGCCGACAGATAGTTGTTGCTTCTTCTGGTGGTGGCGCGAGATGCTCTAACGAGCGTCGAGCAAAGCCAACTGTTGCCTGGGCGCCTTCGACCGCTCTTTCGTTTGCCAGCGCTTTCGTTGTTTCCGGGACACAGCCCCGCCCAAGAAGCCAAATGTGCAGCGGTAGGAAATCGGCTCATGTCTGTCCCTATCTCCGCCACAATTTCCTCGGCGCTACGGCGGTCCACACCAGGGACAGTGTCCAGCCGCTCCATGACTTCCGTTGCGGGACGCATTCGCTTACCGATTTCCTCATCGAGTTGGACAATCTGTTTATCAAGAAAGTCCAGATGCTCAAGCTGGATCTTAAGCATCGTCTTCTGCTGTTCGCTGACCAGTCCCCGCAGCGCTTCTTCCAGCGAGGCTCTCTTACGACGAAGAGCACCTTTGGCCATATCAGCCAAAACCCCCGGATCTTCGACTCCGTTTACCATGGCCTCAAGCATGGCACGTCCGGAAGCCCCGACTACATCAGTGGCTACGCTGCTCAGTTTGATGTTTGCTCCCTCAAGCAATTTCTGAATGCGATTAACCTCACGAGCACGCTCTTCTATCAAACTACGCCTGTAGCGGGTCAACTCTCGCAGTTCCCTCTGATTACGGTCCGGCACAAAGCTGCCTTGCACCAACCCGTGCCGCAGCACTTCAGCTATCCACTGAGCATCCTTAACGTCTGTCTTGCGACCCGGAACATTCTTGAGATGCCGTGCGTTCACCAGGATAAGACTAAAGCTATCTTCGAGAAGATTCCAGATCGGCTTCCAGTACACTCCGGTGCTCTCCATGCCTACATGGGTGACCCTGAAACTCGCCAACCACTCCTTGAGTTTCAACAGTTCCGCCGTGACCGTTCCAAAGCTGCGGGTTTCGCTGCCTTCAGGAGTTATGACACAGCCCATCACCATCTTCTTATGCACGTCCAGGCCACAGCATCTAGGGTAAAGTATCTCCATAGCCATCCCCCTATCATAGAGTCACCGGCTCATGGGCGACCTGCTACTCATAAAAGACATTACTATACGTGCTCTCGACAAGGCGAGGCAACACTTTGCGGTGCCTCCAGGTCGCCGGTTCAGATTCCGACTCGGGCTCGCAGCACCAATGGTAGGCGAACTCCTGACTTAAGCCGGTGCAAAGTTATTTTCATACTTCGTGGTGAACAGTGCAACTGTTCATGACAGATTCCGACACATATTAAGATACCAATCGCATCAGAGGTTATTCTTGAATCTAACTTTACGAG
>CAZYNY010000341.1:0-1584 GCA_964648095.1 uncultured Nitrospirota bacterium | reverse complement strand
GTCCGTAGCTCAGCAACAACCGCCATCTTGGAGGGTGTTCTGGGGACGTAGGAGACTCATCAGCCGTTACCGAGTAACAATGCCGTTTGGTGGCTGGCAATGACTGATAGCTAGTCTCTCATACCCTTGGCTGCAGCCGGTCTCCTCGCTCTCATCTTAAAGACTTCACCCAGCCGGCAGTAGAGGTCGCTGCCGAAGCGTGCCACCAGCTTCAAGCGGGATGGGTCGAGCCAACCGTTAACCCACAAATCGTCCTGGACATGAGCCAGCAGCACCTCACCGAAGATAATCTCGCGCTTATCTACACCCTGGCCCAGTTCCACTTTCTGGGCTAGTTTGCACTCCAGGCTAACCAGCGCTTCGGCAATGCGGGGTGATTTTACCCTGTCGCAGGCGATAGTGGTCAGCCCCACTTCTGCGGCTTCATTCACGCCACTGGGATAATCGGCCGCTGTCTGAATCGTTTTCTCCAGCATGGTTTCATCCATAATATTGACAACGAAATCCCCCGAATAATCGATATTGCGGGCAGTGTCTTTCCTTTCCCCTTTCTGCAGCCCGATGGAAACCATGAAAATGGGTGGTTTATTACACACCGAAGAGACCGCGCTAAAAGGAGCAGCGTTATAGCTGCCATCTACGCCAACCGTGGAAATAAGTGTAATCGGACGGGGAACGACCACACCTCCCAGGAAAGTATGTACTTGCCCGCTACCCAGTGTAGCCATCTCGATTCTCATTCCGTTCCTCCTTAATTAGTCTCTCATTGAGCCAGAGCCGGATTCTGTACAAGTTGGCTACCATTCTAATGAAAGCACTTTCAGCGTGTCAACCTTACGCCAATTCGACAGGCTGACCTAAGTGGTACCTTCTCGCTTGATGCTTTCATGCGTAATGAGGTACCGTAACGCCATGAGTATCAGGATGTCCAGCATAAGGCCCACCAGTGCCACAAGCTGCTGTTCATAGAAGGCCAGGACCTGAGTAAAGAAGATGGCGACCAGTATGGCCCGCCGGAACATCAAATAGGCTTGCATCCGGCTGCGTGGCAGGGTCAGTATTCCCATCACGATGATAACCCCGGTTATGCCGGGGAAAATGAACTGTGCCCAGTCGATTATGGAAAGAGGCATTCCCCTCAGATTGGCTATCACGCCCCAACTTATCAGGATGGAGACGATAATGATGCTTCCGGTAATCAAGTGGCTGAGATAGCGTACTTTGGACTGGCGCGACCAAACCAGAAATGCCAGTATGAATACGCCAGCTCCCAGCCACAGTGCCAGTCCCCGGGTCCATTCGACCACGGCCACCACGGCATACACCGACGTCACCGCGGTAAAGGCGAAGAAGGTGATGATAATGCCACTGAACCACCACCGGGACACCGCCCATGCATAGACCCTATCGAGTTCCATATGGAAGCGGGCCAGCGGGCGGGCAGGCGAGGAAGGCGTAACACGTGTCTGCCGCAGGATTGCCTCCAGATTGTACCGTATCGGGCCAGCGCCACACCCGTTAAGCAACTCGGCGGCGCGCTCCCGTACCTCCTGGTCCAGCCCGGTCAGGCTGGCTTGTTTGACA
>CAZYNY010000340.1:0-1588 GCA_964648095.1 uncultured Nitrospirota bacterium | reverse complement strand
TAGACCCCCGATGATATTGCCTGCAGGCCGATAGTGGCACCCTGGCCAGGATACTACTGTCTTCGGGAGAGGTCAATTGTACACTGATTGCCGTAAACGCATCTCCTGCTCATGCGCCTCGTTCCCTGGCGATGGTCACACTGGTCCTGACCTGAACAGACACTCCCCCCAAGATGTGTGAAGCCCCATATTCCAGCTTATTTGATCCCATATAGGGCCTCCGTCTTCGAGCCGTCATAGTTAACCTGGAAAATCCCCGCATTGCCATACAGCCGGGGCTTCTCCTGATCATCAAAAAGGGCAACCCAGCCCTCAGGCGCTACGCCTCCCTTCAACCAGATGGTCTCCATTTCCAAAACCGGGGGACAGTATTCCACCAAAGCTCGCGCCGGTTCTGTCGAAGGGTTCCACTCCCAGTGGATGGCATTGCGAGGGACGCGCAGGAAGTCGCCGGCCTGGCAACGGAAGCCCATATTCTCCACAAAGGTCCAGATCTCTCCCTCCAGGATGTGAAGGAGCGCCTCAGCGTCATGTACATAAGGCAGACTATGATAGCCAGCCAGCCACGTTACCTTAGCGAAACCAGACCGGGCGCCGTAGATCCCGCGAATCTCCATCCGGCCGCTCACCGCCAGCGGATGTAGTCTCCTCACCACAGGAAGCTTGTCAGTTGCCACATAGAGCCCGCCAGTCAGGGGCGGTGATTGCTCAGCTTTAGCCGCATCGTAAGTGATCCACTCGTTGCGGGGCCCAGCTGCCCGTAGTCTCGGAGTTTCCCCCTCACCGAAGAGGCCTGTCGAGCGCCCACGGGGGCCAGACTCTCCTGGAGGCGGTGTATGCATCTCTACCGCCGTGACAGGCTTGTCGCTGCGATTCCAAGCCCAGTGAATGGCGTCTTGAGGGACACGCTGGAAGTCCCCTGGTCTGCATCTGTATGCCTTATCCCCAACGAAGAACCACATTTCCCCGTCCAGTATGTAGTTGATTTGCTCGGAATCATGTCGATGCGGCGTGGTGTGATAGCCAGACGACCGGGTCACAAAGCCCATAGTACCCTCATTGCCGTAAACGCCTCTCGTGGTTATGCTCCCCGTGCCCTCGCCCACTGCACGGGTCCTGACCAGAACAGGCACTTGGTTCCACGATATGTGAAGCCCCATATTTTATCTCCCCTTATTTGATCTCACAGCGGGCTTGACTTTTCGAGCCATCTGGCAGATCTCCGCCTTTATGGCCCCGCTCACCCCACCGGAGATTTTATAACTCCCTGGGCTTGTCACCGCTTTACCAGGTTGCGCAGGTTAAGGAAATCAAAACCCAGCATCCCCAGGTCCCACTGCTTTATCGTCTGGTTGGTGGCGAAGAGGCGTTTCGTCTTAAACAAGCCTAGCGATCTGGCGGTCTCATAGTCATATCTAAATATCTTGGTCGCCGCCGCAACGAATTCGTCTGCGGTCTTGGCCGCCGCCTGCCAGTCGGGATTCGTGATCGCATTGTTCCGCTCCAGGACGTAGTCCAGATACCGCTGCGGCGCGTGGCGCCGCGCGCAGACCTGCCGGAGGATCTCCGCCACCTCCGGCTCGCCGTG
>CAZYNY010000339.1:0-1588 GCA_964648095.1 uncultured Nitrospirota bacterium | reverse complement strand
AACCGTCGCCAACCTCTGCCCAGGCAGCCTTAAGCGGTCAAAAGATCACGATCCAGCAGATCCTGCAGATGGGCTATAATCCTTTTGAGCGCACTCATGCCCTGCCCCGTCACGTGCGCCTGGCCGTATGGGCGATCCTCGCCTGCCGGACGGCCATCCTGGGTTACCACATCCAGGCCTGTCCCGATGGCCATATGGAACGGACCTGGTACAACTCCTGTAAGCACCGCTTCTGCCCCCAGTGCGCTTATCTGCAGATCGCCCGCTGGCTGGCCAAACAGAAGGCGCGCCTGCTGGCCTGCGATCATTACCACGTGATCTTCACCCTTCCCCACGAGCTCAACGACTTGTGGTCGGCTAACGTCGAAGAGATGAGCCGGCTGTTCTTTGCTGCGGTGCACGATACGCTCTTTGAGCTACTGGGGGATGAAAAATCCCTGGGAGCCAGGCCGGGCATCATCGCCACGCTGCAGACCTGGAGCCAGACGCTGATCCTGCACATTCACATCCACTGCCTGGTGACCGGAGGGGGGCTCGACAAGACGGGCCGCTGGGTAAGGGTCCGAAACGGCTTTCTGCTGCCGATGGGGGTGGTCATGGAAGTCTTTCGGGGCAAGCTGCGGGAGGCGATCATTGAGGGGTTAGATCGAGGCAAGCTAAAGCCTCCCCCGGGCAAAAGCCACCAGCAGATGAAGAACCGGCTCAACCAGGCATGTCGCAAGAAGTGGAACGTGTACCTGAAGGAGCGCTACTCTTATGGAGAAGGGGTGCTGATCTACCTGGCCCGGTATCTGCGCGGGGGGCCCATCTCCAACCGGCGGCTGATCTCGTGCGATGGGAAAGAGGTGGTCTTCTGGTATGAGCAGAGGGCCAAAAAGGGGGGGAAGGCCAAACGGCAGACGATGAGGCTGTCCATCGGTCAGTTCATCGGCCGCCTGCTGCTGCACGTGCCTCTTCCCAATGCCGTGCGGGTGCGCTGCTGGGGGCTGTATGCCCACACCCAGGGCCAGGAGCTGGCCCGGTGCCGGCAGCAGTTGGGCCAGGGGCCGGTGGAGGAGCCCGAGCCTCTGGATTGGCAGAGCTATTGCGAGGGGCGGGGCGAGGAGCACCCGGAGCGCTGTCCGTTCTGTGGGCAGCGGCTGATCGTGACGGCCCTCATCCCCCGGGCCAGGGCAGGGCCGCCTACAGAGGCACTCTGGGAGAAGACGGCATGAGGGCCAAAGGGCAAAACAAGAGGTTGGGGCAAACCGAGACGGGAGAGGTTCGGCCCAGAATAGGGCTAAAAGGGCCTGTGGAAGGAGGGAGGGGGCCAATCTTGCCCCAATTTCCCCCAATCTTGGGGCCGATCTCTACCCATGCTGGCAGGAGCCGACCCCAAAATGCCTCCACTGGGGGTTACCGAAGGCATCCAAACTCCATAGCCAGAAAAAGATCTCCCCCCACGTCGGTAGGCGGACCAGTTCAACCCCCCGTTGGAGCAGCAGAGGGCAGATCGGTTGGATTACTTAAAGCTTTATCTCTTGAACAGTGCAACCGCAATAAGGAAAGTCTTTACCTTGACTGCCCTCTGCTGCTCAACTAAATGTTA
>CAZYNY010000338.1:0-1590 GCA_964648095.1 uncultured Nitrospirota bacterium | reverse complement strand
CCACTCAGCTTGGTATTGAGACCCTTGAGAGTGACATAACGCTGGATGAGCTTTTCCTGGCTGAGGAGGCTTTTCTCACCAACTCGCTTATTGAAATCATGCCTCTTGTTGGGCTGGACGGCAAAGCTATCGGCACCGGCCGTCCGGGGCCGCTTACTGGGCGTTTCAGAAGGGCTTACCGGGAGATGGTTGCTTCATCTGCAGGCACATAGACGAGCGGTGCTGTTCCTCAGAGTGCGCCCGTGGTCGTTTAAAAAGGCTATCACTGCGAGCCATCGAAGCGATAGCGGAGAGCGAAGCAATCCGACCCCAATGTCATTCCGAAGAGCGTAGCGATGAGGAATCTCGTAACTCTTAATCTCATTAGGGTTTAATCTCATTAGGGTTTAATTCCCCGCCGCTTGCGGCGAATCCTGTAAAATGGGTGCATGAGTGTTTATGTCCATAAGAGTCACAATGTAACGGTTCTATTATATCATTTGGTATTTCCAACCAAGTATCGAAGATTAGTGATAGATGATACTGTTGATAAGTTGATCAGGGATATTTGCCTTGAAATAGGGAAGAGGTACGAGATACATTTCGTTGAGATCGGGACTGATAAAGACCATGTGCATTTTCTCGTACAGTCAGTTCCGGTGCTGTCGGTGACTCGTATAATAACAATCATGAAGAGTATAACGGCTCGAAACGTATTCGTTAAAATGCCAGAGTTGAAAAAGGAATTATGGGGATCGAGTCTCTGGACAAATGGCTATTACGCTTCCACCGTTGGGAAACATGGAAATGAAACGGTAATCGGAAACTATGTTAAAGAGCAAGGACGTGCACCTGAATATACTCAGATACACAAAGACCAACTAAGGTTACTGTGATACCCCGACGCTTGCGTCGGGGAGAATGTCATTCCAGTGTAAAGTAAAAGGTGGCGCCTTCGCCCACCTCGCCATTCGCCCAGACTTTGCCCCCGTGGCGGTGAATGACACGCTGCACCGTTGCCAGACCGATACCGACGCCGGGAAACTCATTCATGGAATGAAGCCGCTGAAAGGGAGCGAAAAGCTTGCCGGCGTAGGCCATGTCGAAGCCGGCCCCGTTGTCCCGGACAAAATATGCTGTCTTGCCGTCATGGTTGGCGCTGGCAAACTCTATTACTGCCAGCGAGGTCTTGCCGGTGAACTTCCACGAGTTACCCAGCAGATTTTCGAGCACCAGGCGAAGAAGATTCGGATCTCCCCGCGCAGCCATGCCCGGGGTAATAACAAACTTTGCCCGCCGCTCAGAGTCGGCATTCTGCAACTCATCGAGAATCTCTCTCGCCATATTGCTGAGGTCCACCGTGTCAATACGCATATCGGTGCGCGTTACCCGTGACAGGCTCAGCAGGTCATCAATAAGCTGCCCCATCAAACGGCTGGACTCCTGTATGCGCCGGAGGTAGTCTTTTGCCTGGCCGTCCAGCTTATCGCCATAATCCTCAACCAGCGCCTGGCTGAACCCGTCGAGAGTCCTCAGCGGTGCCCGCAGGTCATGGGAAACAGAATAGGCAAAGGATTCCAGTTCTCTGTTTGATGCCTCCAGTTCGGCAGT
>CAZYNY010000337.1:0-1595 GCA_964648095.1 uncultured Nitrospirota bacterium | reverse complement strand
ATCTCCAATAGCAACACCCTTTATCCCACCTGCTACGCCAACAAATAGAACAATTCTTGGATTATAATGTTGAATGGCCCTTTCGGTTTCCATTGCAGCTGTTACATTCCCTGCACCAATCTCGACGATGATGGTTTTCCAGACCTTTTGATCAGACGCGAACTTCCCTATTTCGTATATGGTTCCTCGGGGGTGTACCTCTTCGCGCAAATCCGTCAAGTGCTCCTTAACGGCAAGATACTCGATCTGCAGAGCAGTGACTATAAGAGCGCAAGGTGATAGATTTCTCATTGCCTCATGCCTCTGCTGTAAGCACTGGACTATGCAACTGACGTCTAGCTCAGAAAAGTGCTCCCAGGGCGGGGCACTGACGGGCAGTGGCCCAACGTCTGACTATAGCGCTTCCCGCTCGCCCGCCACGCTGTTCTGGCGCGATCCCTAGTGAGAAACTGTCTTACCATACCTCTGTTGAAACACCTCATACGCTCGTGCGTAGTCGGCCTCGTGATCGACTTTGGTGAACGGTGGGTAGAAGATCTTGGTGACGGTTTGGAGACCGTCGTTGATGGGCCAGGAGACTTCCAGCGGCGGGGCGGCGGGGTCGTACGGGTCATGGCCAGCGGCTTGCCACTGTTCCAGTGCGGCGCGGAATTCGGTGCCGCCCTGGTTCTTGCGGGTCGTGTTGGGGATGTGGCGAACGCGGGCGTCGTATTCGTCGACCAACTCGTACTGCCGCATCACCGGAAACTGGACGTAGTAGATGGTCAGCAGTTCCTCCAACGTCAGCCCCAATGCCAACGCCACCAGTACATCGATCTCCACCAGTGCCTGCCGGTGGGCAAAGTCGCTTCGCAGTGGCGTCTTCCAGGTCCAGTGGTTTGGGTCCAGCAGACCCCAGGGCAACTCGTATGGCCAGCTCATGTCGTCGGGATTGAGCTGGTCCTCATTGCCCCTTAGCGGCTTAACATGAGATTCATGGGCCTCAGGCAAGGGCGTTAAGCCGCCAAGGGGCGGATACAGCCTCGGATCGTCGCTGGTCCAGGACTCCTCACGAATCGAGTTGTCGGCAACTTCGGTCCAGAGGTCGGCATAGGCGCGGGTAAGGCAGTTCAGACGGAGTCCACGGGCAACAATCCCTGAAACCATTGGTCCGTTCAGCAGCGGCAGGCCGCTAACGACGTCATGGCGACAGTCGCTTTTTCCTGTAATTCGGATGATAAAGTCGAAGCAGATTGAAGCCGTGCTCGCTGCGAATAGAACCATCGTGCAGGTATTGTCGAACGTGAGGCTAAACCCGCCATCAATGTGGACGGCTTCGCGTGGAATGATCGAGCTGATCAACGAGCGTTCGGTCGAAATAGATAACTGTCGGCGATTTACATAACGGAAGAAGCGGCTTATCGGGGTGCTTTCATTTGGCCAACGATTAATCTTCCGTTCAAACGCTCCGCGATCCCCCTTTGCATTCCCCGGTTGATAGACGGCCCGCGGCAGGTAGTTCTCGTCGATCTCCGTCAGGTCGATGTCGTCATACGCTCCCTTAGTGATACAGGCGGTTCGCGGCGATTTAGCGAACGGCGTTCCAACGAAGAAGT
>CAZYNY010000336.1:0-1600 GCA_964648095.1 uncultured Nitrospirota bacterium | reverse complement strand
AAAACAAACAAGGTCATAGGTTTTGGCATTCTTCATTTCAAGAAAAGGATGAAGAAAAACAAGGAGTTCGAGTTCCCTGTTAGAGTGAATGTTGTGTAGACTCTTTCATTTCTTTCCAGCTTTCAGCCGCAACCCGGCGCCTTCACGAATTCGGCGCCCACGCCGGCGCAATTAGTTGCAATAACGACCTTTGAGAAGTCTGTCGGGCAGGAAAGCACGCCTGAGGCGTCGTCGAGTTTCCACCATCCCACAAGATTGGTTGTGCTTAGTGCATTGTCCCTGCTGGAATTCACTTGTGCACCGCTGAGGCTTGCACTCCAGACCTTTATGTTGTCCATGGTGCCGTTGAACAAACTTGTAGTCCCGTTGATGTAGTTTAAGCTCAGGTTCATCCAGTCGCTCCCGAAATAGCTGTTGTTCCCTATATATGAAGTCGCCCCGAAAGCGGCCGTGGCTTTCAGAATGCCGGTGTCGTACAGGAACGCGTTTGTCCCGTCGTACGTTCCCGCGACATGATACCATGTGTTGTTGCTCCATGAGGCGATGCTCGCGCTGAGCGTCGCGTTGCCTGCGGAGAAAACAAGGCTGCTTCCTGACCTGAACAATGACAAGCCGCCCAGATAATGTGCGCGGATTTCATCAGCAGACAAAGCGCGGTTGTACAATGCGACCTCGTCAACAGTGCCGTTGAAGGGCGCCCCGCCCTGACCGCTGCCTATTTCAAAATCGCCGCTGTTATTTACATTAGTCGTCATTCCTCCCAGAGTGGCATTCAACATCCCGTCGAGGTAAAAAAGCCCGTGGTTTGTTGAATTTCTGACAATGGCTATATGGTGCCATCTGTCGTCGCTCAGGTTAAACCCTTCTGCTGGGAGAAATCCGGCACCGGGAAACTCAACAAAAGCGTCAAATCTATATGGCCTGAATTCTATCCGCCACCAATTGCCTTCGCCAAGCCTGTTTCCCATCAGATTGTTCTGGGTTTTGCCTGAGATGGGCATCCTGAACCACACCTCAAAGCTGAACGGCAGTGTGCTGAAGTTCATGGCAGCTGATTGGGGTATGACAATTTTATCATTTATGCCGTCAAACCTCCATGCGTTCCTGAACCTGCCTTCTGTAACTGATACAGGGCCACTGGTGGCAGTGCCATTATGGCCGTAGGTGCTTGAGTCCTTTATGCCTCCGCTTCCTGTATCGTTCTCCTCAAAATGCCACAGGCCTACAAGCCCTGTGCCAAGGTTGCTTATTTCTGTCGGCGTTGAGATTATTGTGTAATTAACCGACTGCCTCTGGTTCACCCACGCCTCTGCTGTGCCGGAAGATGTTGAAAATCCGCTTGTTCTTGTTATGTTGACGAAATCGTCTATGCCGTCAAAGACAAGGCAGGCACCCATCCTGCAGCCGGCGAAAGTCCATGCGGGGTCGTTTGCAGCCCCGTACGCATTGCCTGTTGTCCCAAGGCTTCCGTTATTGCCCTGAATGGAGGAATCTGCAGTTGCATTAGGCAGAACAGGCAGCTGGAACGTAAGCGTTGCCAGCTGCCCTCTTGCCAGAGCCATCGGCAAAGAGTTTGTTGTAGTGAAGTTGTTTCCCAGCC
>CAZYNY010000335.1:0-1601 GCA_964648095.1 uncultured Nitrospirota bacterium | reverse complement strand
ATGGACGGACAACGGATACCGCGGAGCTGCTTCACTATCGAGGGAATCTCTACTCCCGACCTCAATGCCAGCGTGATAAGCCGGCAGATAGCTTCAAGCTGGGCAGTAGCACAGCCTCCGGCTTTGCCGAGGGTCGAAAAAACTTCAAAAAGCCCCTCCTCATCAGAGGCTACAGTTACATACATATTGCCACAACCGGTAGTAACCTTCTCGACAAAAGCGGATGTCCTCTTCGGTCGCTTTCTGGGGGTAATCCCAACCCTTTCCAGCTCTTCTACTTTTTTCTCCACCGGGCTGGTACTTAACGGCTGCGCTTCACGGCTCCTATCCCGATAAATAGTTATCCCCTTCAGCTTCAAATCGTAAGCCATCATATATACCTTGGCGATATCCTCACGGGTGGCCTCATGGGGAAAGTTGACCGTTTTCGATACGGCGTTGTTGGTGGACTTCTGGAAGGCGGCCTGCATCCGGACATGCCATTCGGGGTTTATTTCGTGGGCGGTTACAAACACCCGCTTGATTTTATCGGGCACGTCATCCATATCACTGAGGTGAGCACCCTCAGCCAGCCGCTGCATCAGCTCATCGGAGTAGAAGCCCTCTTTCTTAGCCACTTCCTCAAAATAGGGATGCACCTCGACCATGTGGGCACCATCCAGTATATTGTGAATATAGCTCAGAGCAAATAGCGGCTCGATACCACCGGAGCAGTTGGCGATGATGCTCAGCGTACCGGTAGGCGCAATAGTAGTCCTGGTCGCATTTCTCAGCCGCAGGCCATCACGGGCATAAACGCTCCCCTCGAAGGCAGGGAATACCCCTCTTTCTTTAGCCAGCTCCTTGGAGGCTTCCGTTGCCTCATCAGATATGGCTGCCATCACTTTCTCAGCCACTCGCAACGCTTCTTCCGAGTTATAGGGAATACCCAACTGGATGAGCATATCGGCAAAGCCCATTATCCCCAGACCTATCTTCCTCGATTTTTTGGTCATCTCCTCTATTTGGAACAGAGGGAATTTATTGACATCGATAACATTATCCAGAAACCTGACGGCAACTTTGACCGTCCTGGCCAGCCTGGGATAATCAATCTCGGTAGCTCCGTGGGCAGTACGCAGCATTCTGGCTAGATTAATCGAGCCCAGGTTACATGACTCATAGGGCAGCAGTGGCTGCTCACCACAGGGGTTGGTGCTTTCAATCTTACCGAGATTCGGGGTGGGATTATCAGCATTTATCCGGTCGATGAAGATAATACCCGGGTCGCCGGTTTTCCAGGCCATATCCACCATCCGGTTAAATACCTCGCTGGCATTAAGCTTGCCAACCACCTCTTTAGTCCGCGGATTGACCAGATTATAATCACTGCCCGCCTTGACTGCCTCCATAAATTCAGTGTCGACCGCCACCGAAAGGTTAAAGTTAGTCAGGGAAGTAAGGTCCTCTTTGGCAACGATAAACCTCATGATATCGGGGTGGTCAACATTAAGGATAGCCATATTAGCCCCACGCCGCATACCCCCCTGCTTGATAACATCAGTGGCACTATCAAAAGCCCGCATAAAGGAAACGGGACCGCTGGCGACTCCGCCGGTCGA
>CAZYNY010000334.1:0-1601 GCA_964648095.1 uncultured Nitrospirota bacterium | reverse complement strand
TCTTACCTTTGTTCTCCTGAGGCAAAGGCAAAGGAGATAAGATCCATTGCTGAAAAGATAATTACCCTCGGAAAGAGGGACGATCTACATGCAAGGCGCCAAGCCCTTGCATATATACGAAAGAAGGATGTAGCTGCTAAACTATTTGATGATATTGCAAAGAGATTTGATGGCAGGAATGGGGGGCATACAAGTATTATCAAGACAAGGAACAGGCTTGGTGACGGCGCCCCCATGGCCATGGTGGAACTGGTTGTCATGAAGAAGAAGGAGCAGGAGGGGAAGAAGGAGACAAAGATGGAAAAGGCGAAGGTTGCCAAATCTGCTTAATCTTTCCATTTAGCCAGGCAAACCGCTCTTTAACCTTGGCATCTATCGCTATGAGTCGGACTCTCAAAATCCTTGAATTATACTAAACTGGTTTAGAATAACAGAATTTAATAAATCCTTGACACTTATAATCCCTTTAATCTATAGTAATGCTATTCATTGAATAAGAATAGAAAATAGATATTATGCGGTAGGTAGCTGGTTGCGCATAGCAGTGAATCTTGGCCTTATGTCTGCTAATGTATTTCGAAATGCTGGTAAGTACTCTTCTCCTTTAACTGAAACCGGTCTTGAGTGCATCGGAAATCTCCTGGTCTAAACGCAACTCGATACCGCCGATGTCTAAGCTCTGTGCATCCACGTTGGCCGGAAGAGCCAAGAATATGCATAGCAGACTGGTTAGAATGCGCATGGGACTAATCATTGTCGGTCAAACCTCGTTGGCGTTCGTTGATCACTGGTTGCGGCCCAACTTTGCGCTTCAGCCACGTGGCTCTTTGCGTCGGCTGCAAGCGCCTGGTTAGCAAAAAACTATGGTTTCCCATCTGAAAGCTTTACACGGAGTTCGTCATGCCGTTGTTGGAGATCATCATAAAAAGGATAAAGCGTTTGTTCGGTGTGCCCTAAAGCATTCACGACCTCCCCGGGTAATGTTCCTGCCAGAAACCTATCCCATAGATCAACAAACTCAATGAGAACTGGAAAATGTTGTATTGTACTTGCTTCCGCAAGCCACATATTCTTTCGAATAATCTCGATCATCATGTGATACACAGGGATATCTTCATTTTTAAGCCTCTCGTTGTTATAATCAATTATTTTATGAAATTGATCCCCTCTTGTCTCGGATAGCTTTCTTAGCTCTTCAGGTTGTCCTTTATATCTGGCACATAATATTCTCCATTCGCTATCTGCTGCACGACTAATCCTCAACCGTAGTTCTCCAGTCGCTTTGAGGTTCTTCCTAATAGCAAGTAAAGGAGAATAAAAATCAGTGAGCTGTTTTTCTATAAATCTGTGTTTTCGGTTTATATTTTCCCTACGTGAAGATAAGAATGCACCAACCGCAACACCACAAAGCCCAGAGATTGCTGGTACAACATTTAAAAATAAATCTGACGTAAATCTGTCACTCCTTAAGAACATAGTGGGTTGCCCTCCCAGCCCCCTTCTGCTCAATAAGTTCTAACTCCATGAGTCTCTTAAAATCTCTATTTGCTGTATCTCTTGTTATCTCAAAGGTTTTTGTGCATTCCTCGCTGGTTATCCTT
>CAZYNY010000333.1:0-1609 GCA_964648095.1 uncultured Nitrospirota bacterium | reverse complement strand
GAGCCGCTGGCCGAGCCCTGGTTCTTGATCCTGGCTGTGACGGTGAGGTTGGTGTTCTGCCGGACCTTCTTGGGGGCGATGACCTTCACGACGACCAGGTCCGGCCCTGACTCCTCCGAGAGGAAGAGCCCCACCAGGAAGCTCCCCGCCCCCTGGCTGTCGAGGGTGTTGGCCCAGAAGGCCACCACCTTCGAGTCGTCCACCATCGCTGGCAGGGCAGCGTGGCTGGAGATAAAGAGGAAGGCGTTGGCGAACTTCCGGGCGCCCGCCCCATCCGCGATTCCCGTCTGGCTCATGCCGCTGGCGGCGACGGGAGAGAAGAGGGGGCCGGGCTCGTAGAGGACCAGGCCAGTGGTGGTGCTGTTCTTCCCCCAGAAGGCCACCATCCCCGCGTCGTTCAGCGAGGGGCCCGCCACGTTGTTCAGGGCGGGGTTGTTATCGACCTCGGTCAGCGTGCCCGCTCCCCCGGAGGCCCCGAAGGAGCTCACGCTGGTGGCCCCACTGGAGGCGAGGGTGGTGTAGGTGGAGGGACCGTCGTAGAGGATCAGCCCGGTCTGGGGCGTGCCCTGGTCGTCCTTGCCCCAGAAGGCGATGCGGGCCAGGGAGCTCAGGGAGGGGCCATCGACGAAGCTCAGCCGGGTCCCCCCGGTTCCCCAGTTGGTGGGCTTGGCCATCCCGCTGCTGGCCACCGTGACGGCGTTGGTGCTGCCGGTGGAGTCGTAGGCGCCGGAGGCGTTGGGGGAGTAAAGGAAGAGGCCGTGGCTGCTGAGCCCGCCGCTGCTGTAGAAGCCCAGGAAAGCCACCTTCCCCGCAGCGTTGAAGGCCGGGGCCGCCAGTTGCTGGAACGCGCCGCTGCCGCCGCTCCCCGTGGCCCCGGCGGGCGTGGCCTTGAGGTTCCGGGTGACGAGCTTCAGCCCCGCCGAGGGGTCGTAGACGAAGATCCCCTCGCCGCCGTCGCTCAGGCTGGCCCAAAAGGTCACCTGCCCCTGCCGGTTCAGCGCGGGCGTGCCGAAGGAGCCGAAGGTCACGGGCGGGTCGATCGAGGGGGCCAGGTCGCCCGTGATGGCGATCTTGACGGCGGCGCCCGCAGTATACAGATACAGGCCTTCGTAGATCGTCGCGCCATCCTGCAGCAACAGGCTGGCCCAGAAGGCCACCTGCACCTTGTTGGTGTTCTGGTTCACGTTCACCGAGAGGGTGTCGAAGCCGTAGAAGGAGCCCGCTCCCCGCGCCGTATCCCCCTTCAGGACCAGCCGGGAGAGGGAGCGGATGCCCTGCTCGTCCTTCCTGCTGAGGAACAGCCCCTGGGTGGTGCCGGGCTGGGCAGGGGAGGGATTGATGGCGGTCTGAAAGGCCACGATCCCGGGATCGGCCAGGGAGAAGGGGCCAAAGGAGGAGAAGGTTCCCCCGAGTGTCTCCGGGGCGGTATCGCTCGCCCTGGCGATGTTAATCGCGGTGCGCGCCGCCCCGGCCCGGGAGACCAGTCCCAGCAGGAGCACGAGCGAACCCACCAGGACGATCTGTCTGCTTCGCATCCTTCGCGTCGAGTCCGACTGTCTCCCCGCCCAAAAGATCATTGGCTCCCTCCCCTTTTTTCTCGCACGGCCAC
>CAZYNY010000332.1:0-1621 GCA_964648095.1 uncultured Nitrospirota bacterium | reverse complement strand
ACGTTCACGCCCATTCTTAAGCACCTGCAGCCTAACCTGGTGGAGAGCTGGGAGGTGGTTGATGAGGAGACCCTCATCTGGAATATCCGCAAAGGAGTCCACTATGGCCTTAATGCCAAGAGTGAGGCTAGCCGCCTAGCCAACGGCCGGGAGCTAGACGCCGAGGATGTGGTCTTTTCCGTTTACTCGATGTATGAGGCACCCAAAGCTCCTTATCTAATCAGATACCCTAACCCGGTGGAACGCCCGGTATCGGTCAAGGCTGCCGATAAGTATACCGTTGTCGTCAAGGTTACCAAAGGATACCTGGCTGGCATATTCCAGAGGATGTCCAGTTCCCTGGTCATATTGCCGCGCGATGTATACCAGAAATATGGCAACATGCTGGACTGGAGAAACTCTGTTGGCACCGGGCCATACCTGCTGGTAGATGTTGTTCCTGATAGTACGGGCACCTTCATCAGGAACCCCAACTACTGGCAAAAGGACCCCATTGGCCCCGGGAAAGGAAACCAATTACCCTATCCGGATGGCCTCAAGTTCTTCCTGATAACAGATAAGTCTACGCGGCTGGCGGCATTTCGCACCGGCAAGATTGACCAGATTGGTGAGGTGGGGAACACACTTTTGTTAGAGGATGTAACGAGTTTAGAGAGGAGCGCTCCTAGCCTGCAAAAAAAGAGTGTCCCCGGGTCTCCCTTTGGCGTAAGATTTAGAATGGACCGGACGGAGTCGCCTTACCATGATATCAGGGTGCGGCAGGCGCTGAACATGGCGATAGACCGTGAGAAGATAGTGAGGGACTACTATCGGGGTTACGGCTTGCTAACTGACTACCCGATACAGTCCTTCCGTATTTGGGTTACTATGGGGGTAGACCGGCCGTTTGAAAAGTGGCCCAAGGAGTACCAGGAGCGTTATGTGTATAACCCGGAAAAGGCAAAGCAGTTGCTGGCCGAGGCTGGCTATCCCAACGGCTTCAAGATGGAAGTGCTTGTTAGTGCGCGTGAGCAGTCCCGTATTGACGACCTGACTATAATAAAAGAATACTGGTCTAAAATTGGCGTTGAGATGGTAATAGATGTGAGAGAGCAGGCCGTTTTCGCCTCTATCTCTGCAGGTAAGACGCATAAAGATGCGATATATAGTGGTGTTGGTGACGGCTCACTTTATAGCTGGGAGAGCTACCGACCGGGTGAACCCAGTAACGTCTACATACTTGACGACCCGGTAATTAATCAGGGGATTAGCGAGTTTTTCAAATACGTATTCCTTAACGACGACAAGGCTTACGCAATAGCGGCAGAGACCTATGACTATATTGCCCAGCAGGCCTATGTAGTCGACTTCCCGACAGCATATACCTACACCGTATGGTGGCCCTGGCTAAGGAATTACCATGGTGAGTATGTGTTAGGCACTTCTAATAGTTTTGGTTTCACCAAGTATATCTGGATTGACCAGACGCTGAAGAAATCAATGGGGTTCTAGGGCTTGGTATCATTAAGACACGGTAATGAAAAGGGGGGCTGCAGATTCAAACCTATAGCCCCCCTAAAAATATTTGAAAGCCGTACAGGTGTCGTCTTATCTTGTTTCACCAACCACGAAGGCGATGGCA
>CAZYNY010000331.1:761-1623 GCA_964648095.1 uncultured Nitrospirota bacterium | reverse complement strand
GGATTGGGGATGATGTCAACAAAATAAACGCCATTGTCAAGGGTCCTGGCGGTAAGCTTGGAACGGAAGGCGACGTAGTCCGTGGGTATGATCTTCACCTGTATCCCAACCTTCATCCAATAGGAAGCGATTGCCTCCAACATGGGGGTCCACTCGGCTATGCCGACCTTGGGATAAGAATAGATGTTAATCACCGGACTGGCAAACTTATCAGGATACCCTGCCTCCTTGAGCAACTGCTTGGCCCGCTCGGGGTCATAGCGTCTCAAGGGAAGCTCGGGGATAGATCCCAGCTCATAGGGGTAGGGATGTTGGCCGCCTATAAGCTTGCCCTCCCCCCTAAACAGATCTTTCAGGAGAGCTTCCTTGTCTATGGCCAGGTCCATGGCCAGGCGCACCCGCTGGTCGCTTTGGGGATTGGCCTTACCATTCTGTACGATGTAATCTATGATTATCGACGCCCCCCGGGGAGCCCTAACGATTTTGAATCCCTCCTTTTCGAGAACTGGCGCACTCCCGATGCTGGTGTCTATCGCATCCACGTCTCCCCTCTTGAGCATGGCTATCCTGGTTATCTCCTCAGGGATCTGGTACAGGGTGATCTTCTCGTACTTGGGAACGCCGGTAAAGTGATTGTCCATAGCTTGATACTTGATGAATTGTCCTGGCTGCATCTCCGCAAAGTGATACGGCCCGCTGCCTATGGGGTTGTTGCGGAAGTAATCGACGCCATTCTTCTCGATATACTTCTTGGGCCTAACTGTACCCTCGACTCCCCGGTGGGGCGAGAAGTCCCAATCCAGAAACAAGCTGGGTTTTTTCAATTTGACGGTCACCTTGTAGGGATCATCGACCACTATCT
>CAZYNY010000331.1:0-751 GCA_964648095.1 uncultured Nitrospirota bacterium | reverse complement strand
TGACGCTTTAACGGTGGGGTCGGCAAGCTGGCCCAGCGAAAACTTCACGTCCTCGGCAGTGAGGTCATCCCCGTTGTGGAACTTGACCCCCTGCCGGATAGAGAAAGTCCATGTCTTGTAGTCTGCCGAATGCTCCCACTTTGTGGCCAGGCCGGTCTCCGTGGACAGTTTGCCATCAGAGGTTCCTCCCACCAGGAAGTCGTACATGGGGAAGAGGGGCCCTTTCAGCTTTGTGGAACCCATCAACGGGTCAAGGCCCGCCTCGACTTCCCCCATCGCCACTCTTAGCTCGCCGGCGGGCTTGGGTAGCGGCGTAGGCGTGGGCGCCGGGGTAGGAGTTCTGGTGGGCGTTGCCGTTGGGGTCGGGGCCGGCGTGGTGGTGGCTTTGGCGGTTGCGGTAGCCGTAGGTGCCGGCGTAGTGGTGGCTTTGGCGGTTGGGGTAGCAGTAGGTGCAGGTGTGGCCTTCTCCTTTTCGCAGCCGATGGCTCCCCAGATCAGCATCAGTATCAAGAGTGGTGTCACGAGAACTAGCAGGCGTTTCATATTTACCTCCTGGCATCTTTATTGGCTAAGTGCGCGGAGTGTATCATCAATAGGTGCGTGTGTCAAGATGTTGCACCAATCTCGCTGGAAATATCAAACAATCTGCATGAATTCTTTGAGACATCGCTCATGCGATTTCGCTCAACGCAAATCTTCAATGTTCCGATAGGATGACATATGATACCGTCTGGCAGCCGATGATGCTTCC
>CAZYNY010000330.1:270-1626 GCA_964648095.1 uncultured Nitrospirota bacterium | reverse complement strand
CCTTGTAGCTCTCCATCGACACCCTGGCGACGGGGAACTGCTGCTCGATGAAGCAGGTCGCGTGGGCCAACGAACAGAGATCAGCCGCCTCCGCAAAGCGCGGATCGGCTATGGCGGGAATTCGGGAAGTTACCATAGATCTCCTACCGTTAAATTTCTAAGCCTTTTTCTCGAAGAACTATCCAGATCGTTCCGGTGGGCCCGGCTGGGGCGCTGGCCAGGGCATGCCTGGAGGAACCAAAGCTGGGAGCTGAACGGTCACGGTCTGAGCCTGCCGACCCCAACTAACACCCCATGCATTTTCAAATACTTTGAAGAATGGAGTCTTATCAAAGAAAAGCTCATATTGATTGCAAAGACTACGGACAAGGTCCGCAAGGCCCTCTATTTCTTCTACGTCAATCACTTTTGGCCCTAGTAGCTCACGAGCTTTTTTCCTATCAATACTACGCCCATGACTCTTATGGATATCGTAATCCGAGAAGAAATTAACAATTTCGCCAATTTGAGGGTCTTCCTCAGAACATTTCAGCATGTAGGTGTTTAACCAATTCCGTGCTAATTCTTTGGAGAGTTCTTGAGCACTCTTACAGATTTCAAGAATGTGAAGGTCATATTTTGAGATTAAAGGCATGTAAGCGGTAAGTGCTCGTGGCCCCTCGTCCTTTAAGCGCTTCTCGATCGTCTCAAATGCTCGTAGTATCGCCCGAGCAGGAATACCATTGATTTGAGGATCAATTGGGCCAAGGGTTGCTAATGAATCCATAACGATTCCATCACCGGAAAAGGAAATAAGCGTGGCGGCGCTGTAAGCATTAGAAGGGATAATAAACCGGACTATGTTGAAGCGCTCACGGACTAATCGGACGATCCGTTCAGCTGCTTCCACCGATCCACCATTGCTGATGATAAATATGTCTACAGCTTCTCCTTGAACTGACCGAGTAAGGTCACCAAAACCGGTAAGGTCACTATCATCGATATAAGCTGGAATTCCCTGGGGAAGGTTATGCGTTTTTGCTACATAGCAGATTAAGGGTCTTCCAGTAACGCGTTCTATACGTAGAATGGTTTCCCGGCGTAAAATGAAGGGGTTAAAATTTCCAAGTTTATCAAAATAATCACAGATTGCCTGATAGGTCACAGGCAGTTCATCTAACTTAGATGGATCATCTGCAGGTTGACTTGCTTGAACGGTACTGGACACTGTCCTATCTTGTTCGACTTTGCGTTTTTTCTTCCGCCTCGATGCAGGCATAATTGTTATCCTCTATTTACTATACAACAGCGGTGTAGGGTGGAATGAAATAGTAACCTCTGCAGAATTCCTTACTTCGGTTGTGTGCTTTGTAGATA
>CAZYNY010000330.1:0-260 GCA_964648095.1 uncultured Nitrospirota bacterium | reverse complement strand
CTTCCAGCGCTTCTCGATATATGCATTCGATTTCTCTAAAAGCATCCATAACAAGCGCTATATCTGGATCATTTTCTCGGAGTTGGAGAAGCTCATTTGTTAAGCTATTCATCTTGCTACCTCCTCTACTTGCGGGCGGTTGGATGCACCGGGGTGGTTGCTCCACCCGTTATCATATTATTGTAACATGCGGATAGTTTAGAATCTTGTCGTCTCTCCGTACACCCACCAGACCCAGATGTGTGTATCAAGAACGATCA
>CAZYNY010000329.1:0-1630 GCA_964648095.1 uncultured Nitrospirota bacterium | reverse complement strand
ACGCCATGTTTCTTCCACGGGCGTTCCACAGTTTTGTTTCGCGAAAGCTCCAGCGCTTGAATCACTTTTTTTCGGGTTTCGCGAGGATCAATGACATCGTCGACCTGACCTAACCCCGCTGAAAGGAACGGATTGATCATGGCGCGAATCTGCTCCGTAATCTGATTCTTTTCTTCGTTCCCCATCTCTTTGAGCTCTCGACGCGCCAGAATGTTCACCATCCCCTCTGGCCCCATTAAAGAGATTTCGGCCGTGGGCCACGCAAAGATCATGTCTGGCTCGAAGGCAGTGCCACACATCACGTAGTAACCTGCACCGTAGGCTTTTCGAACCACAACCGTAACCTTAGGAACGGTGGCTTCCGAAACGGCGTAGAGAAACTTCGCTCCATGTCGAATCAACCCCGCCTTCTCCGTTTTGGAGCCCACCATAAAGCCGGGGACGTCCTGCAAAAACAGGAGTGGAATATTGAAAGCATCGCAAAGATTGATAAAACGGGCCGCTTTGTCGGAGGCATCGTTGTCGAGGGCGCCTCCTAAAAACATCGGCTGGTTGGCAACAACGCCCACCGAGAATCCCCCCATCCGAGCCAAACCGATAAGGACATTGCGAGCAAAACGGGGCTTCACCTCAAAGAAAGTCCCTCGATCGATGACGCGATCGACGATCTTGCGCATGTCATAGGCCCGACGAGGGCTATCGGGAAGGATCGTGAGAAGCTCTTCGTCTTTGCGATCCACAGGATCTTCGTTCTGCACACGCGATGGCTTTTCCTGACAATGGGATGGGAAATAAGAGAGATAATTCCGAACGGCCGCAAGGCAGGCTTTGTCATCCTCCACCTCCAGATCGGCAACACCGGAGACCTCGGAATGGATCTTAGAGCCCCCGAGATCCTCCTCTGAAATCTCTTCACCCGTAACCGCTTTCACCAACGGAGGCCCTCCCAAAGCGAGAGAGCTCTTCCCTTTCACCATCATGACAAAATCGGCAAGCCCTGGAATGTAGGCGGTTCCAGCGGCCCCAGGCCCCATCACCGCGCAAACCTGCGGCACCACCCCCGACAGGACCACCTGTTCCTGAAACAGATGCCCCGTTCCCGCGAACATCTGAGCCATCGCCGAAAATTCGTGAACCCGAGCCCCCACGGAGTCGATCAACCAAATAATTGGGATCCGTTCTTTCAAAACTTTTTCCCGAAGTCGAGTGACTTTGATCTCACCCACATAGCCAATGGAGCCGCCTAAAGTCGTAAAATCGTAGGCAGCGATTCCCACGTAACGGCCATCGATTTTTCCATAACCGGGAATCACCCCGTCCGCAGGGGTGTTTTTCCCCTGCATCTGAGGAGCATGAGGGGCATGATCCCCCAACATCCCAAACTCGAGGAAGGTTCCAGGATCAAAAAGGAGATCGATCCGTTCTCGGCAGGTGAGTTTTCCCCGTTCGTGCTGTTTTTGAACCTTGTCAGGGCCTCCGAGCTCGCGGGCATGATCTCGTCGCTTTTCCAGCTCGTCAATAAGTTCTTTCATCGTTGGCATACTAGATTTCCCTCTAAGCTCCGTTCACCCTGAGCCCTGAGCTTGCCGAAGGGTCGAAGGGTGAGCGTTCATGGTTCGACAAGCTCACC
>CAZYNY010000328.1:1421-1633 GCA_964648095.1 uncultured Nitrospirota bacterium | reverse complement strand
CCGAGATGAGCAGCCGGGAGGGAGCTGTACCACTTTGAAATTTTGAAAATCTCGCCCGCTCCCTCCCGGTCTACTCAATTGAGTTGTTAGGCCTTGTTTTTTCTTTGTTTTTGTTTTGCTTTTGTATTCTGCTATTGTCGTGCTACTGTTTATTTCGCATTCTTTCTCTTACTGATTTCTTCTGTTATCTTTCTGCCTATCCCTTTTGTTGT
>CAZYNY010000328.1:0-1386 GCA_964648095.1 uncultured Nitrospirota bacterium | reverse complement strand
CTAAGACTGAGATGGTTTCCTCGTACTAATTTTCTTTTGTTCTTCCTTTGGCTTAAGACGCGACTTTGTCCCTGCTCTTCCCTCTCCTCGGGAGAGGGGATTGAGGGGTGGGGGATTCTCAGTCATCTTTCACTATCTACCTCCGTATCGGGCTTACCAGAAGGCTTATCTGGAGGTAGGGGAGCTTCACACTGGTTGGACAGGTGAGACACACTCATTAAGTTTACAAGCCCAATTGAGTAGCGATGATCTTGAACTTCAACCTCCTGGAAGCCCAGCACTCGATAAAGAATTCATCGCTATCATTGCACTCCACCTGTATCAGTTGCCCCTGAAGGGTCAGTTGCCCACTCTTCGGCTTGTACTTACCCTGAATCCTCCTCGCCAATAAAAAAGCGCCTTCACTAAATGAAAAACCGCCTTCTTCAAATGAAAAAGCCTCTTCATCGATGTTAGCTGCGAGCCTACCATATACCACTTGATTCTTTGAGTTCAGCAGGAGATCGCCGAAAAGTTCCAGGTCGCCGCTGCCGTCGGGTGCCGGTAGCGTACCGGCGATGGAATAAAAACCCGGTGCAGCGAAGATAGGATCGCCAAATTCATCCTCAGTACCGAATGTAAAGTCTACTCTTCCCGTGACCTCGCCGGATATATTCCCCTCCCATGCTCCAGATAGGCCTTCAGGTCCGGTATTCCGGCGCCTGACAGTGAGGGTACCCTTCTCGGTAAAACTCCCAAATCTCCCGAAAACCTCCTTGGCTGACCAGTGGATGCTCAGCGACGTGCGGGCGCCGTTCGCCCTGGCCATGAGGGAGGAGGTGGTGGGAGTGAAGAACGACTCGTCTTCTCCCTCCTTTAGCACGATATTCTTACCGTCGTCGCTGACGGTGTAAGACCCCGTGCCCGAACGAAGAAAAACCCAAAACTTATCCTCGATCTCGTACCAGGTGGCTTTCCACTCGAATTCATTAAGCACCAGTACGCCAATCAGTTTCTTCTTCAACGTGCCGCTAGTGCTTCCCGAAATCTCCCAAACCGTGTTAGCAAAAGGGTTTTCCTGGGCGCATATGGAGGAAGGTAAGCTGACCAGTGTCATCACGGCCGTGGCTGTATTGTTGCTTGGGGTGGGATCGCTTTCGGTCCCCGTCACGGTGACCGTGTTGGTAATCTCGCCTGCCGTCGTGGGTGTAACGACGATTGTCACTGTGGCGGTGGCACTATTATTGATTGTCCCCAGATTGCAAGTAGTTGTGATTGTCCCACTACAGGTACCCTGGCTGGCAGACGAAGAGACAAATGTCACACTAGCTGGTAATGTGTCTCTTACAACTACACCCGTGGCAACATCGGGCCCATTGTTGGTCACTGTCACTGTGTAGGTCAGGG
>CAZYNY010000327.1:779-1635 GCA_964648095.1 uncultured Nitrospirota bacterium | reverse complement strand
CATGCAAATGGGATTTACCTCGTATGAGGCGGGCTTTTCTCAATCCAAGAATGCAATCAGTATTTCTATAAGAAATCTCGTGGAATTCCTCGTATCCTCCCTTGTATTTTATGTCGCAGGATTTGGGTTGATGTTTGGTGTAAGTTATATGGGCTGGATTGGGACAAATCATTTCTTTGTCTGCGGAGTGGCAACACATACTGGCAGTCTATCTTATACCTTTTTCTTTTATCAATTGGTCTTTGCCGCTACAGCCTCTACTATATTGTCAGGAGCCATCGCTGAACGCTCAAGTTTTATTCCCAACGTCATAGGCCCCGCATTTACAGTGTCTGTTCTCTACCCAATTTTCGGGCACTGGGCATGGGGGAATCTCTTTTATCCAGGGCAATCTGGTTGGTTGGGGAGATTGGGATTTATTGACTTTGCAGGTTCAACAGTGGTTCACTCCATTGGCGGATGGTTTGCCCTTGCAGGGGCTTTGATTTTAGGACCCAGGATTGGTAAATACAACCCCGATGGTACCTCTAATCCGATGGGACTACATAATGTCCCACTGGCTACACTGGGTACCTTTTTCCTATGGTTTGGTTGGTTTGGCTTTAATGGCGGTAGCCTTTTACGGGCTAGCGGGGACATCGGTCTTGTTATTGTTAATACAAACATGGCCGCTGCCGCAGCGGGGGTTTCGGCTCTGATATTTAATTACGTAACTGAAAGGAGACTCGACGCTGGCAAACTCTTTACGGCAGTACTGGCTGGCCTAGTAGCGATAACGGCAGGTTCAAGCAGGGTAGACCCTGATGGTGCTGTTTATATTGGCCTTATTACCGGTCCTTTAGCAATCTTGGCTCAG
>CAZYNY010000327.1:0-712 GCA_964648095.1 uncultured Nitrospirota bacterium | reverse complement strand
TGGGATTCAGGCAATAGGCGTTGGGGTTGCCTTTGTATGGTCGTTCGGACTGGGGATGTTCTTTTTCTGGTGCCTTAAGAAGGCCTTAGGTATACGGGTAAGCCCGGAGGAAGAAAGGAAGGGACTTAACGTTGCTGAATATGAAGATGTGACTTCGTGGCTTGATTTTATGCGCATTACAAGACTTCAGGACTTAAACATTTTGCTGGAAAAGAGGGTCACAGAAAGGACCGACGAACTCCAGAGAGCAAATATCGCACTTGAGAGGGCAAACAGACTGAAGTCAGAGTTTTTAGCAACAATGTCACATGAACTTCGTACGCCATTGAATGCTATCATCGGATTTGCCGAAGTATTAAAGGACGAAATTGTTGGCGCCCTCAGCGCAGAACAAAAAGAATACGTGGGTGATATTCACAGCAGCGGACAACACCTGCTCAATATGATTAATAGCATTCTTGATCTCTCAAAAATTGAGGCTGGGAAGTTAGAGCTTAACTATGAAGAGTTTCCAGTAGGTGTGGCTATCAATGAAGTGCTGAATACGGTTGTGGGATTTTCAAGTAAGAAGGGCATTCCTATACAAACGCATATTCAAAAGGATATTCCTCCTTTAATAGCGGACAAAGTAAAATTTAAACAGATTATGTTTAATTTATTATCCAATGCAGTAAAATTCACCCCTGAAAACGGCAGGGTAACAATAAATGTA
>CAZYNY010000326.1:264-1636 GCA_964648095.1 uncultured Nitrospirota bacterium | reverse complement strand
AGCTCCACCCCGTCAGCCTTCGGCTGCCACCCCTCAAGAGGGGAATTAAAAAGACTTTCTTGTCCAGCAAAAAAATGTCCAAGTGTCAGTTTTCTAAAGGGGGATTAAGGGGGATTTAGATTGCACATTAGTATTAAAAACCGAACCTCCTCAACATATCATCCACCAGATCCTGCTTTAAGTCATCAGAGACGGGTTTTTTAAGTTCATTAAGCAGGGGCGAGGTTACCCCGTCCATGGTTGCCTTTTCATTGTTTGCCTTGAGGCCAAAGGTCACAATAAGCTCCAAAATCCTGGACTCCACATCCCGCATCATCTCCATTATTTTATTGATCTTTTGTCCGGTTAGGTCCTGAAATGACAGGCACGTTATGATCTCAATCAGGCTTTCTTTGTTATCTGATACGAGCTTGTCTAACTCTCCGATATTGGTTTTGTCCAATCTATCAGAACCTTTAACCCTTTCAATGCCTGAAGATATCAGGTCGTGGTTATCAAGCACCTTTTCTGTAAGTTCCAGTATCCTGTTAGTTGCCTCTTCTGTTGCCCTTGTTATGTCGGAAAGCTGGGACGTGGCCATAGGTATCTTCTCGGAGCTGAGTTTTATATTCGGTTCGAGGGTTTGGAGCTTCTTGAAGGTTATGTTGATATATCTGGCCAGTTCTCCAAGCTCCCCGTAAAGATCAGACTCTATTTTCCTGCTATAGTTCCCATTTGCCATTGCGCGAGTTACATCCAGGAGCTCCCTGACTCCGTCATTTCTATCCTTCATCTTCTCTTCGTTGGTCTCAGACATTTTTCCTCCTATAGTTAACGACAAAAGAAAGTTGTCATTTCGAAGGAGCGGAGCGACTGAGAAATCTTAAGATTCCTCACTTCGTTCGGAATGACAGGCATTCAATGTCAACTTATTTAAGACGTTTACTATAAATCACTTTACCTTATCAAATATTTTGTCTATCTTCTCTTTTAATACCTCTGCGGTAAAAGGCTTCACTATATAATTATTTACACCTGATTGTATCGCCGCTATTACATTCTCCTGCTTTGCCTCTGCTGTGACCATCAGTACTGGAATATCCTTTAATACACTATCGGACCTCATATTTTTCAAAAGCTCGATGCCTGTCATATTCGGCATATTCCAGTCTGCTATGACCAGCCCGTACATATCCAATTTCAGCTTGGTCAATGCAACGCTCCCATCTTCGGCCTCATTGCCGTAGCGATCAAGCTGGATTCCGCTGGACCGGTGTTCTTCATCCAGGATCGCGTGGGCATGGGGGGAAAGCTCTTCAGATTGCTCAAGTTTCGGACAATGCACTCGGCCAACGGAGAGACTTCCGAGTGGGTACGGGACAACGGCCATCGT
>CAZYNY010000326.1:0-254 GCA_964648095.1 uncultured Nitrospirota bacterium | reverse complement strand
ACCTGGTCAGAGCGACATCCCCGTCCTCGGCCTCTTCAATATTTGAATAGCCGAGCTGTTTTAATATGTTTTTTACTATCCTCCTCATTGTAGAAAAGTCATCTACAACAAGGATCTTCATCTTTAAATCAGGCATATAGCTTCCTCCTTGTTTAGATTCTCAAAATTGAATTGACATTATACACAGCGACATAAATAGCGTCATGATTATACCCCATCCCCACCCTAACCCTCCCCTTGAAGGGGAGGGAAAC
>CAZYNY010000325.1:0-1638 GCA_964648095.1 uncultured Nitrospirota bacterium | reverse complement strand
GAGATTCAGCCATCAATGACGCCAGCCAGAGACTCAGGGCGGGGCATTGCCGGTAAGAAGCCACGCCCACCTATCATCGAAAGCCATATGGGGGAAATGATGATGACCCATTTCGGCATCGGCGGGCCAATCACACTGCAATTGAGCCTGGCGATAGTCGATGCCCTGG
Source organism: uncultured Nitrospirota bacterium (assembly GCA_964648095.1). Lineage (GTDB taxonomy): Bacteria > Nitrospirota > Nitrospiria > JACRHA01 > JACRHA01 > JACRHA01. Next base: position 1,469 of record CAZYNY010000325.1, on the reverse strand, counting down.
AGCGCGGACCGGTCAGTGTAGCCATCGACCTCAAGCCGGCACTGAGCGCCCAGCAGTTACGCGACCGACTGCAACGAGATTTTGACCAGTTCAGTAAACGGGGCTACCGCAACATTCTCAAAGGACTGCTGCCCCAAAAATTAGTCGAGCCGTTTGTCTTCATGACCGGCATACCGCCCGACCGGCGCGGCCACCAGATTACTGCTGAGGAGCGAGAACGGCTGCTCAGCCTGTTGAAATCGCTCCGTTTCAACATTAAGGCTCCACTGCCCCTGGCGGCGGCGATGGTTACTGCCGGGGGTGTCTCCCTCAAAGAGATTGACCCCCGCACGATGGCCTCACGCCTGGTTAAAGGGCTTTATTTTTGCGGCGAGGTGATGGACATCGATGCCGATACTGGCGGTTACAACCTGCAAGCCGCTTTTTCCACGGGCTATGTTGCCGGGGAGAATGCAGCAAGGTTTGTTACTGGCCCTTCATGAAAATTGTTAACACCCTATCCTCCTATGTTTGATGTTTGACAGGCTGGGTATATTGAGTTATTATATAAGCTATAGGGTGTATGGGTGGAATTAGAGTTTGCCTCAAGTCGTTTGAATAGTGCCAGTGTAAGCCTCTCGGAGGCTAGTCGGCTCTTCGGTGTTCCAATTGGCAGGAAATACATTCAACGGCTGGCAGTTCTAAGAGCTACAGATAAGTTCTCTCAGCTATATGGACACAAAGCATTGAGGCTACACTCGCTGAAAGGAAACAGAGCCGGACAGTACGCCATAACTCTTACCGGGAACTATCGGCTCATTATTGAAAAGGTCGAAGAGGACAAAGTGCGAATTATCGATGTGGAGGACTACCATGGTAACTAAGACGAATGCTTACCCTGACATTGCTATCCCCCCTGGTGAGTACCTGGCGGAGGAAATCGAAGCGCGAGGTATTTCTCAGAAGGAACTGGCAAGGCGTATGAGGCGGCCTTTGAATGCGATAAATGAAATTATCAACGGAAAGAAAGCTATCACTGCCGAGACTGCCCTGCAACTTGAGGAAGCTATGCCGCAGATACCGGCAAGATTCTGGCTTAACCTTGAAACCGATTACCAGCTCACCAAGGCATTGATTAGCAAGCAAACTAAAGTTGCGTAAATAAGAGTGGCAGCTGTTTACAGTATTTTAATCCCAAACTCTTTTAAGGCTTCCGCCAGAGCGCTCAAGGGCAGGCCGATTACATTGGAATAATCGCCCTCAATCTTCTCGACCAGAACCACGCCCAGTCCCTGAATAGCGTAGGCTCCTGCTTTGTCCAATGGCTCCTTTGATGCCACATAAGCGTCAATCTCCGCCGGGGTCAATTTCCTGATATAGACCTTAGTTTCAACCGATTTGGACACCGTTTTGTTGGTAGCAGTATCGATGATACTGAAACCGGTGATGACTGAATGGGACTTCCCGCTGATTGCCGCCAGCATTTCCCG
>CAZYNY010000324.1:0-1639 GCA_964648095.1 uncultured Nitrospirota bacterium | reverse complement strand
GCAGACCTTTGAGACCCTCAAGGCGGAGCACATCCAGAGCGCGATCTACGGCGCCAGCGCCGGGACGGCCATCCTGTCCCTGCCCCAGGCAATGGACACGCTCCAGAAGGGGCTGGGGAAACTATTCAAGCCTGGCGGCAGCAAGCTGCTGATCAACGCCCGGCTGGGCGAGATCGAATCAATTCGCGAGCGGCTGCGCCAGGCCAGGGGCGGGATCGAGGCTTACGATCAAGCCTGCGGTTCGCTCCGTCAGGTCGAGCAAGATTTGGGGATCCTCATGGAGGAGACGGCCCAGCTCAAGGCTGAACAGGAAAAGGCCACCGCCTGCCTGAGAGTCTGGCCCGATTGGATTGAGCTGCAACAGTGCGAGAGGAAGCTGGCGGATCTGCCGGCCATTGAGCACTTTCCTGAAAACGGGCTCCAAAAACTGGATACGGAGTTGGCTACCCTGGCCGGCCTTGAAGAGCAGATCGATCGCCTGGAACGCCAGTACCAAGGATTGGCGGATGAACTCGAAAGCCTGGTGATCGATGAAAATCTCCTCCGCCACGCTGAGGCCATTGAGCTGTTGATCGAAGAGCGAAGCCGTTATCTTGGAGCACGGCAAGCCCTGCCCATTCAGATGCACGAGCGCCAGGAACTGGAGGAGACCATCGGCCACCTGCTAGAAGCCTTGGGCAAGGACTGGGCGGAGCAGCGGGTGCTGGCCATGGACCGCTCGCTCTTCACGCGCGAGGAGATTCGAACATGGCAGGAAACCCTGGAGAAGGCTGAAAGCGAGCTGAAGCAATCGGCCGGCCTGCTCGCGGATCGTCAACATACGATGGAAAAGGCCCTGGGTGATGAGAAGGCAGCCGAAGAGAAGTTTACAGAATTTGGTGATTTGGACCTGGAGGCTGATCCGGCGGTCCTTAATGAGCTCAAAGAGAGGCGCGCGCAGTTCGTCTTCGTCATCCCCGACCTGCCGCAGGTCGAGCAGCAGCTGAAAGAGACTCAGGCCCATGTGGCAAATCTGATCCGAGAGATCCATCCACAGTGGACGCCGGAGGATCTGGCCCGCTTTGATGGCTCGCTGGCCGCCCAGCAGCGGATCGAGACGTTCGACACGGAACGGGTGAAGCAACGCGAGCTCCTCGCCACGGCGCATAGTGATCTGCCGGCGGCCGAAAGGGCGCTTGCAGAAACCCGGCGTAAGGAAGAGGCCATGGAGCGCTGCCTGAACGAGTGGCCGGCCCCAGCCTCCGATTCGCGAGAGGGGCTGGTCGAGCGGTGCAGGACGCTCAGGTCCCTGCGCGGAGCCATCACGGCCCGGGAGAAAGTCGCGCTGGAGGCCGAGCACTGCCGCCGGCGGCTGCAAGACAAGCAGCAGGAATCCAGTCGATTGGATGCACCGCCTCCCAGAAAGCCGGACGCTGCGCCCATTCGGTTTCTCACTCTATTGGCGCTGGTGATGATCATGACCGGCGGCCTCATCGGCCTCTTCGGCAGTCGGACCGTCGGTGTAGCGATGGCAGTCGTGGGCGCCGCCACAGTCCTCTGGGCGATCATGGAAGCCCGCAGCCGCCGAATCCGGGCTGAGCAACGGGCGCGTGAGGCCGAAGCCCATCGCAGCGTAGCGATGGTTTTGTCCGGGGCGATT
>CAZYNY010000323.1:0-1641 GCA_964648095.1 uncultured Nitrospirota bacterium | reverse complement strand
TTTCGGAGTGGATCATGATCAGGCGAGGTGCGCATCAGGCGAGGGGTGCACGCCAATATTTAGGAGATAATTAGTAAATATGTTCTACGGATGAGGTACCCTCCATGTATCAAGCAAGCGGCCGTAAGGCCTACATGGGGGGTACCGTGAGCGCACAGCACCAAGAACGGGCGTTGCTGCTCGCCCGTATTGTCCGGCAATTCGAGCAGCGGGTCAATGAGTTTTTGGACTTTGGCGAGAATCATCCGGAGGCCTCGTTTGGCGACCTGGAGACCGAGGCGCGCCGGCTCAGTCGTGACTGCTTCGCCCCAGCGCTTCAGCAAGTCATTTGGGCGCAACGAGAGCGGATTGAGGGTGACTGGCGGTGTGAATGCGGCGGATTAGCCGAGTACAAAGGGGATCAGGCTCGAAAGCAGGAAACCTACGTCGGCCGAATTGAAGTGCACCGCGGCTACTACTATTGTCCCAGTTGTTCGAAGGGGCACTATCCACTAGATGAGGTGCTGGGGATCGCGCAGGGGCAGTTTAGCGAGGGGATCCAGAACGGTGTCTGCCGACTGGGCGCTGCGCTGCCATTCGAGCCGGCGGCGGAGACCTTTGAAGATTTGACCGGAGTCGGGATATCGGCGCGCGAGGTCGAGCGGCTGACGGATGACCGTGGGGCGCACTTGGAGGACAGTCTGGCCAAAGACCGTGAGAAGCTGTTTGGCAATGATGCAAATCCTCCAGAGCGAGTGAGCCCAGATGAAGGCGGCATTTGGGCCGTGGCACTGGATGCGGCCAGAGTCAGATTCGATGATGCCTGGCACGATGTGAAGGCTGGGGTGGTGTTCCGGGCGAAGTCAAGAGTGATCGACGGCCAAGTGGATGGGGCGGAGGCTGAGCGCCAAACTTATATTGCCGAGGTAGGATCGATGGAGGAGGCCGGCAAACGGCTGTATGCGGAGGTGGTGAAGCGTGGCGTCGATGTCGCCGACGACCGCGTGGTCTGCCTCGGCGACGGCGCGCTTGGGAACTGGACCCAGTTTGCGCTGCACTTCCCCAATCGAATCGAGGTTCTCGACTGGTGGCACGGCGTGGACCACCTGTGGACGGCAGCTAACGGCGTGTTCGGGGAGGGCAGTGCTGGAGCCAAGGAGTGGGTCGACGCACGCAAAGCAGACCTTTGGGAGGGAGAAGTGGAGAGCGTGGTCGATGCTCTGCTGGCGGCCGCAATTGAGCCGAAGGGCAGAGCGGCCGCAGACGAGATACATTACTTCGAGACAAACACAGAGAGGATGCGCTACGACCGGTTTCGCGAAGCGGGCTGTCCGATCGGCAGCGGTACGGTAGAGAGCGCCTGCAAGCGACTGATTGGGGCAAGGTTGAAACAGGCGGGAATGTGCTGGACAAAAAGCGGTGCGCAGCCAGTCCTTAGTTTGCGGTCGGGGTTGCTCAGCCAACGCTGGGCCGAGAATTGGAGACTGACACGGCCTGACAGAAAGGCGGCCTAAATCTTGGCGTGCACCCAACGCGGCCTTCCTGGTTGACAAAAGCCGCGAGCCTGCCTTCGACGCCGCGGTGAGCGCGTTGGACGAGAGTCAGGCGTGGCGCCTTGTCTTCAAGTATGCCGGACCCCTACCCCCCTACAACTTCGTCAAC
>CAZYNY010000322.1:0-1644 GCA_964648095.1 uncultured Nitrospirota bacterium | reverse complement strand
TCAGATTCGCCGAATCGAGATGTTAAGCTCATCCAGAGCCTCGCGGGCAATCTGATAGGCAGCATGACTGGAAGCCGGATGGGTGGCCAGCGCCCAGGCGACATGAGGATAGACATCCGGGCTGGGCGGGGCAATGAAGCGCGCGCCCCGGTGAGTGGACAACCCGAACCTAAGCTCGTCACTTTCCAGTTGCGCCAGTTCCTCCCGGGTGGGTAGCTCCTCGACGATACCATCGTAATAGCAGGAACGGTAAGCCAACGCGGCAAAACGGCTTTCATCGGGAGTGAACTCAGGCTCAATACCCAATGCCAGCTGTAGCGACTGTAAAATCCGTTCCTGATGGGTACGCACCTGAAAAAGGTCGCCAAAACCATCATCCCAGCCCAGCCGTCCATTTATTTCCATCAGGTATATCCTGCCATCACAGATACGCATTTCCGTGGAAAAACCGGAATAGCGCAGGTCTACAGCCTTCATTATCGTATCCGATACAACCTCGATAGGTTTACTGTCCGAACATTCCGCCGGAAAGAGGTAGCTCTCGATAAAGAAGGGGGGATTTACGCTCTGCACCTGCTCGGTTACGCCGAAGGTAAAGACCCTGTCTCCCGCCACCAGTCCGTCAGTCTCGACCATATCGCCCTCCAGAAAGGACTCGACCAGGAACTGATACCGCGGGTCGCAACCAAGGTCGACTTTGCTTATTTGAGCGAAGCTGAGAAGCCTCTCGACATCAATCGACTTAGCCAGCCCAGCCTGCATACGGGCGACGGCACCATCAATTTCCTCCGGGCTGCAGACCAGTGTGACCAGGCGCGACATCGTGGAAATGACGCATTTAAGAACCATCGGGAAGCCAAAATCACGTGCCAGGCGGCGCACATCACTGGCATTCTCCGCCAGACTGAATAATGGATTACTGACCCCGACACGCCCCACGGCAACCCGCTGCAGGTATTTATTGGAACAAAGGTGCGCCGCCTCTACTGATGGTCCCTTTAAGCCGAAATCACGCGCCAGCAGGGAACCGAGCAGCAGCCCCCTCTCCGACTGCATAAAGATACCGTCAGGGCGGGATTTCTGGCACCACCGCAGCATCAGCTCATAGGCCTCGGCGAGACGCTCCGGCGGCGGCAGTTCCATCACCTCATCGAATATATTCTCGTCGGAGACAGTCGGGTCATTGTCAGCCAGTATCAGCCTCAGGTCGTCGATTCGCTCGGCATAATCGGCCACCTCATGGCAGGAGACCGTCCCATAAGCCGGATACAGCACAATTATGGTAGCCATAGTATTGTCTCAACTCCTTCTGCTATTCATGTGAGATATAGTATTACAACACCGCGAGATAAATCAATCACTACCCCCAGGCAGTTTATCAACCTCACCCCCTTAGTCCCCCTCTCCACGCTTGGAGAGGGGGAAAGAGTTTCGAGAGAGGGGGGCTTTGCCCCCTCTTAGACACCCCTTTTCAAATCCCTCTCGCTCTCCCTTTAAGAAAGGGAGAAGGGGCAACTCCCCCTTCGCAAAGGGGACTGAGATTTTTGGACTCCTCCTCTACCCCTAGTAATTAAGGAAAGGGGGTCAGTCCTGCCCGCCGCACACCTGCTCGCCGTACAAGACTTTGGCAGGCGAGAGGCTTTG
>CAZYNY010000321.1:0-1645 GCA_964648095.1 uncultured Nitrospirota bacterium | reverse complement strand
CAGTACTGCCATTGTCCACCCTGACATGAGCGGTGACCGGGATGGAATAGTCCCGCTCGTCTTTTTCTTCATAGACGATGGTCAGGCGCTCGCCTTCAATTTCGGCGGTGCCCTTTACCCTGGCCAGCAGAGAGGAAGCCTCCGGGGTCAAAGCGATCTCGGTCCCGGGCGGGGCCGCTTCGGAGGCAGCCAGCAGCATTCCTACGTCTACATGGTCTCCGGTTTTCACCAGCCAGTGGTATCCCGGCGCCAGCGTATATTCATCGCGGTAAAACTCGGTGCTGGTTACCTTGATTTTCTTTTCTTCACCGGTGGTAATAATTTCCACCAGGCCATCGATCTCCGAGATTATAGCCTGGCCTTGGGGAATCCGGGCTTCAAAGAGTTCTTCAACACGAGGAAGACCGCTGGTAATGTCCAGACCGACAACACCGCCGGTATGGAACGTCCTCATGGTGAGCTGGGTCCCCGGTTCGCCGATACTCTGGGCGGCGATAATGCCTACGGCAACGCCCATATCGACCAGGCGGCCCCGGGCCAGGTCCCGGCCGTAGCACCTGGCGCAAACACCGCGGCGCGACTGGCAGGTCATTACCGATCTGGCATAGATCCTGTCGATGCTTGCCTTGACGATGGCGGCGGCCTTTTCTTCGTCGATTTCATTGTTGATATCGGCGATGATCTCACCGCTTTGCGGGTCAGCCACCGCCTGGGCCGGCCAGCGGCCAAGAATCCGATCACCAAAGGCCACCATCCGGCTTTCCTCGGTCTCTCTTGATATCCAGTTGCCGCCGGTGGTACCGCAATCGTCCGCAGTTATTCGGACGTCCTGGGCAACATCGATAAGCCGCCTTGTCAGGTAGCCGCTATCGGAAGTACGCAGAGCCGTATCGGCAAGACCCTTTCGGGCGCCGTGGGTGGAGATGAAGTACTCCAATACCGAAAGACCTTCACGGAAGCTCTTCTTAATTGGCAACTCGATGATCTTGCCGGATGGGTCCGACATCAGACCGCGCATGCCGGCCATCTGGGTTATCTGACCTATGTTACCTTTGGCGCCGGCGGTGGCCATCATGTAAATGCCACCGTAACCGGACAGGGCCTTTTTAACCGCCTCTTGAACGTGGTCCTTGGCCGTTTCCCAGACCTTTACAGCCTTGGTATATCTCTCGTCTTCACCCATGAGGCCCATGTTGAAGTTCCTCTGGATGACGGCGATTTCTTCTTCGGCCTTTTCCAGGATGCGCTGCTTCTCCGGCGGAACTTCAAGATCATAGATGCCTACAGTAACGCCGGACCGCGTCGCGTAATGGAAGCCAAGAGTCTTAAGCGCATCGAGCATCCTGGCTGTGGCTATATTTCCCAGAAGCTTATAGGTCTGGGCCACCAGTTTCTTCAGGGTACCCTTGTCCATGACGCCGTTGGTGAAATCCAGCTCCGGAGGTAAGACCTCATTGAAAATTATGCGTCCGACGCTGGTTTTATACCATTCGCCGCTGTTCTCACTGTGCCTGACCTTGATTTCAGCTTTCAACCCGAGTGTACCCGATTCGTAGGCCAGTTTGGCCTCGGAGAAGCTGCCGAAATGGCGCCCCTCTCCGGTGTCGCCGGGCTTCAGCGTAGTCAGGTAGTAGCACCCCAGGAC
>CAZYNY010000320.1:0-1648 GCA_964648095.1 uncultured Nitrospirota bacterium | reverse complement strand
TCAGAGGAATAAAGATGAACTCAGATGTGCAGTCCGATACTTTCAAATTCACGAACTTAAACCTAAGCAAAGAAATACTTCATGCTGTCAGCTCCATGGGTTTTGAGGAGCCGACACCAATTCAAATAAAGACGATCCCCCTGGTCATGCAAGGTAATGACATTATTGGCCAGGCACAGACAGGGACAGGAAAGACTGCCGCCTATGGCATACCAATTATTGAAAAGGCGGACCCCAGAAACCTTATGGTTCACGCAATAATCCTCACCCCAACACGGGAGCTTGCCATCCAGGTCGCTGAAGAGATGAATAAGATCGGCAAGTTTAAAAGAATTCAATCTATTCCCATTTACGGAGGTCAATCCATAGAACGGCAGATACGGGCGCTCCGCAAGGGGGTTCAGGTGGTGGTCGGAACCCCTGGGAGGGTTATAGACCACATCCAGAGAAAGACACTGCGGCTTCAGTACATCAAGACCGTGGTGCTTGATGAAGCTGATGAGATGCTGGATATGGGCTTTATTGATGACATAACTACTATACTCAAAGAGACGCCAAAGGAACGGCAGACCTTGCTCTTTTCGGCAACTATGCCTGCGGGGATCTTAAAGATAGCCAATCATTATATGCGCCATCCGGAAAAGGTAGCAATATCCGAGGGTACACTCACAACACCGAAGATCAATCATATATTTTATGAGGTGAGATGGTCGGAAAAGATGGACGCACTCTGCAGGCTGATTGATGCAGAAGATTCAGACCTCTTTCTCGTTTTTTGTCATACCAAGAGGGAGGTTGATGATGTTGCCGCAGGTTTAAAGCTCAGGGGGTATGAGGCAGAGGCAATCCACGGAGATTTCAGCCAGAATCAGAGAGAGGCGGTCATGCAGAAGTTCCGGAAAGGCATGATCGATGTGCTGGTGGCAACGGATGTTGCGGCACGGGGGATTGATATCAGCAATATTACCCATGTAGTGAATTACGGCATCCCTCAGAATCCTGAATCCTACGTTCACAGGGTCGGAAGGACAGGAAGGGCGGGAAGAGAAGGGGTTGCGATCACCTTTGTGACTCCTCGGGAGGATAGACAGCTAGGGCTGATACAGAGGGTATCAAAAACAAAGATAAAAAGGGGACAACTGCCGTCCCGTCGTGAGATTATGGAGGCACGACTAGGTCGTCTCAGGGAAAGAATCGAGGAGTTTATTGATGATAAGCAGTTTGATGCCTATGCAAGCATGGTGGAAAAACTTTCTGAAAGCCTAAAGCCTTCCGAGATTGCGGCAGCGCTGTTAAAGTTTCAGCTCGAGGGGTTTGGTACAGGCGAAGAAGCAAAACCATCCCTTGATGAAACCGGGGCCCCTGAGGGGATGGTTCGGCTTTTTATCACCGTTGGCAGAGAGCAAAAGGTAAGGCCGGGTGATATCGTTAAGCTGATCGCAGAAAAGGCGGGTATCAGCGGGAAGGCCGTGGGAAATATCAAGATACTGGATAAATTCACCTTCGTAGAAGTGCCGAAGGATTCAGCAGACAAAGTTATTGATGCAGTACAGAAGAGCATAATTGGAGGTCGGAAGATCTCTGCAGCTCCTGCGCGTCCAAGGGGCTGACCTCTGTAAAGATGTTCATTCCCCGATAATCTTTACCA
>CAZYNY010000319.1:0-1652 GCA_964648095.1 uncultured Nitrospirota bacterium | reverse complement strand
GATGATCCTATTAGCTAAACCGGTGATATTGCTCTTATATGGCAACCGCTTTGCTGCAGCGGTTGCCCCGTTTTACTGGCTACTGCCGGGCATCTTATTTCTTAGTGTAAGTACCCTACTTATGCAAGATCTGGCTGGCAGGGGTCTACCTCCTGTGGTTTATATTGCACCAGGCTTTGCCCTTATATTGAATATTCTTGCCAATATCATTCTTATACCTAAATATGGAATAAGTGGGGCCTCTATATCGAGTACGATAGCGTATTTTTTTATGATGTTGTTGGGGTTAAGGGAATTTAACAGGATTACAAAGACATTTCTTTTTGAGACTCTGCTGTTGAGAGATGCCGAAATAAAGGAGATGGTATTTCGCAGTGTAAATTTTATCAGATTACGCACAATACGCACGAACTGATGCGAGAAGATCCCTGGTCTGTGGGGGACAGGCAGGGATAGATAGAACGTTTCGGCCTCCAATCTCTCATCCCTCCCCGAGGGAGAAGGAAAAGATGCCTCGGGTGAAAGAAGATTTGGCAGGTCCTGTGATGGAAGCCATGGGTTCGAGGAGGACTTGTATGTTGGCTCAAGGGGAGGGAGATGGGGGCTTATTTGTTCGGTATAGAGCGTGCATAGAGAGATTGGCAGTGGATGATCTTAAGGATCCGTTTGAAAAGGATAAAGAACAACAAAGATACATCCCTTTGCTCAATTTTATTGGAGATATGGAAAATAGTATATTATTAGATATTGGATCTGCTCAGGGAAATTTTACTAAAAATATTAAAGGCAGGAAGATAGCATTTGACCTTTCATTAAATTACCTTAGTTTAGCTCATAAGGATGGATTGCTTGCAGTTGCCGGGGATGCAGCATCCTTGCCTTTTTTGGATTCAAGTATTAATGTTGTTGTGTGTTCTGATGTTTTAGAACATGTGTTATATCCTGAGGAAGTTGTATCACAGATCTACAGAGTTTTAAAGCCTGATGGAAGACTATTTTTGGTTGTTCCTTGGGAAGAGGAACTTAGCAAGTATAAAATATATGAAGGCATCTATGAGTTTACGCATCTAAGAACCTTCAATAAGTATATTATTAAGGATTTATTGCAGGAATTTAATTTAATTAGAAAGCAAGGGATCATTCCCAAGCCGCCTCATTTTTCTGCAGATAGGGTGGTTTATAGAATTATATATAAAATATATTATCGTATTCCACAAAGTGTAAAGATAAAATTGTTTGGCCCTGTTCACATGATGATTGAAGCAGTGTCCAAGAAGAAAAAAATATGATAGGACAAATCTTATGAATTTAAAAAAGAAAATATGCATGTTACTAACCAACGATGTTGTACATGATATTCGCGTCCAGAAGGAGGCAGCATCTGCAGTGGATGCCGGATACGAGGTTGTTGCTATAGGCCTCTCACCATACAATGAGAGAACTGAAAAAGAACAAAATGATTACAAGGTAATATTAGTTCCTCGTTCTTCAGATATTCGGCTTAAAGTAATAAAAAAAATGGTAAAATGGATTTTATATCATTTTTTATCAAGTAAGCCCAATAGTAATAAAGGAGGTGCTTCTACTATATCGAGCATAATTTTTAAAACTAGAACATATAGTGAACTCTCTCTATTGAACTTTATTGTACT
>CAZYNY010000318.1:1066-1664 GCA_964648095.1 uncultured Nitrospirota bacterium | reverse complement strand
CCACCGGCAACTTTATCTTCCGCAGCCGGGAATTCGAGCAGATGGAAATGGAGTTTTTCGTTAAGCCGGGCACCGATGGGGAATGGTTCAAATACTGGCTGGAACAGCGTCTCAATTGGTATCTCAAGCTGGGCGTTACGAAAGAGCATCTTCACCTGCGGGAACACACTCAAAAGGAGCGGGCCCATTATGCGCGGAGTTGCTCTGATATCGAGTACCTGTTCCCGATGGGCTGGGCTGAGCTGGAGGGTGTGGCTAACCGTGGCGACTTCGACCTGACTCAGCACGCCAAGTCCAGTGGCAAGAGCCTGGAATACTTCGATGATGAGACCAAGGAGCACTTCCTGCCCTGTGTCATCGAGCCATCGGCCGGGGTCGACCGCTCGGTGCTGGCTGTCCTCTGTGATGCCTATGATGAAGGCATAGCTGAGGGGGAACTCAGAGTGGTGCTTCACCTCCACCCTGCCCTTGCCCCCTTTAAGGTGGCTGTATTACCGCTGAGCCGGCGGGAGAACCTGGTCAAGGTGGCTAAGGAAGTGTACTCCGACCTGCGTCAGGGCTGGATGGTAAGCGATGACGATGCCCAGAGCATCGGGCG
>CAZYNY010000318.1:732-1056 GCA_964648095.1 uncultured Nitrospirota bacterium | reverse complement strand
GGCGCCGCTACCGCCGGCAGGATGAAATTGGCACCCCCTTCTGCGTCACCGTCGACTTCCAGTCGCTGGAAGATAAGCAGGTTACCGTCCGCGACCGCGACAGCATGAACCAGATACGTATCCCCATCACCGAGCTAAACAAAACCATCGCCGCTAAACTAGCTGGCGAAGACATTTTGGTCCTGCCGCCGGGTGGGAAGGTGTGGAAGGAAGAAAAGAAGGGTGTTTAGTCTTAATTACAATTGATGAACCGTGTAAGCCCATTGCTTGCGGCGGGTGATGTGAAATGTTTAATCCTGGAGATGTTATTTCATATTTAGACAT
>CAZYNY010000318.1:0-722 GCA_964648095.1 uncultured Nitrospirota bacterium | reverse complement strand
GGGATAGCCAAATGAAACGCAGGATACACATATTGGGTGCATCTGGAGCAGGAACTACCACACTGGGACAAGCGCTCTCGAAGCGTTTTACTATTCCATATTTTGACACTGATGATTACTTCTGGGTCAAAACCGACATTCCGTTTACCGAGAAACGGGATTCCATTCAGAGAGCGAAGTTACTGGAACGTGACTTGCTCCGGTTTCCAGAGTGGGTGCTTTCCGGGTCACTCTGTGGATGGGGCGATTTTGTAATTTCCCTGTTCACCTTGGTGGTCTTCCTATGGATACCCCATGACCTGCGGATGGAGAGACTCGAGGCTAGAGAAATTGAGCGATACGGGTCAGAGGCTATCTCATCTGGGGGTTGGTTTCATCAGCACCACGAAGATTTCATGGTCTGGGCATCCAAATATGATTCTACAGAAGCTGATATGAGAAGCAAAGAACTACATGAACAATGGATGGACAAGCTCCCCTGCAGGCTCTTAAGGATTGAAGCTCCATTATCAATTCAGGAACTAACAGACATGATTGAACAGGAACTTGATGTCTTGAAGAAGGGTGTCTAAGAGGGGCTTTACCCCTCGCCTGTTTTCGGCCATTCCTGAATCTAGCAAATTCACTAACTTGACACTCTGCCTTCTTAGAGCTACAATTTTTATTGCACATACGTAAGTCTATACGTCTGGGAGGATGAAGATGACCAAGAAGATGACGGT
>CAZYNY010000317.1:0-1666 GCA_964648095.1 uncultured Nitrospirota bacterium | reverse complement strand
GCTCTACCCGGGAGAAGAGGATCTTCTGGCCGCTCTTGCCCCGGATGCCGGCCTTTAGGAGCTCGCCCCGCCACTCGTCCTGCCGTAGGGTCTCCCCGTAACGGCCCATGGACTCGTTTGCCTCCTGGTCGCCCTCTTCCTGGACCTCGGACAGGGCCCTGACAGCGGGCGCAGGGACGGCCTCGACCGTAAAGGGGCCGGTCACCCGGGTGATTTTGCGGTCCACGAAGGGCTGGTCGTAGAGTGTCTCTTGCTCGGCGTATTTTGCGATGGAGGCATCGATCTCTTCCTGCCGCTTGCGGCGCAGTTCCCACCACTGTTGAAGAATCTCTTTGGCTTTCGCGGACCAACCTTCGTCAGGTTCGCGAGGGATCTCCCATTCCTGCCAGTCTTGGTACAAAAGCCGGTTTAGTTCAGTCCGGAGGGGCTCCAGTTTTTTCTGCCAGCGGGCGTGGATGCCGTCGATCTCCGGGTTGTTGGCAATGGACTTGAGTGTGATGTGCGGTACGGTCCTGTACTTGAATCCGCTGCCCACGCCTTCCCTTGGGTGGGCCAGATCGTAATAGTCGTAGATTGCGGTCATCAGGCGTTGTTTAGCCAGGGCGATGGACACACGGGAGGTGTCACAGGTGATCCAGCGGCGTCCCCAATGCTCGGCCACATAGGCTGTGGTGCCGCTGCCGCACGTTGGGTCTAACACCAGGTCGCCGGGGTCAGTAGTCATGAGGATGCAGCGTCGAATTGCAGTGGTGCTTGTCTGTACTGCATATACTTTTGGGTCTGAACGGCTTTGAATGCCACCGATGTCTGGCCACAAATTCTGAATAGGATTCACTGGGAAGTCATCCAAGTACCTGATGTATCTGAGTCGATGCCCTTGAATCATCAGACGCTTGGCAACAGCAAGCCTCTTTAGTCCGTCCTGAGTGGTTTGCCATTGTCGTCCTGGGCTGGGCTTGAACTCTCGTCCCTCAAACTCGAATGGAAGCGCAAGGTGTGGGGTCGTATACATAGCTGACATGTCCGAGTCTGAGAAGAGATGAACATCCGAGAGGTTGCCATCATAGTCAGAAGCCGTTACACGGGTACCGTCCTGTAATTCCATACCTGTATATCTTGTCGCCCCAAGTTCACCAGGGGTTTTCTCCTTGTAAAGTTGTCTGTACTTTAGTTTCGTCCGATCTCTTGCATACCAAGCTAGGTAGTCGCAAGTCTGCGGCAGCATGTCCGTGCCAAGTGGTGATGTCTTTGAGAAGGTTATCAGGGCACATAGGTTCTTAGCTCCGAAAACTTCATCCATCAGGATTCTCACTAGATGGAGGTTTTCATCGCCAATCTGCACAAAGATGCTGCCGGATTCGGTCAGCAGCTCACGCGCCAGGAGCAATCGGTCGCGCAGGTAAGTCAGGTAAGAATGGATGCCAAGCTCCCAGGTATCCCGGAAAGCCCGGATCATTTCGGGCTCCTGGGTCAAATCCTCATCCTTGCCGTCCTTCACATCACGCTTGTTGATGAAGGGCTGAAAGTTGGATCCGTACTTGATGCCATAGGGCGGGTCGATATAGATCATCTGCACCTTGCCCGCCATGCCCTCGCGCTCCAGCAGGCTGTTCATGACCAGGAGGCTGTCACCGGCGATCAGGCGGTTCGTCCAGTTGTGCTTGTG
>CAZYNY010000316.1:0-1666 GCA_964648095.1 uncultured Nitrospirota bacterium | reverse complement strand
CTCCAGTTCCAATAAGCGTTTCTCAAGACCGTAAGCGCAGTATGGGCCTGGAATTCCAGGAACGGATAAGATGATCTCTTTTTCCGATGAGGCAAAGGCATCGGGACTTAAAAAGATCATAGGAGTAATTAATAATATGGCCATTAAAATATCTACCTTCATGGCCTCTCCATCAGATCTATAAGCTTCTTTCTTAACTGCTCCTCATTTACTCCTCCAACAAAGGCCACCTTCTCATTAATGATAAGTGCCGGAGAGATCATAACACCATACTTGACGGCCAATTCCGGATGCTCCATGAGGTTTATGATCTCGACCTTCATATTGGAGAAATCGGGTTTGACCTTCTCAATGACCTTTTTAGTCTGATCACATTTGGAGCAGCCCAATGTGGTAAGAAGCTTTAAATCGATCATGACCTCTCCCCCCAAGTCCTATCTTTTATAGTCTTAATAACAAACTTGCCGACTGGTACAAGAACCAAGATCGTAAGTAGGCCCAGGATCGGACCTAAAAAGCTATCCAGCCTGATATCATCATCCCCATGACCCCATGCCGATACTGATGGCAGGAGCGACAGGGCTATCACGTTTATCACCTCAGGCAATCTTTTCCACATAGTTTTTCACCTCCCTGCTATCGAGTTTATTGGCATACCCCCAGAGGACTGGTATTATAATCAGAAGGGCAAGAAATACCCATGGGCCATAGAGTAAGATCGGGTCATGCACCGGCATATCTCCCAGTGCCTTCTCCACAGCAGCGCTCTCTGCAATCTGCTCACCCAGGGCCATCATAACGACCTTATTCCAGATCTTATGAAAAATAGACTCCTCCCACCAGGCATGTCCGAAGATCGGCTTTGGGAGTATGAGAGAGGCAACGCCAATTAGCCCCCATCCTACCCATTTTTGGAGAACCTCCTTTTTTTCGAGTATCCAGTTGATTGAATTTACCCCCCAGATTGCAAGGATTGAGACAGCCAGAAGTGGGGTGGCTCTGCCAATACCATGGAGGAGTCCAAGGGTGCCACCTGTCATTATATCCCCTGTCCCTGCAATGTAAGTGAGAAGGACATAGAAGGCCGGATTTGGACAGCCGATCCCAGCATTCCCGAGCAGGATCCCGAGCAAAAAGGCATTGGAATATTCGAGCTTTGATCCCGCCAAAAAAGCAGGAAGAGGACCTGAATAGGCCGGACCTTTATAAGAGATCAACCCTAATTCCGACAATCCAAAGAGATAGGCAGCAAGACCTGCAACAAGCCACATAAAGAGCGTCGCCCGGTCCAGGTAGAGGACCTTTCCGAGGAGCGCCATGGCTACTCCATAAGCACTCAATGTGATGCTCATCCCGATGGAAAAGAGCAGGGCGATCAGAAGCCCTTTTTTGTAACCCTTACCCATGGAAAGCGGCACAATCACAAGCAGGGCAGGCAATGTGCAGGGAAGAAGTATCATCGAAAGCCCGGCCATATAAGCTAAGGTGAGGCCTGCTGCCTGAGCAGGAGACGTGGCCAGGGAGAAGAGCCCTAAAACAGTAATAGACAGAAGGGTAAAGGCGATTGAAATAAAAAGGATCTTTAGTTTATTTGAGTTATTCATATCTTGCTCCTTTCCCTAACCCCCTCCTAAAATCCTCCCCCCTTAGTAAAAAGGGAGGAAAG
>CAZYNY010000315.1:0-1670 GCA_964648095.1 uncultured Nitrospirota bacterium | reverse complement strand
ACCCTGGTTCTCTTGCTTTCATAGGTCACTTTCCAGCTAAACATTCCGGAAATCCCGCACACCGGCGTGATTATTAGGGCAAGCAAGAGAATATAGAACGACATGGCTTCGAAGAGGGGCTGACCGGTAATGAGCCATACCAGGAAAAAGGCCGGGGCTGTAACCGAGTAAGCAACTGAGAAATGGACCATTATTGGATGAGGGTGACGGCTTTCAATCTGCCGGGCAAGTTCCTGCTGAAGGGTAGCTTTCTTGACCAACTGGCCCAGCAAAGGCATCCGGCTCAGCATGTCCTCGCCATGGGGAGCATTGGCCAGGGCCTCCGTCAGGTCGGTCCCCGCCAGGTGCATCATGTGCGCCCCCTCTTTCCATAGGCTGCTGTTCGAGACATCATAGACTTTATTCTGGAAAGCTATGTGGGCCGGGCGGCCCTCCTTGCCGTCAAACCGGGCCAGATCCTCAAGGGTAAAGCGTCTTGTTCCCCCGGCCTTCCGGGCAATGGCGTAGCGGATGGTTTTCACCAGCAAATCGGTATCAAACTTGCCCTTTACCAGGTAATCCTGGGCGCCGCGGCTGACAGTGGTCACGGCGAAGGTCTGATCGTCGAAGCCGGTGAGGACCACGATCGGCATGCCCGGCGCGGCGTTAACGGCGCGGGTGAAAGTTGCCAGGCGGTTCGGGCTGTCCGGCAGGCCCAGGTCCAGGAGGACGACATCGGTATTGTTTTCCGACAGGCTCTTAAGCCCCGCGGTCAGGCTGTTTTTCCAGACGAGTGAAAACGAGACACCTTTAGCTTCGGCCAGTATCTCTTTTATCAGCCGCGCGTCTCCCGGGTTGTCTTCCAGAAGCAGGATTTTGATTCGTTCCATTCGACTCCGTTTACGATTGGAGGATTGCCGCTGAGATATGGGTATTCGACTGATATTGGTGGGACATCAGGCAGAGTTTTCGATCTACTCCAATGCGCCACATCCGGTAAGGGCCGATGTCCGGTGGCCCGGGGCTACAAGATAACCGGTATTGCAAACATATGTCGGGCCGGCCCAACTGGTATCGAACGATATCAGGCGGTTAGTTTCCAGTATAGCAACATCACCTTGCCTCAAGATAAGTAATATTACGTAATTCCGTATGACAATATCATAAAATCCGTCCAGACTTTGCCCGGCTCGGAGGCGAGAATACGGATACCCACGTATTTACGGTGTGAAACGGCTGTGGAATACTTAGCGGGGAAGGGAGATCCCAATGAAAATAAGCGATTCACGCCATGCCGGCAGCCGGGGCATGTACCGGCGAGAGTTTATCAGATATGCGTTGACTGGAATTGCCGGCGCTGTCGTCGGCGGCGCTGTGGTCCGTCCGGTGCTGATGGCCGTTACTACGCCGAAAGAGGTATCTTTCGATCTGGCCATTACCGAGGCGCTGGTCGAAATGGTTGACCGCCGGATGGTTTACCACTGGGCCTATGAAGACCTCAATAGCCCTGAGCATCTGCCCCGGGTGCCCGGCCCGCTTATCCAGGCCGTCGAGGGAGACGGCGTTAAGATTTCCATCACTAACAACCTTCCCGATCCCCACGGTTTCCGCATCGCCGGCATGCGCGGCCAGGTGGGCCGCGGCATCAGGGTAGACCCGGGAATGACCGAAATCGTCTCCTTTATCGCCCC
>CAZYNY010000314.1:0-1670 GCA_964648095.1 uncultured Nitrospirota bacterium | reverse complement strand
GCTACCGCCCGAGGCGGTGGCGGTTGTGGATGCCATCGAGGCGGAGCCTGATCCGTGGGCCGCGACGGAGACGCGCATCGTCGTCGAGCGACGCCGGCAGCCCGGCGACTTCCCACTGCATCTCATGATCATCCTGGGTGACGCCACCTTGCCTGTGAACTTCCAGGCGTTTTCCAGCAGATGCCGCATCAAAAGACGGATAAGCCGGCCATCACCCTCGGCCACAAGCCCCGGCGTAACGGTATACTCGACCCGCCGCTGCGGCTCTGCCTGCTGCAATTCAGCAAGTATGTCCTGGGCCAGCGCGCTCAGGTCGACCGGTTCCGGGCGTGTCTCGGCTCGCGTTACGCGAGAAAGCTCTAGCAGGTCATCAATCAACTTGCCCATCAATTCGCAAGAGGCCTGTATGCGCGTCAAATAATGTCCGGCTTGCTGGTCAAGCTGGTTCTTGTAGTCTTCAATCAGCGCCTGGCTGAAGCCAGACATGCTTCGCAGCGGCGCCCTCAGGTCATGGGATACCGAATAGCTAAAGGCTTCCAATTCACGGTTGCTCGTTTCAAGCTGAGCGGCCCTCTGCTTCAGGGCTTCGTTAAGAGCCCTGATGGCTTGTTCCGCTCGCTTTTGCTCGGTGATGTCCCGGACGATTCCCCACATTCCAACCGGTTGTCCTTCCGCATTCCTGACCAGCCACGCGCGGAGACTAATGGGGAATACGGCGCCATCTTTGCGGATATATTCTTTTTCATACCAATCAGAATAGCCACGAGGGACTATCTGATTTGCGACAATGTCGGCCTCCATCGCCACCCATTTCGCCGGGGTTATTTGCCTATAAGTCAGGTCCCTCAGCTCCTTTTCCGAGTAGCCAAGCATGTCGCTGTAGGCCTGGTTGCAGTTAAGAAACTTGCCGGCCATGTCGGTATAGACAATTCCGTCTTTGACGGAATCATATAAGCCCCGGTACTTTTCCTCGGCGGACTTGATGATCCCGGTGGCTCGTTTAAGCTCGGTTATGTCCTGCATGGATACCAGGACCTGCCTGGTTGGGATTGACAGAAGGGTGGTTGAAACAAGAAAACTTAATTCGGCAGGTTTTCCGTCACACGTCAGGGGGAGACGCCATTCCACGTCGCGGTGGCTGTTACCCGTCTCAAAAGTATCGAGCACGCTCAGGCGCATCTCGCACGCCTGGCATGAGAGAGCGAAGCCGCATCCTCTTGGGTCGTCCAGGGAATGGAGACAGCCGATTGCCTCACCGCCCCTTTCCCCCATCACTCCTGCCCGGCAGCGATCGACGAACCGCTCCGCGGCCGGGTTGGCCTTGACTATGCGGCGGTCCCGGTCCACGGTGAATACCAACAGGGGTATGCTCGACCAGATCGCAGAAAGTTCAGCCTCCCTTTCGCGCAGCGCTTCTTCCACCTTGCCGCGCTCACGTTCAGCATAGAACAGGGCCTGGTAGCTCATTCTCTGTTTTCGCTGCCACAGCAGTGCGCCAAGAATAACAATGGTAATCGTTGCCGCAGAAGTCGAAACCCAGGTTAACCCGGCGCTGCGCCGCACATCCGCGAATGCCTCGTCGGCGTCAATCTTGGCTATCATGATCCAGGGTGAATCGGGTATCGGCGCCAAAACCGAGACCGCCTCTACGCCACGGTAATCTGTGCCTT
>CAZYNY010000313.1:0-1676 GCA_964648095.1 uncultured Nitrospirota bacterium | reverse complement strand
GGTCCAACATCGAGCAGCGCTCCGCAGAACTCTTCCGCCACCTGGAGCATGGGATCGTTTTGGGAGAGATGCCGGGACTAACACCAGGTGAGCTCCCTTTCCACATTGCAGGTGACGCCGTCGATCGCCTTATGTACGGTCTGCGCCTTTGCTATATAGAGCAACGCGGTGTTTATCAGTACTTGCCGGTCATCAAGGTTGCTCCGGTCATTTTCTTGCGATCGCGGTACGGCACATGGCTCCGCATCGAAGCGCCTCCCAGGGAGTATGAGCTGCCACATAAGAGGGACCAGCTTTTGGATCACCTTAACGGGGTCCAGGAAGCTGCAACGGACCTGCTTTGCCAGGTGAACACCAGGCTGGGAACCCATTTCCAGGCTTTGCCTCTGTCCAAACACTACGAAGACGAGGAATTCCTCGAAACGATCCGTGGAGTTGTGAAATATGGATCGGATGAGTTCTTTGTTGTGACCGGAGACAAGACCCACTACCTCCTGCCGGAGCCTTCCGTGCCTCAGTGTCTCCATCACGATTGGGAACAGAGCCAAGCCGCAGGAGTTGCCTCAAATCCTGGTCCGATAGTGGCGCGATTAATTGTGCCTCGATCGTTTTTTTATTCGCGCGAGACGCATCACTGCGCTCATCGCGACGTGGCTACTGCCAAGGTAAGCCAGATCACCGCTGAAAACCGGATGCGCTGTGGGTTGCGCAGTGGTCAGGAAGGCAATGCTTTTTGCGAGATCTATCAGTTCGAGTCACACCTCTGTTGCCGTACGTGCGTGTTTGAGGAAGTATGTACCAAGGCACAGGCATTTCACCTTCCTTGCTAATGCCTGAGCCAGAAGAAATGGGAAACTCTCGAAAGTGGCTAGTAGGGTATCACCCCAATTGACGCGCTCAAGAGAAAATTCATCAAGATCCCTGCTGCCGGAAGGCCTACCAGGATCACTTCTTGTACACATTCAGCCCCACTTTGACCTCTTCGCGGTCTGGGAGCGGCGCGTTTCCTTCGGTAGAGGCAATGATTGATGGTCTTCCCCGAGGACGACGGCCCAAACTCCTTCGTCAGTTCCACCTTGATGGTTAGGATGTTCCCCTCGACGGTCATCTCCACGTTCTTCACGCCTTGTCTCTCCTTCTTCTTTATGGGATTCTTTATGGGGTTGCCGCCGTTACGCCTGGCCAGGATGCTGCCTCTTCGATGTCCACTTATGGCTCCTCCTCCCACGCGTCTACCAGTGACCCCACGGAATACTCCACCACTTCCGGGCGGCTCTCAAGCCACCGCATCAATATCCGCCTGTGCTCCTCTGTAGCGGACCCTCGAGCAGAGAGTGTGACGAAGCCTTCGATCTCCTCCTTGCCTCCTCCGCCAAAGGAAAGCCCATGGGCCTCGATGGCCTCTGCCAGGAAGGTGTCCAAGAAGGCTTCGAAGGACTCTTCGCTCAAGCCGGGTGAGAGGCGGAAGCGGAGATCAAAGCCGAGTTCCCGAAATTCTCCTTTGTGAAGCTTCTTGCGGAGGCGTTTGCGCATGTCTGACGATGGTCCGAGCGGTTAGCAGGGATTTGGGATGTGCGTTTCCTGGGAAACCAGGCCGGAGGGATAGGGATCGCCGGCGAGGGGGCCTGGATGACTCCCAGAAACGCCTAAACTTGGTAAGACCATGCCTGTCTTGA
>CAZYNY010000312.1:0-1683 GCA_964648095.1 uncultured Nitrospirota bacterium | reverse complement strand
ATACCAAGCGTACCGCCATCAAGTCGCCAGACCTGAAAAAAATCCTGGGTTCTCTCAAGCCGGTGTTGAACGATTTTGTAGGGGAAGTGCAGCGGTCGCTGGGCTTTTTCACCAACACCCACCGCGACGCGCAAATTGCTTACATGGTTGGCCTGGGCAATGCCTTCCGTTTGCCTGGTTTACAGAAATACCTGCAGGAAAAGCTGGCCCTGGTCAGCTCGGAGCAAATGGCGTTGCCCGCCTGGACGACAGAGAGACAGGTGAACGTCCGCTATTTCTTCTATCGGCTGGTGGCTCACGAGGTAGAGCACACCGTGCAGTTGGCACAGGCTTTATACGCGTACGGTATCTCGCAGAGTGAAGCCCAGCGCATCCTGGGACGCCTGCAGGCAACTCGAGGTGAGCTGGAGGGACTGCTCATAGGAGTGCCGGACGACGCGCTGGACCGGGTACCGGCCCCGGGCCAGTGGTCAACACGCCAGGTCCTCGAGCACCTAATGGAGGCGGAGAAGAGACTTCTCGGCCGGGTGGAGAAAGCGCTGGAGAAGGTATAGCAAGCTAAAGAACGCCGGTAGGGCAGGGGTTGTAGAGGGGAGAAGCCCTCTGCTACACTTTGTATTTAGCGACGTACGTTCCTGGAGGTGAGATCATGTCTCGTGACTTCGTCCGCAAGGAGAAGAAGAAACCCAAGAAGGACGCCAAGAAACCGGAGGTATCCACGCAGTTAACGCAGGCCGTCGAGGTCGAAGTCGTCCGGAAGCGTCGTAAAAAGGAAGAGGAACCCGACCAAGGGTAGCGCTCTGTGCCGGAACGGGCCGGGCTATCCGTAACCGTGCGGGGCCGCGTGCAAAGAGTCTCTTTCCGCGCTTTCGTCGCGGAAGCGGCGGCCAAGCGTCGCATCACGGGGTACGCGCGCAACATGGCCGACGGCAGCGTTAAGGTCGAGGCCGAAGGTGACCGCGAAGCACTGGAAGAGTTGCTTACCTGCCTCAGGACAGGCCCACCAGGCGCCCGCGTGGGCTCCGTCGAGGCCACCTGGTCCGCCGCCACCAACCGGTTCTCGGGATTCCAGGCCCTTTAGCCCGGCTTAGTACGCCTCAGTGTTGCACTCGAGCTGCACCCGCCCGTTCTGGATAAGGTCAAGGTACTCCGCGGGGGCATTGACGAGTTGGGACACCTCGGAGTCGACCTCGAACGGCTCCCCCACGAATATCTTGCCAAAGTCTTCAGCCTCGCACTGGGTCGGGTCGACCAGGCAGGTCAGCTTTTTAGTGCCGTCGATGACGGCCAGGTCGAAGGGCAGTGTGAAATACAGGTCGGCGATGACGTTGTGTATGCCCAGGCTGTACAGCAGGCTCCAACCTCCTGCCGCCTCCCCCCGGTACTTTGAGACGGGCAACAGGCTGATCAGGTTCATGATGCTCAGGTACGGCATGTTGCCGACCACCTTGAGAGGGGCCACGCTAATTAAATAGTCGCTGGAAAGCAACACGTTCGGCGCCCAGAACGTAGGCACCATGAAGGGATGGACCAGGGGGTTTTCCACCTCCACTGAAATCGAGTCCCTGACATCCAGCATCAGGACGCGGGAAAAGTCGTAGCCCAGGGTGCGGTATACCGGGTACACCGATTCGCCGCTGTGATTGCCCTCCAATATCAGTATGTCGGCGTCGCTCACACGCC
>CAZYNY010000311.1:1007-1685 GCA_964648095.1 uncultured Nitrospirota bacterium | reverse complement strand
TGCTGGGGCCGCTGGTCACCGACATCGGCGCCGGGTACGACCATATCACCGCCGCCATCGGGGGAACGGTGGCCGCTGCCGCCGGGGCCGACTACCTGTGCTATGTCACCCCTTCGGAGCATCTGGGACTTCCTGATTCGGATGACGTGCGACAGGGCGTTATCGCCTCACGCATAGCGGCTCATGCAGGTGATATCGTCAAGGGAATAAAAGGGGCGGCTGACTGGGACAGGCAGATGTCGCTGGCCCGCAAGAACCTGGATTGGGCGGCGCAGGCGAAGCTTTCGATCGACCCGGCCCGGGCGTCTAAAGTCCATGCCCTGCACAACAGCACAAGCTCGGCGTGCAGCATGTGCGGAAAGTACTGCGCCATGGAGATGGTGAGCAAGGCGCTGGGGAGCAAGATCGTGGAGCGCTGTTAAGAGGTTCAGGATACCTCCTGCCGGGGGTTTGGGGGTGTCCCCCAACTTCAAAAGTCCCCCAAGCTTGCCCTGACTTGTCCCGACTTGTCCTGAGCGAAGTCGAAGGAGCGGAGCCGAGGGAGCTTGCCGAAGGGATTGGGGGATACAGGGGGTTGAAAACGACCATTTCAGCAGTCTCACACACAATGGTTGAAAGCGTCCCCCAAGGCTTTTTGAGTGTTGCTGTAAGCGAGGAAATATCAGGAGGAGAGAAAAT
>CAZYNY010000311.1:0-997 GCA_964648095.1 uncultured Nitrospirota bacterium | reverse complement strand
CGGCCCGGGCGTCTAAAGTCCAGGCCCTGCACAACAGCACAAGCGCGGCGTGCAGCATGTGCGGAAAGTACTGCGCCATGGAGGTGGTGAGCAAGGCGCTGGGGAGCAAGATCGTGGAGCGTTGTTAAAATATCAGGAGGAGAAAGAATATGCCCATCTTTGACCCGGTAGCAGAAAAAGATGTCACCAGAGCGATTGTCGGTGGCTTTCTGCGCCAATTCGAGCAATACGCCGACTCCGATGTCATCATCATCGGCGGCGGCCCCAGCGGGCTGACCGCGGGGAGGGATCTTGCCAAAGCCGGCCGCAAGGTGCTCATCATAGAGCGCAACAACTATATCGGCGGCGGCTTCTGGATCGGCGGATATTTGATGAACAAGGTGACCTTCAGGGCGCCTGCCCAGAAGGTCCTCGATGAACTGGGGATACCATATGAAGAAGCGGTCAAAGGCCTTTATGTCGCCGACGGCCCCCACGCCTGCTCCAAGCTCATCGCCGCCGCCTGCGACGCCGGCGTCAAATTTGCCAACCTCAGCATCTTCGACGATGTGATCCTGCGCGAGGGCAACCGCGTAGCCGGCGTGGTGATCAACTGGACGCCGGTATCCGCGATGCCCCGCGAGATCACCTGCGTCGACCCTATCGGCCTGGAATGCAAGATCGTCATCGATGCCACCGGGCATGACGCCTGTGTCTGCCGCAAGCTGGAGCAAAGGGGGCTGATGCAGACCGTGGGATTCGGCGCCATGTGGGTGGAGCAGTCCGAAGATCTGGTGGTGGAGCACACCGGCGAGGTCCACCCCGGCCTGGTCGCCATGGGCATGGCAGTGAGCACCGTCTATGGGCTGCCCCGCATGGGTCCCACCTTCGGCGCCATGCTCCTTTCAGGGAAGAAGGGCGCCGAGGTCGCCCTGAAGATTCTCAAAGGGACAGGGAAGCAAAGACGACAGCGGTAGTGGGCGCTGGATCCCGTGAGCCATTGCTCTCCCTTTTGTAA
>CAZYNY010000310.1:0-1685 GCA_964648095.1 uncultured Nitrospirota bacterium | reverse complement strand
AGGAGCAGGCTACATGAGCTTATCATGTTGCCAAGAACTTTCTACTGTCCAGTTCGAATCATATCAATTACCTCTGTTACCGTACTTACCGGTGCAGGTATATTTTCGTCGAGTGATGGCTCTTCCCATCCGCTATTCCTCTGAAAGCTGCTCGATGTCTGCTTCATCGAGCGGTTCATCCACGGCATTGCGCAGCCAAGAGGGATCGTAGCCAGCCGCCGATGAGCCTTCGATGCGGATTCGCACCCTGGCTCCGTCTGACTTGTCCGCCAGGTTCGCAATGGCCGGGAACGCCTTGAAGACTTGCTCTCTGGTGGCCTCGAATGTCAGGGCGACCCGTTTCCTGCGGCCGGCAACCTCCGGTCCCGTCGTTGAAGGTCCAGAACCTGTTCCCGCGCCCATGCTGGTCGGTGCCTCATGTACGCTCGGCGGGGGCGCAGTCCCTGTTTCGACCGGGCCAGTACCAAAAGGTTTGGCCGCCGGTGCTTCCGGCACCGCTGCCGGCACCATGAGGAAGCCGGAATCGAAATCGATCTCGTCGTCCGCGAGGGGACGTCCGAGAATCACCTTGTCCCGGCTAACTTGAAACCTGCCATCGCTCCCGAGAACAGGGCTTGTCCCGCTTACGTAAGCGAAAATGCCTTCTGACACACCCCGGGCAATTCCCTTGCGCAGGACCGATGCGGATTCCAATCGGGGCGGAGCAATGTCCCGGAAAAAAGACTCGAGTATGTCAGATGCCTTGATGCCCATGACCGGCGGTTCGCCCTGGCTCAACGATTCGCCGAGCCTCACGCGCTCAGCAATCTTCCGTGGTGTGACCGTGCCGTGAATCCGCGGCGTCCCCACGCTGGTGAGGAGCTCCATGATCCGCTCGTGAACACCGGTCGCCTGGAGCGGACGCCCGCCCCGCTCCACCTTCTCGATCTCCAGTTCGCCGTCTTGAACCCGCGGCAACCAGACAGCCGTGTAAAGCTCCCGGAAGCATGACTCGGCCGCGGCCTGCTCGGTGCGCTTTCTCTCCCTGAGCTGATCAAGCTGGTCCTTGGTGAGCCGGAGCTGTTGCTTCTTGGCTTCCACGCGGTCGATGGCCAGCAGGTAGCGGACGGCCCGCCGCAAGGCCTCGATTTGCTTCTTCTCCGGGATCGCCAATCCGAGACCGTTGCGGAACCGCCTGGGGCGATCTCCGTATTTGGTGAGGTACTCCCTGGCCTGGCGCTCCTGCTCCGTCTTGCCCTCGGCGGCGAGCTCAAGGGGTAGGTAGGCCACGAGGAAACGCGGGTCCTCGTCGGGAATGTCCGGACTCTTCGCCGGCCATACGATGGCCGTGTGGTGTCCGGCCAGGCGGGCATCCAGCATTTCCTTGATCCTGCTGCGGACGGGGCCGTGGCCGGGCGCCTGAGAGTCCTCGCGGGCAACGGTCTGCTCCGCGTCCTCGATTAGCTTCGTGACATTCGGGTCCTTCTTGAAGCAGTACCGGACGCCGTCGTAATGCAGATACAGGCACGTGTTGCGGAGCTCGGACAGAACGGCCGTGGCCGTGATGTTATCCAGATCGGGACCGACGCACGCGGCAAGCAGCTCGTTCTCCGTAACTCCGGGCGGAAGCGTCTCGTCTGATGACAGGCCGGCGGCCTGTTCCACTGCCTGTTCTACTGTCTTGCCGTTGAGGGCGTCGAACTTCT
>CAZYNY010000309.1:0-1702 GCA_964648095.1 uncultured Nitrospirota bacterium | reverse complement strand
CTTTCCGAATTGTTGAAATGTCAGACTACTCGATGGCGTACACTTTGCCATCATAGGAGCCGAAGTAGATAATCCCGTCAGCTACGGCCGGAGATGAGGTTATCATGTCTCCGGTAGCAATATCCCAGAGTTTTTGACCAGTAGTGGCAGCCACGGCATATAACCTTCCATCAGTACTCCCCATATAGATGGTGGCATCGACCACTGCTGGTGATGACCTGATGCTACCTCCGGTTTTGAATTCCCAGAGTTTTTTCTGGCTGCGCAGGTCAATAGCCAGGAGTTTGTTGTCCGAACCGGTATACAATGCGTTGTTGGCGATTACCGGAGACGAGTCGGCGCTGCTGCCAATCTTGAGTCCCCAGAGTAAGCCGGACTGGGGTGGGGGTGCCTGTATCCCCGGTATACCCATCAGCCAGGCTTGCCGCCAGTAGGGGGTGATATTATGTTCCCGGGGCCAGGTACGGGCATGACCGTCGACGGCATAGAGATAGCCATCAGAATGAATAAAATAGACCGTGTTCTCATTCACTACCGGAGAAGAATAGACCGGATAGACTGTTTTAAAACGGAGGCGGAGTTTACCGTCCCGCGTATCTAGGGCGTAGCTAAAGTCACTCCCCGCCCCGATGTAGATGATGCCGTTAGCCACCGCCGGTGATGATTTAACGATGCCTTTGGTGTTGAAAGCCCACAGTTTTGTTCCGGTGGCCGCATTCAGGGCGTAAAGATAGTAGTCGTCGCTGCCGAAGTAAAGTACGCCATCAGTGATTGCTGGTGCCGATGTGATGGCATAGTTCGTCTTGAAACTCCAGAGCTTTTGGCCAGTATTGGCATCAAGGGCATACAGAACACCGTCGTTCGAGCCGAAGTAAACCACACCGCCCGCCACCGATGGTGAGGATTCGACCCAACTGCCGGTCGGGAATTCCCAGCGTTTTGCGCCGGTGGCGGCATCCAGAGCATAGAGTTTGTTGTCCCTGGAGCCAATGTAGACGGTGCCGTAGGCTACTGCTGGTGATGAGCTGATAGCACCGCCGGTGGGAAAGGCCCATTTCACCGTGCCCTGGGGTAAGGAAGCAACGGTACCGGTGATACCGGAATGGTTCAGGTCATGGCGGAACATAGACCATTCTCCGGGGAGGGAGCTGGAGTTTACACTCTGTGGTGGCTTGGATACTGCGTCAGTTAAAAGATAGAACCAGAGGAAAACAGCTACAATCAGGACAAGCACAGAGCCGAGGCTGATGGCTACTACCTTGCGTATCTTGCGGCGCTTCAGTTGAGACAGTCTTTGTTTTGACATTGTCTGCGCTTCCGGGAAAGAGAATACCGGGCTGTTGGGTAATGTTGCTCCCCAGCAATGTTCACAGAGCCATGTTCCCGCCGGATTGGGCTGGTGACAGACGGGACAGATGACCCAGTGTTCAGTCTCAACTGTGGTGGACATTGCTGGTCTCCAACTGTTGGGTGGTGAAATAAAACACTTAACCTTATCTATGTAATTGATAATTGGTTTTTGGGGATTCGTCTTTAGTTGAGAGGATTGATGATGGTTAAGTGTGCTCTCTCGTTTGTGTTTACAAAATCTCGAGGATAGCTCTGGTGCCAGCTTTAGCTGCTTTCACCCTTACCAGGGTACGCATGGCTTCAGCGATTCGGCCTTGCTTACCAATAACTCTTCCTTTATCTTCATCAGCAA
>CAZYNY010000308.1:0-1708 GCA_964648095.1 uncultured Nitrospirota bacterium | reverse complement strand
ATTGCTGGAACGCACCCAATACATACTCCCGAACCTTCCAGTCATAGTTGCCGATCAGGGTATTGAGGGACATCACGGCCAGAAGATTGTAGACGCCATTGGTGTGCATCACCACGCCCCGGTAGGCGTTGGCCACAGCCTTTTTGCCATGGCGGGTGAGCTCTGCGGCCAGATCGGCGATCTGGGCGGCGCTTACCCCACAGAGGTCGGCGTACTCCTCCAGGGTCCGATCCTGAGACCGTTCTTTGAACAGGGTGAAGACCGTCTTGCAGCGGATGCCGTTGACCTCGACAACTCCGGGGTCCAGTTCCCCATGGTCCACGGCCTGATAGCTCTTGGCCTCTCCCCCAGACCACACCACGTAATCGGCGGAGCTTCCCCCCAGGCCGGCTTCGTCGGCCCGCAGGTAGCGCTTCTCCGGGGCCTCGAACTTCACCAGGTAGGGGGCGTCGGTGAAGGTGGTTTCCCCGTCGTTTCCGGCCGCGGCCTTGGTGGTATTCTCCAGGTAGCGACGGTCGTACCGTTCGTTGTCGAGGATCCAGCGGGCCATCCCCAGGGCCAGGGCGGCGTCCGTTCCTGGCAGGATAGGGACCCAGCCCCCCTTTTCCCAGTTGGCCTGGGCCGCCGAATGGGAGAGGCGCGGATCGACCAGCACGTACTTGAGCCCCTTCCGCTTGGCCCGCATCGTCTTGCGGGCCAAGGCCAGCATGGGGAAGTTGGCCTCCAGGGGATTGGCGCCGAAATAGAGAATGAATTCTGAGTTTAAGATGTCGGGCTTAAAATGGTTCTTGCGTCCCTTCTTGGCGGCCGGGTCCCAGGTGATGAAATCGTTGCCCACGTGGTGGGGGACCTCGCAGATGCTGGTGTGGTCCTCCCGGAAGTTGACGGTCCCGAAGCCATTCTTCCAGATCCGGTCGAAGAAGGCCCCCTCCACGGTCCGGCCGGGGGAGAAGACCAGCTGGTTGGCCTTGGGGCCCAGCTCGGGGAAGGCGGGATCGATCAGCTCTTTTCTCTGGTCGGGGGGGATGAGCTGGTTGATTCGATCGGCAATCTCGGTCAGGGCCTGCTCCCAGCTGATCGATTTCCATTGTCCGGAGCCCCGGGGACCCACCCGCTTCAAGGGGCCCTTGACCCGGTAAGGGTCGTAAAGGGTCTGGATGCCGGCCTGGCCTTTCAGGCACAGGCGGCCCAGGGTGGCCAGCGCCACCGCCGTGTCAGTGCTATAAGGCAGGCGGGGACTTTCGATCTCTTCATCGGAGTCGAGGTTGTTGGGGTGATAGGGGTTCCCGTCGATCTTCAGGAGAATCCCGTCCTTCACCTTGGCCCGGATGCCACAGCGGCTATGACAATTCTGGCAGACGCTGTAGATGAGATTCTCCGCTTCCTCCACGGGATCGGGAGGGTTCTCCCCGGTGGTGAGGCCCAGGGCCTCCCGGGGCAAGAGAAAAGAAGGGGCCAGCGCCAGGGCCGAGGCCAGGGCCATCCCCATCTTGATGAACTCTCGCCGATCCACCGCCGGATCCAACCAGCTCTTCGCTTCTCCCATTTTCCTGAAATCCTCCTCAAATTACGTCCTCTTGGACGAGAAATTGCCTGGCAAGGAAGGGCAGGGCTTCCCCCCGACGCGAGGATTTGAGAAAGCCATGCCCCCGGAAGTGGCCTTATTCCCGGTAGAACGGGAAGTTGGAGCCCGGCCCATGGCAGGGGG
>CAZYNY010000307.1:0-1726 GCA_964648095.1 uncultured Nitrospirota bacterium | reverse complement strand
CCAGGTCCAACCGGGGAGCCAGGGTGCCACTGACCTGAGCATGGCCGGCGATGATCGCCTGGGGAGCAGGCCTGGCAAGGCTGGAGCCATCCGTGGGGAAATCTATCGTGACCCTGATCTCTGCAGCGCAAACCTGAAGCTCAGTGCCCTCCAGGGCAGCGAGCAGGAGCGCCAATATGGGGAACCAGGACCGCAAAACGAAAGAGGCAAGGCCTCTTTTGGAGTGACCGGCATTCTTTGCGACCTTCTCGTGACCCAATGCCGCCCGCGGTGTCAGGAACCGCCATGGTAAAGCCCCAAGAAAAACGACCGTTCCCAAACGCCTTCCCGAGTGCATAAGCCTGGACTCCTCCGCGTGATTGAGCTTTTCCTGAACGCTATCGTCTACGACCACACTTGAACTTCCCCGGAACTTTTCTGGGTACGGGTGTACGCAAGGCAGCACGGATGGCACTTACCACACCAAAGAGATGCCGGGTTTGTGCTTCCGGTCAGCTCTCTCAACTCAGAGGAATTGCTCATTTCCACAATATGCTCGATATCTCGTAAGTTCATGGCCTTCTCGCACGCTCGGGAACGAGCCGCTCCGGAAAGTCTGGGAGCCTCTCAGCAGGTTATTCCATTCAGACATTTCTATGAGCGTACATAGTTTCCATACTCAAAGCTGGCCCTCTTCGCTGGCAGGACGCCATTCTTCAACCTGGAGGGTGACATGCCTCACCCCAAACCTCTCCGCCAGGATCTCCTGGAGGCGTCGCAAGACGGCCTGCTTCTCCGCAAAACTCTCCACGATCACATGGCCGGTCAGGGCATCGAACCCGGAGGTGATGGTCCAGATGTGGATATCGTGGACCCCCCTGACGCCCTCCACCGCCTTCATAGCCGCCATCACCTCTCCCAGGTCGATGTCCGGCGGGCTGCCCTCCATCAGCACATGGATGGACTGATTCAAGAGGCTCCAGGTCCGGGGCAGGATGAAGAGGCCGATGGCCGCGCTGATCAGCGGATCGACCCGGTGCCAGCCGGTGAGGAGCATGACCAGCCCGGCCAGGACGACTCCGATCGAGGTCAGGGCATCGCTCACGATCCAGATAGGCCCCCTGGAGGTTCAGGCTGACTCCGGAGGCGGGGTGCAGGAGCTTCAGTCCCACCAGGTTCGCCCCCAGGCCGACGAGCGCCACCAGGAACATGGCAGGCTCAGGACCTCGGGCGGGTTCCGGAACCGCCGGTAGGCCTCGTATAGGATGTACCAGGAGATGCCGATCAGGACGACGGCGTTGGCCAGGGCAGCCAGGACCTCTGCCCGGTAGTAGCCGTAGGTCTTGGTCAGCGTGGCGGGCCGTTCGGCGAACCGGATAGCCAGAAGGGCCAGGGCGAGCCCTCCCACATCGGCCAGCATATGGCCGGCGTCGGCCAGGAGGGCCAGACTCCCGGTCAGCAGGCCCGCCACGACCTCCACGACCAGGTAGGCCGCCGTGAGGCCGAAGACGATGCGGAGCCTGGGCTTCTGCTGGCCGGCCAGCGAGATCAGTCGCTCCCCCATCTCGTCAGGCTTCCTC
This sequence comes from uncultured Nitrospirota bacterium, assembly GCA_964648095.1. Taxonomy (GTDB): domain Bacteria; phylum Nitrospirota; class Nitrospiria; order JACRHA01; family JACRHA01; genus JACRHA01. The sequence continues at coordinate 167 of CAZYNY010000307.1, read as the reverse complement.
CGTTCAAGCCCCGGCAACCCTGAGTGCTTCCTCTCCCCGGGTCCCCGTCCGGATATGGACGGCGTCCTGGACCTGGGAGACGTAGATCAACCCGTCGCCACTCCGCCCCGTTCGGGCCGCCTGCTCGATGGTCGCCACGATCGGGGGGACGTCCTCATCCCGGGCCA
>CAZYNY010000306.1:0-1730 GCA_964648095.1 uncultured Nitrospirota bacterium | reverse complement strand
ATCGAAAAGGCAGCAACCACAACCCCGGGGGCTATCTGTAACTGTTCCAGAGCCATGGCCAGGGTCAGAACAATGAGTAAGAGCCTCACTGCCTCAGCAAGGATCTTTGCATAGTGGTATCCGCTGTTCACCGCTGCTATTAGAATGGCCCTGCTTAAAAAACCGGCAATAATATAACCGACAATAAGGATTAAGAGGGCTGAGATGACCCTTGGGAGATAAAAGAGGAATTGCGTGATCAGGTTATCTATGGCCTTAAGATTCAATGCGTTTAATCCGATCATCAGAAATATAATGAGGAGGAAAAAGTAGAGGATACGTCCGAAGACCTCAGATGGCTTTCCCCATACGTCCCCTTTTCTTATGATAGTAGTTAGCCCTGCTCTATCACACCAGGTATCAAAGTTTATGGTCTTAAAAACCCTCAAGAGCAGAAGGTAGACAAGGCGGGCAGAGAGGATTCCTGCGAGGAGAATAAGGAGCATTGCTATAAGGTTAGGTACAAATGCAGCAAACCCTTTCCAAAAATCATTGAACGGTTGAAACAGGACATCAATAAACCTTTCCATGAACACCCCTCCTTATTTCCAGCTATTGATAAGATAGTCTTTTTTGTCTTCGAATTCTAAGCAGAGCCTCTCTATTTCTGACTCTGCAGACTCCTGGTCCATTTCTTCTGCCTCTATAACAAAGGAGGCAGTCTTGCCAAGGTACAAAGGGAGAAGGGATTTTATAAGATGCTCTGGAGACATAATCTTTCTGTGATATGCCCTGGCATAATCGTATATAACCCTTGCCCACAATCCTGACGGAAACCTGAATTTATTGTTAGGAAGCCCGCTCAAGGACTCTATCTCCCCAAAATCACCCGGCCCCACAACCTCCATCCAGATGGGTTTTAGATCCCTTATGCCGGTTCTGAAGATATCCAGCATCCTTTCGATATTAATCTTTATAGGCTCAAGACCAACCTGATATCTAAATCCAAATGTCGGTATATCCTTTGAACCCTTAACATCCTTCCATTTATCAAAGTGTTTCTCAGTGAGGTTGAATAGGGTAACCACCACCTGGACCAGCATATCAGCAAGGTCTGCGCCCGGATCCTTGGGGTCATGGATCTTTGCCCCCAGGAATGTCTGGCAGACCCTAAAACCATTAGCTATGGCCTCTGTGGTCATCCAGATATCGACCCCGAATCGGGCAACATGGGTATTCCATACATCCTGCTTAATGTAGAATTCCGCAAGCCTCCCGGAAAACCCGAAATCACCCCCGATAGGCTGCCTGGCCTTCTGGCCATAAAGGGCCCTGGTCATGGGATAAACTATAGAGTTGGTAATGGTGCCGTCATATTTATGCCTGCTGTAAAGGGGGGCCACGAAGTCAAAACCCTCTTTGATTATGGGAGACAGAAGGAGTCCTATCCATTCAGGGGTAATGCTCCTTAAATCAGCATCTACAACACAAAAGGCATCGGCCTTCATCTCAACTCCCATCTGGAATATGGTCCTGAAGGCGCTTCCCTTACCCGGTATACCGGTATAAGGCATGCTTATCCTGTGAACAGGAAATAAGGGGTGGGAGATAAATATGGCTGAATGATCTATTGTTTCATTCTTTACGATATCTGTTGTCCCGTCTACCGAACCTCCATCAGAATTAACTATAACTGCCTTTATGTCAGGGAAATACTTTGCAAGCCCTGCATCCACTGCCCGAACAACATG
>CAZYNY010000305.1:0-1736 GCA_964648095.1 uncultured Nitrospirota bacterium | reverse complement strand
CCGGGCCCTTTGCGGCATATGCTGAGATTGCTATTCCAAGTAAAAATAATGTTACTGCCAATACCCCAAATAATCTTCCTATCTTCATTTTATCTCTCCTTAAATCTTGGTGGTCCAATGTCCTGGCCACCCTGGTTTCTAATAGCATCTTCCTTGACATGTTTACAAGATAGCACCAGATTGCGAGACTATCAACCGCTCAAAGGTATGTTTTTTTGTCCCCTACAGCAGGGAATAGTCACCATAAAGTGGTAGGAGATCCGGTGAAATTCTAAAATTGGCAGGCAGTTCTAAACCGATTCACAGATTTCATGCAGAGCATCAGCCTTGAGATTCTCAAACCGGTTTCGAATGAGACGATCAGCTTCTTCCCATTTAGGCGCCGTCTCATCAAAGGTTACAGGCGCCCCTAAAGGTATAGCATTTAGGTCCCGGTCAGAGATAAAGATAATATTATTCCAGTCATATCCTTTTGAATCAAAGGTAATACAACAGGCAATAGATCTGCGATAACCCGCCTCTATTACATATAATACTCGGCCGCTTCCCTTTAATATGGTTCCATCCGGGTATGTCATGATGTTTACCTCCTCAGGCCTCTTGCCTGCCTGCTCTTGTTGACTTATCCTTCTTGACCATATACATATGCAACCCTGATGCCAGACCTGAGTAGGGGGCGTAGAAAACTCTACTATCACCCTAAAAATCTTTGCGGGACAAGCATTTGCAAGCCTTTTATTTTTTTAAACACGGTTACAAAAGAAAAGAATAGACTTTTTTCTTTGATCTAGATGTTATCTGAATGGATAACTGGAAGATACAATTAGATACACCTTTCTTCTTTTTTAGATCCATTCAATCTTTACAATCTTCTGTACCTTCTTTAACTCAGGGTCTCCAGTGACAATGGATGTATTTTACTTCATAGCTGTTGCAACTGCAAAGCACAATCGGCATAGGAGAGGGTCTGCCTCAAGTTTTTCCAGATCATTGCTTCTGTTGACATTTCCTTACCAATATAGTAATATGTAAGGTGTCAAAGGAGGTGAAGCAAAAAATGGGAAGAGTTGCTCGACTGACAAAGAAATACCAGATTTCCCTTCCTTCTGAGATCCGCAAGAAACTTCAGATTCAGGCTGGGGATTATATATATTTAGATGTTGTGAATGAAAATGTAATCCTGCGCGTGATTCCTGGTGAGGTTACAGAATATATGGCGGGTTTGGGGAAGGAGGTTTGGGAAAAGTTAGGCGGTGGAGAGACCTTTATTAAGGAAGAAAGGTCAACATGGAAATAAGAAAAAAGAGGCTTATTTCATATTTTGAAAAGATAAAAGTTCGTCGTGTTGGCCTTGACACCATGTGTTTTATCTATCATTTTGAAAAGAACTACAAGTATCTCCCTATCACAGAAATCCTCTTTCGCCAAATTGAACGGGGCCGGTGGGCAGGTGTGACCTCAGTTCTCACCCTGCTAGAGGTACTGACAGGCACGCGCAAGGTAGGAAATCAGGAGATGGCCGAGAAGTACCGGTTTATTTTTCGAGCCTTTCCCAATCTCACCATGGTCATGGTAGATGAAGCTGTTGCAGATCATGCCTCTGTTATCAGGGCTGAGTATGGGATAAGGACCCCTGATTCGATTCAACTGGCCACAGCTTTCCTAAACCATGCCGATATTTTTATAACTAACGATGAAACCTTAAAGAGGGTATCAGATATAGAGGTAATCACGCT
>CAZYNY010000304.1:0-1749 GCA_964648095.1 uncultured Nitrospirota bacterium | reverse complement strand
CGATTAAGGAACTCCATAAAGGGATGGAGGTAATCGGAGAAGGAGACCTCGAGTATAAATTAAATATCAAGACGGGTGACGAGATACAAGACCTGTCAGACGGGTTTAATGAGATGGTCGACAGGGTCAGGGGATCTTACTCAACCCTTGAGGCGCACGGAAAGAATATAATTAATAGCATTACGAACGGGATCATAGTTGTAAGTAAAAATGGCACCATTGTAACATGGAACAAGACTATGATATCGAGATATGCCCTATCCTCACGGGAAATCTTCGGAAAAAAGATATGCGATGTCTTTCCTAATCTCTGCCAGATGGGACTCGGAGAGAACCTAAGGGTCCTGCTGGGAGATAAGACAAAGGAATTCCATCTGAGGGGGATTGGGCATAAGATGTATGAGGACGGACCCAAGGTAATATTAAACATTGATGGCTACGCCTTAAGGGATGCAGATGAACAGTTGGGCGGCGCCGTCCTTGTAATCGAAGATATCTCTGAAATAGTGTCCCTGGAAAAACAGCTTATACAGGCGGAAAAACTTGCGACTATAGGGCAACTGGCATCCGGTCTTGCCCATGAGATCGGGACTCCGTTAAATGTAATACATGGCAGGGCGGAATATATAATGCAGAGGGTCGAGGAGGGGGATCCCTTAAAGAAAAATCTTAAGAAGATAATAACCCAGATCGACCGGATCACAAAGATTGTCCGCCAGCTTTTGAACTATGCACGTGTTAAGCAACCAAACTTTCAGTCCACAGATATAAATTCCCTGATCCTAGACGCACTGGGGCTTGTAGATTATAAACTGGAAAATCATAAAATCTTCACCTCCCTTCAGCTTGATGACTGCCTCCCGCCAATCTTTGCTGACCCTGATCAAATGCAGCAGGTATTTCTCAATATATGCTTAAATGCTATAGAGGCCATGTCAGGAGGAGGGACGCTCACTATCACCACAAAGAGGGGGACTGACAAAAAGAGTGTGTATTCTAACAAAAAAGATCACATAATAATAATAATCTCTGATACGGGGTATGGGATTGCTAAAGAACATATAAGGTATATCTTCAACCCCTTCTTCAGTTTAAATGCCTCCGGAGAGGGGACAGGTATGGGGCTTGCGGTAAGCCATAATATCATACAAAGGCATAACGGATTGATAGAGGCTGAATCCGAATTGGGCAAGGGAAGCACATTTACCATCTATCTCCCCCTCTCTAAAGTAGAAGATATCTCTTTAGTGAAGGAGTAGATACCCACGCCTAAAAGGCATGGTCCTCATGAGCTTAGCGCTGCCCGTGGGTATCTACCCAGCGAGCAGGGCGAGCGACCGGGGGGAGGCTCCATCCGGCTTTGCCGGTGGAGGGGACGACGCAAGCCCCTATAATTAATAAAGGAATGGGAATGGGAGGAATAAGTGGCAAGGTCCTGGTAGTAGATGATGACCGGGAGATGTGCGAGCTGATCAATGATCTCCTGATAGAAGATGGGAAAAGGGTAGAGATAACTACAAATGGCAAGGAGGTGCTGCCCCTGGTATCTGAAGGGGATTTTGATCTGGTCATTATAGACCTTGTAATGAAGGAGATGAACGGACTGGAACTCTTTCGCCAGATAAAAGAGACCAGACCTGATACCGCCGTTATAATTATCACCGCCTTTGGGACTATAGAATCCGCCATAGAGGCGATGAAATTAGGCGCCTACGATTACATAACCAAGCCATTTAAGAATGAGGAGAT
>CAZYNY010000303.1:0-1751 GCA_964648095.1 uncultured Nitrospirota bacterium | reverse complement strand
GAGTAGAGATTCCCTCGATAGTGAAGCAGCTCCGCGGTATCCGTTGTCCGTCCATTGCATGGGAAGAGGGTAAGGCGGTGCTCTCCTGTGCTGATGCTATTGCCAGCGTGCTGGAAAAGCAGGTAAAGGATGACACCGGTAATGGCAGTAATCATGATAAGGATACTGTAAATAAACCGGAAAACTATGGACTGGCACGGAACATCGCCGGGCAGTGTCCTGATTGCGGTGGCCTGTTAGCCTACCAGGAAGGTTGCTTTGTCTGTCATGCCTGCGGCTATACTAAGTGCTAGCAACTATTGACAAAATACACGGAAACGTGTATGATAACTGAAAATGATTCTTAGGAGCCGACTATGAGTGTGGAAGCACATCGCATTATTGAGTTCAAGTACGAATCTCCGAGTTTCGATTTGTGGCATAACGAGAAATTCATGCAATTTCTAGGTGGAGAAGAAGAGTTATCGTTCAATCTTGATTCGTATGGAACAGGACTGCTAGAAATAGAAGTCGATACTCTAGAACGAGCCGTTAGGATAGCCAATGACTTATACCTTGATGTAGATACAGTAGAATCACTCCAACAAGATATCGCAGCGGCGAAGTCTGATAAAAGAGCTTATGTGACCTATTATTGTTTCTGAGCAATATACATTAGAACGAATGAATTTATGTTACTTAGGGATTGACAGAAAATGGTGAGTGCTCTAGAACCAAAACTCCATAACTCTATCTCTAATAATGAATTAGAAATTGATACCATTATCCATGGCGACTGTCTCTCCGTTCTGAAAATGTTCCCGGATGCTTGCATTGACCTTGTCTTTACTTCACCGCCCTATGCTGATAACCGCCAGAAAACTTATAAGGGTGTGCCCGTCGAGCGGTACGTAGAGTGGTTTTTGCCCATATCCGCTGAATTAATGCGTGTCTTGAAGCCTGATGGTTCTTTTGTTTTGAACATAAAGGAACGTGCTGTTAATGGTGAACGCCAAACCTATGTTTTGGAGCTAATCCTTGCTATGAAAAAGCAGGGCTGGCTCTGGACAGAAGAATACATATGGCACAAGAAGAACTGCTATCCCGGCAAGTGGCCGAATCGTTTCAGGGATGCGTGGGAACGCTGTCTACATTTCACCAAACAAAAACAGTTTAAGATGTTTCAGAAAGCAGTGATGGTACCGATGGGTGATTGGACGGACAGGCGTTTGACTAAGTTAAGTCAGACCGACCAAATCCGTGACGAATCGAAAGTGGGAAGCGGATTCGGTAAGAACGTTTCACACTGGTTAACTAGAAAGTATGCATATCCCACCAATGTTCTACACCTTGCCACTGAGTGTGCTAACCGTGGTCATAGTGCTTCGTTTCCTCTTTCTCTGCCTACCTGGTTTATAAAGCTATTTACACATGAAGGGGACATAGGACTTTACCCGTTTATTGGTTCAGGAACGACCTCCATATCATGTCTTAACTTGAATAGACGCTATTTAGGAATAGAAGCCATGAACAGTTACTGTCAGCTTGCTGAAAGCTCCATTGCTGAGTGGAAATCCAGACATAATGGCAATGGGAAAAAGCTCGTATGATTACTGTCAAAACCGAAGACGTGACAGAATACGTCGAGAAGAGCATTGGAAGCTTTCATGTGGCCAGATTGGAAAGCCTCAAGAAACTCAAATTGGACAAAATCCTGCTCAGAAAGAATCCCTATCTGTTCAAAGCTAAGAACGTTCTGCTGGCACAGGATT
>CAZYNY010000302.1:0-1753 GCA_964648095.1 uncultured Nitrospirota bacterium | reverse complement strand
GGCGAGATGGCCTGAAACATCGCGATCGGAATCGGCATCTGGAGCAGCGTTGGGAGGCAGCCGCTCAGCGGGCTGATCCGGTGCTCCTTGTAGAGCGCGAACACTTCCTTGTTGGCTCTTGTCTGGTCGTTCTTATGCTGGGCCATGAGCCGGTCGATGTGCGGCTTGAGCTCCTGCATCTTGCGCATGGATTTATAGCTCAGGAGCGTGAACGGCGCTGTGGCGCAGCCAATCAGGACGGAGAACACGATGATCGCCACCCCGTAATTTCGTGTCAGGCCGGCGAGCAGCTTGAGAAACGACAGCATGATGAGCCCGATCTGCCCCACCATGCCAACCGGGAAGGCGTCGCTGAACCCGGCGCTCTTCATTCTGAAGTAGTCTCTTGCTCCGGCATAGATTGAAATGGACTGGCGCGTCCCTGAAGCATCATCCAGCTGCATCCTGGACTCCACAGCAATGGTCCCCTCTCGCGAGGGAAGCAGCCTGACCGTGGCCGTTCCGCGCCCTGGACGCATCGACTGGCAAAAGTACCGTTCCGCAAGCGAGACGAGCAATGTTCCACGTGGAACATTTTTGGCCTGTTTTATGGGCGCAAAGTACCGCAGATGTTTCTGACCGCCATTGCCATTTTCTACTAACAGGTTTATTTCCAAAGGATTACGGCTGTTATCAAGTTCATCTGCTTTTGTCCATGAGGACGTAACGACGAGATCTCCTGCTGAATTTGACGCGCCTTTGACATGATCTAATTCAATCATTACTAATGGCTTATACGGATCAACTGAGTATATAATATGGTAACTATTCAGATCTGTGTCTGAGGCCTCAAAGGTGGCGCTGTTTGGCGTCGTCTCGAGCGCTCGCCAGGAAAGAGGGCGGTCATCAATCTGAAGATGGACGAGGTGGAGTCCGCTGACGATCCGAAGCGGATGCTGACCGGACTCGTCCATAAACTGCTTCAGCGTGATGCGTCGAATCGCCCCGCTTGATTTGCCAATCTCCAGCTCCATGGCCTCGTACTGAATTGATAGAACCTCTTCATCTTCAATAGGATAGATTGACGGCTTGGCCGCTTCAAGGGCGGGCTCTGGCTTCTCCGAAGCGATCTCTTGCGATCGAGCCGGCTGGCTTGGGTACCAGGTGGTCAGCGCCTTGGAATACAGGGCAAGGAATGCTGCAGAGAGGAGCGCGGCGAGGAGGACGCGTTTTTCCATCAGGCGACTGGGTCGAATCCTCCGCGAGACAGGGGATGGCAGCGGAGGATCCGCGCCGCCGAGCGCCAGCCTCCGCGGAGGAGGCCGTGGCGACTGATCGACTCCATCGCATACTCTGAGCAGCTTGGAAGCAATCTGCACGAGTGTAACATCATGTGTGATAATGTATTACGATACAGGGTAATGGCGCAAATCGCGCCGTGCCTCAAGCAAGCGCGCCAGCCCGCTTGCATAGCGTGAGGAGCTCGCGCTCGAGGAGGGCCGATTGGGCAGGGAGCGAGGTCGGATGGATCACCACCACGAGGTCCAGTCCGCTCCGAAGCCGGGGTTCCTGTGTCGAGATGATGGTCCTGAGTTGCCGCTTGAGCCGATTGCGCACCACCGCGCCACGCAGGCCGCGACGGGTTCGCAACCCGACCCGAACCTTGTGCTGAGCGTTTGGGTGCGCACCGACGGACAGGGACACTCCGCGCGCCCATCGTCCCCGTCGGTAGACCGTGTTGAAGGCCTGGGTGTGCTTGAGGCGGATAATCAGA
>CAZYNY010000301.1:0-1753 GCA_964648095.1 uncultured Nitrospirota bacterium | reverse complement strand
CAGTAAAGAAATACACACTGTTGAATCCGATTCCGAACCTCCCGGCTGCGGTTGCCTTAAACTGTTTATAAGCGGCTGCTATATCGCAAAGTGCCTTAAAATCTCCTACTTCATCTTTTCCTACTTCATTATCCTGTAGAAACGGCGCATTGTTTCGGATTAATAAAGCAGGGAGAAGAAGGCGTTTAAAGGTCAAGTTAAATTCCTGCGGTACATTCCTTTCATCGAGCAAAATACTGAGCTCTGTTGCTTCTGCGTCGTCAGCATTCTGCATCAGCTCCTTGATTACCGCTGCACCCAGGATAATTCCTCCTTCAGCCATTTGCCCCAAAAAATTTCTGATAGCACGGGCAACGTCATAATGAGGACCACCTTTTTCACCAATTTCCGGGTTGATAGCCATGTTATCACTCCAGAACTAAATTATGGCCAATTTCACGGTGGAATACACGGTGGAATAGAGGGAGAAGTGGACCCCGTGCTCCAGGCCTGCCCGGAAGAAGGTCAGCAAGGTAGAGCCGCCGTCGGCATGGCCGCCGTTCTCGTCCACCAGGACGTGGGTGACGTCCTCCAGGTCGAAGATCCTGGGGAGGTTTTCGGCGCAGGCCGCAGGGAGTCTCTGCAGGTACTCCCCGATCGTTTGCACCCGGACCCCGCGCAGGCCGAGCCGGGCAGCCTCTGCCGCGATCTGGCGGATTCCTTCGTAAGCCCCGGGGTTGGCCTCGGTGTTGATGAACCGCCCCCAGCCCGTCCTCACAAAGCCGGTATGGAGGGGCTCTTCCAGACCGAGCATCCTCATGGGGTGGGTGAAATAGGGGAGGCTGAAGGCGGCCATGGCCATCACGTCGGGATCGAAGTAGCAGGTCCGGATGATCCCCGAGGTGTTCACCGTAATCCCCTCGCCGGGGATGGTGTTCTCCTCCAGGACGATCACCCGCCTCCCTTCCCGGGCCAGGAAGTAGGCCAGGGCCAGGCCGAAGATGCCCACCCCAACGATCCCAACGTCATAGGCGAGGTCGGGAATCTGCACCTCTGGCTCTTGAAAGACCCTTCCCTTCATCCCTGCTCCTTCTCTCCGCAGCTGGAGCCTGGTTCCTTAAACTTCACCGGAAGCCTTTCCTGTCGGACAATTCTTCTCCGCGAAGGCTTGGATGTTTCCCGGAGAGCGGCTGGTATCTGTTTCAGTGTATCCGACATCCGGACATCATTTCCTGATCCCACCGCGCGCGAGCTTAAATTACCTCATTGCCAACGTTCCTCTAACCAGCCTCCAGATCTCCCCTCTGTGCTGGCTTATGGAAAAAGGCCAAGACGCATCCACTGCCGCCTGGCCGCAATTTGTGCTTCGCTGTTCATCTCCAATCGACCCACCGTTGTCCCCCCATCCGTGGTGAGACCCTCATCCCTCCCACTTTCAGTATTGGCCCGAAAATGCTCGTCCCATCGATCTTCTCGTGGGTTGAAAAGACAGGCTACAGCTTGGCTCTCAGGATCTATACCGCTGACATGCGTTGATTTATGGAGATTACAGGAGCGACACGCCAGCGCCCAATTGATCTCGGTATCGGTGCTTTCACGTGAGATAGGAATGATGTGCTCAATTTCAAACGGGAAGTTGAACACTCCTTCAGGAGCGCGACAATACTCGCAACGATGTCTCGCCCGTAGCGCTACCTGGGTATATCGTGGGTTCATCGCTTCAATTCGTCAGCAAGTACTGCGGTTCGATCCGCGGAAGCGCGTAGCTCAGCTT
>CAZYNY010000300.1:267-1774 GCA_964648095.1 uncultured Nitrospirota bacterium | reverse complement strand
CGTCTGTATGTCTCTGTCTTCCCACGCGAATGCAACGTACTAGCCCAAGACTCCAAAAATATTAGAGTCATGGGAGAGGTAGCAAAACACGAGTATGATTGTCTTGCCGAGTACGTAAAACTGTTCGAAGAGTTACCGGAATTCAACGACAAAAAAAGGTCACCTAAAAAATGAAGGTTGTTAAAGTCCGTTAATCTAATTCATCTATACAATGATGGCCTGAATTGTGGAATTTTTGGGTAGCTACAGTCGTTTTGAAATTAGAAGGCCAGGGCCGAATGAAGCAGCAATATAAAACAATCGACGAATATATCAACAAGTTTCCGCCTGAAGTTCAGCGTATTCTTGAGAAGATGAGGCAAACCATACACAAGGCAGCTCCTGAAGCCGTTGAAGTAATCAGCTACCAGATGCCGGCACTCAGGCAAGAGGGTATACTTGTGTGGTTCGCGGTGCATAAGAACCATATTGGATTTTACCCAAAGGCTTCCGGAATGAAGCCTTCAAGAAGGAGCTTTCGGGGTCTAAATTATCAAAAGGCACAGTTCAATTCCCGTTGGACGAACCTGTGCCGTATGAATTGGTGACAAAAATCGCTTTGTTTCGAGTTGACGAAAACCGGCGGGAAAAGATGAAAAAGAATTCGGCCCGCAATACATGAATAATGAAAACATTGGCAATCCGCTTCTCCACATCGATAACCCAATAGAATGTCGCATTATTGGTCGTCTCAACCGCTTTGTTATTGAGGTGGAGGTAGACGGAGTTCGTTATCGGGCTCATACCAACAATACCGGAAGACTGCATGGTTTTTTGGAGCAGGGCAGACAGGCGTTCTGTACCAGCCATCGTGGAACGGGCAAAACCGACTATAGTCTATTTGCGGTAAGAGATGGTGAACTCAGTGCTATCATCGATACGCAACTCCAGATGCGAGCTTTCGAGGCAGCGGTTAAGAAAGAATCGATTCCCTGGCTCAGAGGCTTCAGCATAATGCGGCGTAATGCCAGATTGCAGGATTCTCTCATCGACTATCTATTAGCGTACGACGATAGGGAATTTTATCTCGAAGTGAAGAGTGCCGTGATGAGAGATAACCACTATGCCATGTACCCCGATTGTCCTACGGCCAGGGGTAGAAAGCACATCGCCGCATTAACCGCTTACGTACGAAAAGGCGGCGAGTCCGCGCTGCTATTCATCGCGGCGTTGCCGGAGATAACCGCCTTCAAGCCGAATAAAGAAGCCGACCGGGAACTATTCCAGTTGTTGACGATGGCTCACAAGTCCGGCGTCATGCTGAAAGCGATAAATCTGGTCTATCGCTCTCAAGACTCATACGTTTACCTGTCCTCCCCGGACTTGCCCGTCAGTCTGGAATAGGGACGCTTGTCTGCAAAATCCTGGAGAAGATAAACTTATTTCTTCTTGCTGGCTCTTCTGACGGGACGGTTCTGGCGCTCACCGATGATGGCGATGATGTCGCTCTCGTGCATGATAAGAAGCT
>CAZYNY010000300.1:0-257 GCA_964648095.1 uncultured Nitrospirota bacterium | reverse complement strand
TCTCGGTGCCAGCGTAGCGGGAATACTTTACTCTATCCCCTGCTTTTGTGTCGAGAGGCATTCTGGTGCCATCATCCCTGATTATGCCTGGGCCGACGGCGATGACTTCTCCCGCTTGTGGCTTCTCTTTGGCCGTATCGGGGATTATCAGTCCGCTCCTGGTTACTTCTTCGGTCTCCGCTGGCTTAATGATGACCCTATCCGCCAGTGGCTCTAGTTTTCCTGGCATAGTAAAACCTCCCATTGTGTCATAATCG
>CAZYNY010000299.1:0-1777 GCA_964648095.1 uncultured Nitrospirota bacterium | reverse complement strand
TCGATGAATATCCGGCCGAATACCAGGAACCACCAGCTATCCGGTGTTTGCGGCAGTATGGCCAGGTTGGCCGATAAGGCCCGGTGGAGATCAGGATTGGCCTCGACATAGGCCTGGATTTCGGCCCTGGCTGCCGCTATTTGAGATCCCAGCGTTTCACCGTCAATCTCCACGCCGTCCGGGGTGCGGGGCAGCCGCGTGTAAAAAAAATGGCCGACAAGTCCGCTCAGCGCCATAACCATCACCGCCAGGGTAAGTGCGCCGGCCAGCCCCTGGAACCTCCAGGCCGTGTGCAGAAGCACCATGTATGGACCGAGGATGCCGGCGAAAACGTGAAACCGCAGCCATGAGTTCATGTTTCCCCAGCGGGCGGCTTTGCGGGAATTTTTTCGCATGGAATACAGGACCTGGGCAAGAACCATCATGACGAGGCCTGACGCCCCCAGTAAAAGTCCGCCCAGGCTGCTCGGCCCCAGTACGCTGCCCGAACGTACGTTTTCTATTGCATAGGCGGCGGTGATGACCACAATGGCCATTAGGGTACAACCAAGATCACGAATTGACATTCTGCTGACTCCATGCCGTCCAGAACTGGACCATAATGTCCGCCAGTGGCGCGCCCGGGGCCAGTAGCTCCGGACGGATGGTGGTGATATCCGCCCTGGCGGCGATAATCCGGTGCAGCGGTCGAGACAATGTCTGGTCCCCCATCACCACCGCCCCCATCAGATTTCTATGTCCCACCATGATCCGGGTGCGGCTCACTTCAAAGTCGCGCTGGACTGACACTACATCCTGGAGTTGCCGCCATGTTTCGCTATCGCCCCGGGTTATGCTCAACAGGTCTATATCCTTGCCGCGGCCGACGCTGCCGATAATGGTCGTTGTGAGGCCGGCCAGGCGGGTCACGTTAAAAGCAGCATCTTTGTAATAGGGAGTCCGGTCGCCTACCATGTTGCGCCCCGCGGCGCTGCCCTGGGCCAGGGCCTTGGACCACAGTGTGTCCAGGACGAACTCCCCGCAGAAGGCATCGTATACCTGGGCTACGTCGCCGGCGGCAAAAACGTTGTCGGCGCTGGTCTGCATGTACTGATCGGTAAGAATTCCCCTGTCGATGCGCAGGCCCCCGGCTACCGCCAGTTCCACCTGGGGCCGCACGCCAACAGCTACCGCAACCAGCCGGCATGGGATCCGGGATCCGCCTCCGGTCCTGACGGCGGTAACACCGGCGCCTGTGCCCGAAATTTCGGTAAGCTCACATTTGTGATGAAGATGGACGCCGGCGCTTTTCAATCGGGCTTCTACTACAGCCGACTCCACTTCGTCCAGCACGCTGGGCCAGTAGCGATCACCCCGCAGGAGGTAATGCGTTTCTATGCCGCGCGTGATGAGAGCCTCCACGATCTCCAGGGCGGTGATGCCCCCACCCACCACCACCGCCGGTCCGCCGCCCTGCAATATTTTCAGAATTTCCTGGGCATCGTCCATATTGTCCAGCGTAACTACGCCTTTCAAGCACGCCCCGGGGATAGTCAGTTTGGTTGTCTTTGAACCGGTGGCCAGTAGTAACCGGTCGTAGTTGTAGCTTTTGCCATCGGCAGTGACCACGCAATGCGAGGCCGTATTTACGGCCACCGCCTTCTTCTTTATCTGTTTGAAGTCGACCGCCCGGCGAAGAAACAGCTCCCGCTGGGATATCTCGCCGGTCAAGAAATAGGCCAGGCCGGGACGGCTGTAAAACCCGTGGAAGTCCTCTCCTATTAAGGTGAGGTCCCCG
>CAZYNY010000298.1:0-1782 GCA_964648095.1 uncultured Nitrospirota bacterium | reverse complement strand
GCTTACCCCTGGCGCTGGTGGCTGTTAGAGAAAAGTTCCCGCAGAGCGCCAGAGATATCGACCCGCTTTATTTGTTATCCCATCCCATGGCCCTGTGGCGGCTTTCGCGCGGCCTGGTCAAGAGCCGGCTGGCCGGACGTCCCCTTTTGCCCAAAGACCTGTGGGACGTGAAAGGCATTCAGAGCGGAGGCATCGACAGCTCCGTGCTGGGTTCCAGGATAAACGAGATCTGGGGCCGGTTTCCGCTTAACACCTACACCTGCACCGAGGGTGGGGTAATTGCCACTCAGACGTGGGCTTACCGGGACATGACTTTCGTTCCGTATCTCAATTTTCTGGAGTTTATCCCGGAGAGGGAAGCGGAAAAATCCTATGCCGAGCCTTCCCATGTACCCGGGACGGTCCTTCTCGATGGCGTCACCGCGGGGGAGAGCTATGAGGTAGTGATTACCAATTTTCACGGTGGCGCTCTTGTCAGGTATCGCATGGGCGACATCATAAAAATAACCTCGGCCGGCGATGCCCAGGCGGGCATCAGTCTGCCTCAGATGGTCTTCGAACGGCGCGCTGACGACCTGATCAACCTGGGCTTCATGCGGCTAACCGAAAAGACAATCTGGCAGGCGCTGGAGAATAGCAGGATACCATACGTAGACTGGACAGCATACAAGGAGCTGGGGCCTAAACCGTGTTTGAACCTGTACATTGAGGTTAAGGAAGGCTACCCCGCCAGGGAACAGGCCATCGCCGCGGCGGTGTACCGGGAGATCCAGAAACTCGATGAAAGGGTTGACAGCCTCTCCATGTACAGCACCCTCGAAGACATCCTGGGAAGTCTCCCGCTACGAGTCTTTTTGTTACAGCGGGGGACCTTTGGCAGGTATACGGCGACACTCCGGTCGGAAGGGGTGGACCTGGCCCATCTGAAGCCGTCCCATATCAATCCTCCCGAGAAGGCGCTGTCTCTCTTGAAGCCGGAAATAATCTGCAAGTCCCCCTCACCTTAATCCTCTCCCGCGCGGGGGAGAGGAGACAGATAACCATCCCGGAAGTACTATTTGGTCATGGTGCTTTGGTACCGATATTTTTTTTCGTATGCAGATGGGGGAAAAATAGCGACCGATGCCAGTTGACATGATTGCTGCCGTGACCAATAATTGCCTCAATTATGAACATATATGCGGTGATTCCGCTGGTCGCCGCGGCGGTCTACGCATTTCTTTTCGGAATGGTGCTGGCGCACCGCCCGTGGCCCAGGCGGCATACCTACTTCGCCATTTTTCTCTTCACCGGTATCCTCTGGAGCCTCAGTGACGTCCTTTTCCGCAGCAATTTTCTCATGGCCCATAAATTGCTGCTGGCCAGGACAACCATCGTCGCATTCATACTGACGCTTGTCCCGCTGTCGCATTTCGTCCAGACGTATCACCGCGGTTCGCACAAGACTGCGTGGCTGGCGCTGGGTTATTTATCCCTGGCGGCCACGACTACCGCGGCCGTCCTGGGCTACATGCCCGAGCGGGTTGTGATGAGGGGTGGCATTCCCTATTCCTATTCCGACCCGTGGCTTCTCATGAGTATCATAGGTATGCCCTTTTCTGTCATGGCGGTCCGGGCCATATATCACCTCAGGCGGCATTTGAAGGCAGCGGAAAACCCGGTAGTATATAACCAGATCGTTTACTTAATGATCAGCATCGTTAGCCTCGGACTGGCGGCTTTCAGCAACCTGCCTGCCGTCGGCCGCCAGTTTCCCATTGCCCACTCCGGAAGCCTGGCGGT
>CAZYNY010000297.1:0-1788 GCA_964648095.1 uncultured Nitrospirota bacterium | reverse complement strand
CCAATACCCGGTTTTTCTTCCTATGTTCGTTCAAATGGTCCGCGTTGGGGAAGAGACGGGGACGCTGGACACGACCCTCATGGCAGTAGCGCAAACTTACGAGACCGAGGTGGATGATCGCACTAAGACCCTGGTGGGACTGATCCAGCCGGCCATGACCATTTTGATCGGCGCCGGGGTAGGTGTCATTACCCTGTCCATGGTTTCAGCCATGTATTCTATCTACGGGCAGGCATTGAAGTAATGTTTACGTCATTGCGAGCTATTCTCTCCCCCTTTCGTGAAAAGGGGAGAGAAGTTTCAATTTCCCCCTTTTGCGAAAGGGGGATACAGGGGGATTTTTCCCTTTTCCAGAGGGGGAGAGAGGCCGGCATCGGCGTGCTCGAGACGGCGGTGGCCCTGGGCATACTTGGAATCGTGGTTGTGGTCTTACTGACCGGACTGGCAGCCGCCCAAAAACATACTTCGGCGGCAGAGCGCCGGGCTATTGCCCAGAGCCTGGCCGAAATCCAGATCGAGTATGTTAAGAAGACAACCTATGTCTCCCAGGCCACTGCCTACGAGCCTGGTCCGGCGCCGGCAACTGCCGACTATGAAAGATACTCCGGTTCAGTAAATGTGACGCCGTTGAGTAGTCCCGACGCTGGCATTCAGAAAGTGATTGTTCGCATTGTCAGAGACGGAGAAGAGCTGGCCTCTCTGGAAGGGTATAAGATGAACCGATGAGAAGGGGTGAGCGAGGCTTCGGTGTCCTGGAACTCCAGGTGGCTATTGCCATCTCGGCGCTGCTTGCTATCGCGGCCGGTATTGCCACCTGGCAATTGATAAGGTATACGCCGGCCAGCGCCGACCGCATGACCGCGGCGCGGAATCTGCTCAAAGAGTCACTATCTCAACCCTGACCTATCCCGATTTCGTGGTGATGAGCTGGACGTCCTACGGCTATGATGGCGCCCCCTCGGTGGCTCATACCGTGACCTACAGTTTTGTTGGCATGTCCGGCGGCGTTGGCAGGTTGGTCCGCACCTATGTAACCAGCTCCGGAGTGGACGAACAAGCGATGGTAGGGGAATACATATACTATGAGCCCGCGGACACCGTAAACTCGAGCAAAGTCAGCTTTCAGGACTCGAAGCTGGCAATTAAACTCACCAGTCGCTATGGAGGCGCGGTTAGGAGCAGTGAGTATGGATTGCTCCGGCGCCCCACTTTCTTTTAGCGCGATATGAAGATGAACAACAATAGCGGCCGGCCATGGGATAACATTTGCAGATGGGCAAGGCAATTGTCTTGCGATGATCAAAAGGGATATGCCTTGCCCCTGGTGCTTGCCCTCTTGATCGTGGGTGGAACGATGCTTGTCCCAACCCTGGGTTTCGCCGCCAGCAGCGTAAGGGCTTTGCACAAGAGTGAGGAAGGGATCAGGGGAAGGTATGCTGCCGATGCTGGCATCGAGAAGGTCATCTGGGCGGCCCGTAACGGGGAGACGCTTCCAACCCAGCTTGCGGAACCGGTCAACGGCATGAATGTTGCCATGGATATCAACAGCAAAGGTAGGTATGTCTTATATTTGGGCCAACTGGTCGAAGTGACCGGGCACATCGACTACCTGGCCATAACGGGGGATATGGTCTGGGAGGCGAACGCAAATGCATACAAGTATACCGTCACCGCTACCTACCAACCGCAATCGGGCACCCCGGTGGTCCACATCAGGGAAATCGGGGCCCACCTGCCTACCGGGTTTATCTACGTGGCCGGCTCCGCCAGCAACTTTCAAACTAATTT
>CAZYNY010000296.1:0-1788 GCA_964648095.1 uncultured Nitrospirota bacterium | reverse complement strand
TCTGCTCCAGGAAGGCTTCGCGGTATGCCCCGCGGTGACATTTCATGATTAATCCATCTTCTCCGTCAGCCAGCCAGAGTTCAGCAGCATCGACAGGCATAACTTCGATAACTGTATCCAGCAAATCGCTGAGCGACTCACCCAGCTCAAAAGACGAAGTGACGGCCTTTCCAACAGCCAGTAAGGCGCCGAGTTCCCGATTGTGGAGTTCAACCCGCTGGTAAAGCTGCTCGTTCCTTATCACCATACCCAGCTGACCAGCAATGCTCTCAAGAAACTCATGGTCAGCATCAGAGAAATGTCGCTCGGTACGTGTGGTGATACCTAGTATGCCGTTGACCTCGCCCTCAAATTTCAGCGGTGCGCTAATCATAGACTTGACTCCATCTCGTTTGGCTGCTTCGGTAACCCTAGTGTCGTCACAAACTCGCTCAATGATGACTGGCCGACCGGTACGGACTGCTGTTAGGCCTATCGGCTCATCTCTAAGCCTCCTTTTTTGGATTCTCTCAGCTACTTCTGGAGACAAACCGATGTGGCAGATAAGGGCATGTTCCTCCTTTTCCGCATCAACGAGGCAAATAAGCCCCGAATCTACATTCATATTTGCCACGACGATTTTTAGGCTAGCATACAGGGTATCTTCAAGACCGAGGCTACCCGCCGAAGCCCTAGCGATGTCATTCAAAGCTGAGAGACGGCGGTTCTGGTCAATAGTCCTTCGTTGTAGGCGGCCAATCAAACCAAAAATACTGAAGGAGAAGATAAACACTGCTAAGGTGATGACCGTGTAGGTGGCAATAAACCCGCTTAGGGTATGAAGCCGTCCATAAAAAAAGGAGTGCCTCAACAGGTCCAGCGATACCAGAAAAATGATGGGCAGCGCTATGGTTGCCCATTTTAGCACCTGCAGGTTGACACGCCATCTTCTATGTTCCTGGCTATTCTCGTTATCCATACACACACCACCACATAAGGATTACCCGAGAACCATTATACACTACCCAGCGTGCGCTCCGCATTAGCGCCGAATATTGCTTGCTTTGAGGAGCATCACTCACCCCGCAATTCCCAGTCTACCAAAAGCTTAATCGCTGGATGCCGTCGGGTTGGCTTTAGTTTCTACGGGAGTATCAACACTGTTATTCCATTCCGCCATGGAGCCATCGTAAACCATTACTTTGCTATAACCCAGTAGGCGCAGTGTGAAATAGCCGTGAGCCGCGCGAACCCCCGTCTGGCAATAGACAGCGACCGTCATTTCCTTTGTCAACCCTTTACCGGCATACATGGCGGAGAGAGTTTCGGGCGACTTCCAGATTGCTGCATCGCCGAGGGTCATAGTATCTTCCCAATTCAGATTGACAGCGCCCGGGACATGCCCACCTTTTTTGTTCCCGCGCAAGTCTTCACCCACGTATTCCTTAGTGGTTCGGGTGTCCACGACAGCGAAGCCCGGCTCGCCTAGCCTGGCCAGGAGACTGTCCCGGTCAGTCAGTAAGCTAACATCAGGCCGAGCAGTGAATGTTACCTTGTCCGGTTTTGGAGTGAGCTGCGTGGTTTCACGTTTTTCCTGCTGCCACTGCGGGAAACCACCGTTCAATATGGCAACTTTGTCCTTAAGTCCAAAGTACTCTAGTGTCCAGAAGGCTCGCGCTGCAGCCAGTCCGCGGGAATCATCGTAGACGACGATGCGCGCCGAGTCGTTCCCGATACCCAGGTCTCCGAGCAAAGTCTCTACCGCTGCCGAAGATGGAAGCTCGTTAGGAAAGGGTTGGTTCACCATTG
>CAZYNY010000295.1:0-1803 GCA_964648095.1 uncultured Nitrospirota bacterium | reverse complement strand
GTTAGCCACTTTTAACTCTATCTGGTCCATTTAACCTCCCCCTCTATAGATGATACCTTTATACCTCAAAACAGAATTTATTGCAATGATGTTATGTATAGCACCTAATAAAAGCAGGCTATTCCAAGACTAACCTCTAAAAAACATATTATAACACAATTCAGAAGACCTCATAGCTAGACTTAAATGGGGCTGAGTTGTATAGTATATGTTAAGTTAAGTATAATCATATCCAAATGTATTTTATACATAAATAGGCGGCAAGGGAGGTGGTTCGCATGATCAAGACTCTAGAAATCAAAAACTTCAAATCAATAAAGCAACTTAGATTGGATTGTAAAAGAATAAACATCCTGATTGGGGAACCCAATACTGGAAAGTCTAATATTCTGGAAACCTTAGCTCTGTTCTCTTTTGGCGCTTATTTTAATTACGCTAACTTCAGGCAATTTATCAGATTTGAGAGGATGAATAATCTTTTCTACGATGAAAATCTTGACGAACCAGTGCGGATACAAACCGATAATATTAACTTTTCACTCCAATTTAAACAAGGAAGGTTCACGGGAGAAATACAAAAGGATGGCAGGTCGCTTGGCACGCATTACCAAGGCGACTACAGAGATCTAAACGCTGGTCATAGCGGTGAAGCATCGAAAGACCTCC
This sequence comes from uncultured Nitrospirota bacterium, assembly GCA_964648095.1. GTDB lineage: Bacteria > Nitrospirota > Nitrospiria > JACRHA01 > JACRHA01 > JACRHA01. The sequence goes on along the minus strand of CAZYNY010000295.1, from coordinate 1,137 downwards.
GTCCTTTCAAGTTTTATAAATTCATTGTCCAAGACATATTTCCACAACCGGAATCTGAATTCCTTTTGCCCCCTTCAGGCATAAACCTTATGTCACTCATATTAGCAAATAAGGAGCTAAGGTCAATTGCTAATGAAATATTTTCTAATTTCGGTTTACAGCTGAACCTCAGGCCGCAAGAAAACAAAATTGAAGTCTTAAAACGATTAGAGGGCATCACTATTTCCTATCCTTATTCTCTCGCTTCTGATACTCTCCAAAGAGTCGTCTTTCAACTTTTTGCCGTTCTTTCTAATAAAGATTCAATCCTTGTCTTTGAAGAGCCAGAATCACATGCGTTTCCGTATTACACAAAATACTTTGCTGAAACGATAGCATCGGATGAAAAGAATAACCAATACTTTATCTCAACGCATAATCCTTATTTACTGCTTCCACTCCTTGAGAAGGCCCCAAAGGAAAATGTAGCAGTTTTCATAACATATTTCAAAGACTATCAAACTAAAGTAAAGCCTCTAAGTACGGAGGAAATTCAGGAGATAGCCGAGATAGATGTCTTCTCCAACCTTGACAGATTTCTGGAGGAGAAATGATTTATATCGAATGTAAGCCAGATTATGCTCTAGTCAGGTCATTAACACAGACTTCAAAAAGAGACATACTACATGAGTTTAAGGGGAAATTTGAGATCTGTAGGCATCTAGAAAACCAGAGAAACTGCAAAGGTCTGATTGATGAAGACCCGGCTGGTACTCAACCCCCATACCTGAAACGCCTGCAAAGGCAGGATGACTTTTCCGAGTATGACCTTATTTCTCTGCACGATAGCAACAACGGTAATTATCTGATAGTCTTATGTCCGAGGTTAGAGGAGTGGGTTCTCAAGTCGTCGAAAGAAGCTAATATGGATGTAAGAAAATATGATTTGCCCAACGATGGTCCCACTCTCCATAGATATATAAACATTAATCTTGGTAAATTCGAGGGTCTACTGGAAGATTTAAAAGGTTCTAGTCGAAGATTAAGGACTCTTAAGAGACTCCTGGAAAGAAACTGAAAGAAAACGCATTTATCTTGATAAGCTCGGTGTGTGCAGGGTGTAGCCTTTTTCAGTTTCGGGGAAGATGTCTTTCAGTA
>CAZYNY010000294.1:0-1819 GCA_964648095.1 uncultured Nitrospirota bacterium | reverse complement strand
GTTCGTGAAATCTGGCTGAGCGGCCTGTGAGCTGCTGGAGGCTCCAGCGCGAGAGAGCGGTTGGGAAGTCTACAACATGGGAGAGGCCGACGGCCTGGCCGAGGCCGCCTGGGAGGAGCTGACTCCCCCTTCGGGGGCGAATTGGAAATTGAAGATTGGAAATTGGAAATTTTAAATTTGCACTTTCCAATTTGCAATGGAGCGAAGCGACCAGATCGTCGTTCCCCTGCTGTTGGAGAAAGCCGGGGAAGCCTGGGAGCAAGACCACAACACCCTGGCCCCCTATCGGGAGGTCATCTGGGACTGTGAGGCTATCCTCCAGAAGCTTGGGGAGTCACAAGGCCAGGGCGGCCCCGTAGCCGCGCAGAGGAGACACAACCCATGAGCCAGAGGCGATCCCTTACAGGAGAGGAGCCCAGGCTCCACCGCGCCCGGTCTGAGGAAGAGATTGACCCCAATATTCGCCGCCTGATGGTGGAGATTCTGTCCCATGCCGTGGCCGACTTTCGCGCCACCCAGGATGCTCGCAAGCGGCGGGCGCTCCTCGATTGGTTTCGGGACGAGAGCGATGCTTACATCTTTAGCTGCGCTTCTCTCTCAAATTACCTGGGCCTGAGCCAGGAGAGAATTGTGAAGCAGCTCCAGGGGGAGAAGCGGGCCAGAAGACAGGATTGAGGGATTAAGGATTAATGGGGTAAGGGTTCTTTAATCCTTCGATCACCCTGGAGGTTATCACGAAGGAGATCGCCAGGCGGATCTTCCGGGCGCTGACCGCTGCCCCTCCAGGCCTGGAGGGGGGCGGCCGGAGGAAGAGGTAAAGGCCCTGGCAGAGAGGATCTATGGCCTGACGAGGGAATAGGCCCTCTGACGCACGAGAAGGCCCTTTTGAGCCCTTGGAACAGAGAACCTAGAGAGTGTGGACCGGCCCGGCAAAATGGACCAGGGACCATCCTGGACGGTCCTGGAAATGGCGGAGCTGACCCCCGGGAATCAACCGGGCAAAAGCCCAGCAATCCTTCAATCCCTTAATCCTCTTAAGGCGGGCGGAGGGCCTGGAGGCCGTAGCCCAACCTCCACGTGGCTACCCCTCCCGTTGAAAGGAGGCTCGCCCATGCCTTTTGGAGATGTCAAGACAGGGTTTCGGGCCGGCTTCGACGGCAGTGTCACGGAGCACCAGGTTGAGGCTCTGACCCGACTTACACGACGGGGTCAAAGAAGGCTTCCGGCGGCCTGGCTGGATGTCCCCCTGCCCTGCTGCTGGGTGGGGAGGGTCTGGGGAAGTGTCTATCTGGCGTGGGATATCTACCCGTGTCGCGGCCCCCTGGGTCTGGTGCAGATAAACCTGCCCAGGGGGAAGATCACAACAGTGCTGGGAGGAAATTGAGTAAGATGACTACTGAACCCAGGCATCTGCCCCAGAAGCCCTATTACCGGGTGGATGAAGTGGCCCGCTACTTCGGGGTCTCCAAAGTCACGATCTACCGCCTGATCGCAGAAGGTGAGCTTCCGGCCGCCCGGGTGCGCCGCTCGCTGAGGATCAGGGCGACTGACCTCAAGAGGCTGGAGCGGCTGGCCCGGGTAAAAGGGGAACAATTCTAAGCCCCTGAAAGGCAAAGGGTCAAGGGCAAAGGGTCAAGGGCAAAGGATTATTCCCTTTCGCCTTTCGCCTTTGCCCTTCTACCTGTAGCCCACGCCACCAGCTTCCCTACCCATGCCGGCCCGGCAAAGAAAAAAGCCCCGGCACCCGCAAAAATCTGTTTCTCCTGTTTCTCCTGTTTCTCCTGTTTTTGCATAGTTCCTCCCAATAGCGTAAACATGC
>CAZYNY010000293.1:284-1821 GCA_964648095.1 uncultured Nitrospirota bacterium | reverse complement strand
TACTGTCCTGCCTTCCAGCGGGCTATTGAAGCGGACCACCGGTACAACGCCTTCGCCCCTCAAGGGGGCCACCTCTGCCGCGGGCAGATCCCGGCAATGGCGGTCATAGCGAGGCGGTTCCTTTCGCTTTGTCTGCTCTTCGCGCATCGCCTGAAGGCGTTCCGGCGAACAGAAGCAGTGGTACGCCTGGCCGGCTGCTATCAGCTTTTCGGCGATGGAGCGGTAGATTCCCAGTCTCTGTGACTGGAAATACGGCGAGTAGGGGCCGCCGGCTTCCGGACCCTCGTCCCAGTCCAGACCCAGCCAGCGGAGGCTGTCCATAATCGATTCCAGGGCGCCCGGCTGGGTGCGGGCGACATCGGTATCTTCGATGCGCAGGATGAATTTGCCCTTGTTATGCCGGGCAAATAGCCAGTTGAAAAGGGCGGTGCGGATATTGCCGACGTGGGGCAGTCCGGTCGGGCTGGGGGCGTAGCGTACTCGGATGGTCTGGTTCATTTGACACTACCTCGATGCCGCAATTGTACACCCGTGAATGGTTACCAGTCCATAGATTTGTCATGCGTAACAAGAAAAGGTACAATTAGGAGTCTCATGGCATCCTCAGCAACCACCCTTTCCCTCTCAAGAAAACAACTGGTACTCACCATGTTTGGCGTCCTGCTGAGCATGTTTCTGGCCTCTTTGGACCAGACGGTTGTCGGTACGGCCATGCCCAGGATTATCAGCGACCTCGGGGGCTTTTCCCACTACACCTGGGTAACCACAGCCTATCTGATCTCATCCACCGTGGCCATGCCGATCAGCGGCAAGCTGATTGACACCTTCGGACGTAAGCGGCTGTATGTAGCCGGAACAGTTATTTTTCTGGCCGGATCATTTCTCTGCGGACTCAGCAACTCCATGGCGCAGATCATAGTCTGGAGGGGCCTGCAAGGAATCGGCGCCGGGGTGCTCATGGCCAACTCTTTCACTGTGGTGGGCGACCTTTTCCCGCCAATAGAAAGGGGCAAATACCAGGGAATCATGAGCGGAACCTTCGGGCTGTCATCGATTATCGGTCCCGCTCTAGGCGGTTTCCTCACCGATAACCTGAGCTGGCACTGGGTGTTTTACATCAACATTCCCCTGGGAATGTTCTCGTTGTTTGTATTCCTGTTCCTTTTCCCCAACATCGGCGGCGTCGAGGGTAAGGGGCGGGTCGATTATTTGGGCGCCGCCATCCTGACAGTGGCGGTGGTGACGGCGATGCTGGCTTTGTCGTGGGGTGGGGTAACTTATCCCTGGGGGTCGGCCACGATCCTGGCGATGTTCGCCTGCTCGGTGGCGGCGGGTCTACTTTTTGTTTACATTGAAACCAGGACGCCGGAGGCCATAATCCCGATGTCGCTTTTCAAGAACCGGATCGTTGTTGTTGCTCTGATGGTGATCTTTTTCAGCGCGTTCGGCATGTTTGCCACGTTTGTTTTTATTCCTTTGTTTTTCCAGGGGGTTCTCGGGCTTTCGGCGACGGCCAGCGGAAGTATCTTGACGCCGA
>CAZYNY010000293.1:0-274 GCA_964648095.1 uncultured Nitrospirota bacterium | reverse complement strand
GTCCCGGGCAGGATAGGCCTGGCGCGGGCAGCAATTGGGGTAGGGCTCCTGTCGCGAATGACCATAGGGACATCATATTCTCGGGCGGTGATCTACATGGTCATTACCGGCGCCGGTTTGGGTACCAGCATGCCGGTTTATGTCATCGCCATACAGAATGCCGTAAGCCACAGGGTTATGGGGGTGGTTACTTCATCTACCGCCTTTATCCGGTCCATTGGCGCTTCCATTGGTCTGGCGGTTTTTGGCTCGATAATGAATAACAGGCTTGTTG
>CAZYNY010000292.1:0-1825 GCA_964648095.1 uncultured Nitrospirota bacterium | reverse complement strand
GCTTGCAGGAAGACAGAATAAGTTATATCTGGGGAATCTGGATGCAAAGAGGGACTGGGGGTTTGCCCCTGAATATGTGGAGACAATGTGGCTTATACTTCAACAGGATAAGCCGGATGACTATGTGGCTGGAACTGGTGAAAGCCATCCTGTTAGAGAATTTGTGGGAAAGGCTTTTGGTTATGCAGGTGTAGAGATTGAGTGGAAGGGGAGAGGCAAAGAGGAGAAAGGGGTTGTAAAAAGTAATTCTTCAAGATGGGATGATATTTTAAAATCTAAAAAGGTAGTTATAGAAATTGACCCGCGATACTTTAGACCAACAGAGGTTGAATTTCTGCAAGCAGATATAACTAAGGCAAGAGAGAAGCTCGGATGGGAGCCAAAGATAACCTTTAAAGAGCTTGTAAAGATAATGGTTGATTATGATTTTAAGCTCATCGGACTGAAGCCTATTGGTGAAGGGATAGAGGCGTGCAATAAAAAGGGTTTTACATATACCAATCATGACTTTTCACTCTCCTCATCAAGCGATACGTAACTTATGAACTTCTGGCAAAATAAACGGGTTTTAGTTACTGGAGGTGCCAGCTTTTTAGGCTCGTTTGTGGTAGAAAGGCTCCAAGATAGAGGTTGCAAAAACATATTTGTCCCAAGGAGTAGGGATTATAATTTAGTTGAGATGGAGGTGGTTAAAAGGGTTTATAGAGATGCCAAGCCTGATCCTGATATTGTTATTCATCTTGCTGCGAGGGTTGGAGGCATCGGAGCAAATCGTGCCAACCCGGGCAAGTTCTTCTATGATAACCTAATGATGGGTGTGCAGATGATGGAGGTTGGAAGGCAGGTTGGGATAGAAAAATTTGTGGCTATCGGCACTATCTGCGCCTATCCTAAGTTTACACCTGTACCTTTCAAAGAAGAGGATCTGTGGAAGGGTTATCCTGAAGAGACAAATGCACCTTATGGCCTTGCAAAAAAGATGCTCTTGGTACAGGCACAGGCTTACAGACAGCAATATGGATTTAATGCCATCTACCTTTTACCAGTTAATTTGTATGGTCCTAAAGATAACTTTAATCCCGAATCTTCACACGTCATACCTGCCTTAATTAAGAAATGTATTGATGCAATAACGAATAACGAATCACAAATAACAGTTTGGGGAACTGGTAAACCAACAAGAGAGTTTCTACATGTTGAAGATTGTGCAGAAGCAATTATCTTAGCAGCAGAAAGATATAATAAATCTGAACCTGTAAATATTGGTGCTGGGTTTGAGATTTCAATAAAAGATTTAGTTGAATTGATTGCTAAACTTACTGGATTCAAAGGTGAAATCATATGGGATACTTCAAAACCGGATGGGCAACCTCGAAGGATGCTGGATACCTCAAAAGCAGAGAAAGAATTTGGATTCAAAGCTAAAACGAGTTTTGAAGAGGAACTAAAAAAGACTATTGAGTGGTATCTTTCAACCATAGAAACAAAATAAACAAATAAACTTGATACTTGCGTGAAAAATGAAGGCCTGACCCCTACCTCATTGTAGAACTTTGAACTTATTTTTGTTTGTTTTTCAGCTTGTCAGCTTTGATAAATGAATTTTGAAGGTTTGACCCTGACCCTATAGTGTAAAAGTGTCCCTATTTATTACGGCTGGGATAAAGCCGGGTGGCCTGCTGAAAAGTTAAAAGATTATTTTATCAAAACTTCTTAATTAATATGATATAGTTTCTTTTGGCTTAATTAGATAGACTCAATGACGCATGGCCCTCTGTGTCAATAATGATGAGACACCTCCCCTATGATAAATTAGAGTAGAAGG
>CAZYNY010000291.1:0-1828 GCA_964648095.1 uncultured Nitrospirota bacterium | reverse complement strand
GAAGTTCCCGATTGTCCAGTTCCCCTGGCAGCCACAGACCTTGTACGCGAAGTTTTTCAGGATGGTCTTGCCTTCCGGGGTGTGGACCACCTCGGGATGGAACTGGAGTCCGATTATGCCGTCCTTACCGACAACGGCATTGGGGGAGTTCTCGGTATACGCCAGGGTGCGAAAGCCGGGTGGCAACTCCTCAATCTTATCGCCGTGGCTCATCCATACCGGTTGTCGGCACGCCGGAGAATAGCGGCGAGTCCACCTCGCTGATATGAAGGACGGCGTGGCCATACTCGCGCTTCGTGCCGGGTGTCACCCGACCGCCGAGCTGTTGGGTGATTGCCTGCATGCCGTAGCATATCCCCAGCACCGGGAGGTGGCTTTCGTAGATATATGATGGAGCCAGCGGGGCATCGGGCTGGTAGACGCTCGCCGGACCTCCGGAGAGGATAAAGCCCTTAGGATTCAAGGGCGCGATTTTTTCCCAGGGAGTATCGTAGGACACCAGTTCGCAGTACACCTGGCACTCGCGGATGCGGCGGGCGATAAGCATAGCGTACTGCGAGCCGAAGTCGAGAACGATGATTGACTCCCGCTTGACCTTGGAAACAGCTTCCCTGGGAACCGCAGGCTCTTTACTACCCGACTTAGCGATTTCGAGGTAAGTGGTGACCTCGATATCGTCGCTGGTAGATACCCGGTGGCTATCGCTGCTGCGTGGCGCTTCGTCCATGCTTAGTATAGGTTACCATTTTTCGGTCAACTAATAAAGGGAAAATCGCAATAAGGACATCCGATTTGGCCGGTGATGTCAATAGCCCTGGCGCTTGGTGTTTCGGATTTCGCCAATCGCCTCGATGAGGCGGCGGCACTCCGGCATGGTGCGCGCGGCAATGCGGATGTACTCGGGCAGCCCGAAAGAAGCGCAGTCGCGCACCAGTATCTTATACTTCAGCAGGCTGCGGCGCAGCTCGCGGGCGTTCCCCACCCTGACCATGAAAAAGCTGGTCTCCGAAGGGACGGGTGGCAGGCCCAGCCGGATAAGCTCAGCGACCAGGTAGTCTTTCGCCTCCCTGACCCGGGTATGGCACCGGCGCACGTAGTCGTCCTCTTTGAGGGCGAGAACTCCAGCCTGTTGCGCCAGGCTGTTAACGCTCCAGGGAGGCTGGACGCGCCGTAAAATATCGACGATGTCATGGCGGGCAATACCGTATCCAATGCGCAGACCCGCCAGGGAGAAGTCCTTGGTCATCGAGCGCAGGACGAGCAGGTTGCCGCTGCCAATCATATCCAGGGAATACCAGGCATTGTCCACCGAAGAAATGTAGGCTTCGTCCAGGACGACCAGCGCATCCGGCGCCGAGCGCAACAGTCTTTCCATCTCCGGACGCTTCAGGTATTGCCCGGTGGGGTTGTGCGGATTGGTGATGAAGATACCACCGGGGTGGCGCTCCTGGATTAGGGCTATCATTTTGTCTACCGGCAGACGAAAGTCCTTTTCGGTCAGGATGCTCAGCTCAACAATATTGGCGCCGGCGATTCTCGAGGCGACCTCGTAGTCACCGAAGCTCGGTCTGATAAGCAGGACGCCGTCGCCTCCCGCAAAATAAGCCAGTGCCGCCAGGTAAATCAGCTCCGTGGAGCCGTTGCCCACCAGGATGTTGTCTTTTCCAACGTTTAGCTTCTCGGCCAGCGCCTCCCGCAGGGCAAGCGATTCGGAGTCCGGGTACTGGGTGATGTCCACCCGGCTTAGGGCGTCTTTCAACCCCGGCGGCAGACCGAACGGGTTCAGGTTGGCGCTGAAATCAATGATTTCGTCCGGCGAAATGCCAAG
>CAZYNY010000290.1:0-1838 GCA_964648095.1 uncultured Nitrospirota bacterium | reverse complement strand
AATAAAAGCAAAGTTTGAAGATGCCTTGCGTCAAATCGACCTGTGGTTGGAGGTAAGCAAAAAAGCTTTTCAAGAACACTACGAACGGCGCATGAAACTTTGGGCTTTCATGCTCAGTGCCGTCGTTGTGGTGGCATTGAACGCAAATATTTTCGACATCTACAAACAATTCTCCAACAACAAGGTGGTGCGTGAGACCGCTATTGCCATGGGCGAGCGTTTTGTTTCGACACCCCGAGATTCCTCGATTACTGCAGCCACTCTCGATTCCACCACCATCAAAAAACAGTTCGACACCATTCAATCCATCCACGACGAAAAGGCATTTCAATTAATGGGATGGACGAATGAGAGTTGGGAGAAATTGAAATTCAAGAAACCCTATACCGGCACTCTGCTCACGTTGATCGGCTGGCTGGGCATGACTTTGTTGGTCAGCCTCGGCGCGCCGTTTTGGTATGACTTTTTGAAGACAGTGATGGGCGTGAAGGATAAATTGAAAGGCGGCGGCACTCAAAAGCAAAGCACCTCACCTCCGGCAAATCAAGTGGCCGGAGTTTCTTCCGACATTCCACCGATGGGTTGATTGTTGAATCCTTAATTTTGCATTACAAAAACCAAACGCCGATTTTCCTTCAAGCTGCGAAAATCCAATTAGCGGTTCAGAGCCAAGTCGCGAGGCGATCATTGGTGAGCTTGCGGCTTTACAACGCAAAATCGGGGCGAAATAAAATTGGAGACCTGCCGTGCCTTTTCAACAAAAGTTCGTCATTACCCCACGCTACCTTACTACTGGTAGCAAGCGAAGGTCGGGTAAGAAAATTAACCCTGATATCAAATTCATCGTCGCGCATGACACCGGCAATCCGAATTCCTCGGCTTCGGGGAATGTTCGTTATTACGAAAATTCCCGAAACGAGATGAGTGCCTCTGCTCACCTTTTTGTTGACGATAAAGAAATCATCGAATGCATTCCGGCGCTCACCGGCCCGCCGGAAAAAGCCTGGCACGTTTTGTACGGCGTACCCACCGACAACCAGCTCTTCGGCTTCAATGCCAACGACGCAGCCATCGGCGTCGACTATTGCTACGGTGATAAAATCAACGCCGATGAATCTTACGCCAGATATGTTTGGCTGATGGCGCTCATCTGTTTTAAATTCAGCTTGGATCCAAAAAATTCTGTGGTCGGCCATTCTTTTCTCGACCCGCAACGCAAAACCGATCCGGGGACCGGCCTTTCACACAGCCGCAGAACGTACGATCAACTTTTGAAAGACATCGTCATGGAGTATGATTTCTGCACAGGAAAAATTCCCCCTCCGCCCAAACTCATCAACCAAAATGGAACTGTTCGCGTGACCGTGAAGCTCAACATTCGCAAAGGCGAACCCAGCACGAAAGTTCCCGTTGCCGAGATCGTGATGCCCGGTTCGCTGTTGAACTACGTCGGTTATGTTGAAAACAGCCAAAGCATCAACGGCAATGCGAAGTGGTTTAAAGATGCGAATGGAAATTTCTTTTGGAGCGGCGGGGTGGTGGCAGATTCATGATTGAATATTAAAAAATTCAGCCACGGTTGCACCATGGCTTTTTTGTTTGTATTAATATCTTCCCTTTCATGGTGGAACCAACCACCTTTAGATCTGCTGTTACATTGAGTTTTTTGGCTGTCTCTGAAACTCGGGTTGCAGTTCCTCGTTGCTCGATCTTACACTCGTTTTGTTGCTGATTTACAAAGCTTTATTGGAGGATGTATTCACGCTCGTACAGAGGCGAGTCTACCTTCCGGGACGTGCCTGCAACGGTCTGCGGGCAATCATCCATGGCATATCCCC
>CAZYNY010000289.1:0-1850 GCA_964648095.1 uncultured Nitrospirota bacterium | reverse complement strand
GACTACGAAGGCCGGATGGCGAGGCACCGATTGAGGCGAACGTACCTGAGCTTGGCCAACGCCCAAGAGGTCTTTTTCGTCGCGATGATTGACCTCAATCTGCCACCGATCGAAATACCTCTGAATCAACTGGTCAGCCGAACTATCCAGGTCGGTGCACAGCAGATAAGCGGGATCGCGGTAATTAGTGCGTGCATGCTTGGAGAGCTTATACGGTACGGGAGCGATAACGATCAGACGAAGCCGCCTGGCGCCAGCACCGCGTTTCCACAAGACACCATCAACCTGTTTGTATCGAACGGTTCGCCATTGTCCGCCAAAGTAGACAGAGGCCTGCTCCCAGGGGACCGTCTCCTGCTGGCGGACCTGTTGAGGCGTGAAGGTTTGCGGATCATAGCGGCGCCGCGACCCGGCGGGGGCGGGGAAGCACAGGCGGGAATCTTTACGGCAACGCGCCAGCAAATCAACGCGGTCCAATTTGGCTTCAAAGATGGTCTTATTACAGAAACTGCCGTCCAGCGTGGCCACCAGGATGCGATGGCTGCCACCTCTTCGATCCAACCGCTGTCGCAAGCTTCGCAGTGTGGCAAGCGTCTGAGTCGACAGGTTATGCTGTTTGCGTGCCTGCCTGAAGCTGGCGCGCTCCTGGTCACTGGCGCGTTTCCCTGGCTTCTTTATAGCCGGTGCTTCCTCAAAGGCCACCGGAAGGGCACGCGCCGAGAAGTCGCCCTCCTGGTGATGGGGAAACAACAGCGACGCCTGCAGGAATCGCAAACCAAAAACAAGATTGGCATGAAAGGGCGGAGACATCGGGTCGCGCTGCCAAAAAGCGGTCTTGATTCGCTTTCCCGTCTTGGCCAGTTTGGTATCATCCACAGCCACTGCAATCGGGCCTTCAGGATAGCGCACCAGGTAATCATCGATCACCGGATCAAACAACGACTCGGGCTGCCAGTGGCTGCGCGAGAAGATTTTATAATCGGCGCTCCAGTCTCGATCGCTACGGCCCAGGGCACAAATTGTACGCGAGATGGTATGCCGGCCCAGAATGCAGGGCATCGCCAGGGCGTGCCCAATAGCTCTCTGATAGCTACGTCGCTGGGCGAACACCGGCTGCCAACCTTGGTCCAGCAGGGAGCGAAATTGAGCTATCAGCATTCTCACTCCTCTCCCTTGAGACCAAAGACATTCTTGCCGGTACGCACGAAGCGGTCGCCGCGACGAACCTTCTTGACCAGCGATGAAACTACTGATTCCCGCTCCAACCGCCGGCCGTGCACCATCTCCACCCGGTCAATGATATCGGAGATGTGCAGCGGTTTAGCGACTCGCTGGAGTATGTCGTATACCATGTCAATCTGCGACATACCCTCTCGCGGGGCTTTCTCCTTAACCGGCCCGGAACACAGGCGTCTCACCGCTTTCAGTTGCGCCTCCAGCGTAATCTCGAATGCGTGCAAAACCGAAGCTTCAATTTCGTTTCTATCTGCCATGGTATCTCTCCTCGGGACAGAGGGTATGTTTCGATCTGTCCTCAGTGAAAGAGGATACCATAATTAGGTCTGTATGTCAATAATAATCCCAAATAACATACTCAAATGTCCAAACTCCAGTCCCCCTTTCGCGAAAGGGGGATACAGGGGGATTTCCCCCCTTGGTCCCCCTTTTTCAAAGGGGGAGGCTGTTATGTTGGCTTGACCCTGTTCCTGGCCAGCTTCTCTCCGGTCTGATAATACTCACCTCTTACCGCCAGTCCGGCTTCTTCCTGGTTTTCCTGGGACCAGTGTCCCAGTAGATAGCTATGCCATGGACTCTTCAGGCTCAGTTTGGGAAACCCCTCTCCCTCCCAT
>CAZYNY010000288.1:0-1854 GCA_964648095.1 uncultured Nitrospirota bacterium | reverse complement strand
TATTCCTTCGCGTTCTACGAGGTCGAAGATCGCCGGCAGGTCCTTATGATTATAGCGCGTTAGGGTGAGGCGGAGGGAGACTTTCTGGCCGATGGCAAGGCAATTCCTCAAGGCGGAAAGGGCTTCTTCAAAAGCACCCTTCTTTCCCCGGAACCGGTCGTTGTGTTCACCGATGCCGTCCAGGCTGATCCCGATTTCGCCGAAACCAATTTTTACCAGCTTTTCGGCGGTGGGCTTATCAATGAGCGTTCCGTTGGTTGAGATGACCGGGCGCAGGCCGAGGGAACGGGCATAGGCGCTCAGCTCGAGGAGGTCGGGTCTGAACAGGGGTTCGCCGCCGGAGAACAGCACCACCGGCACGCCGAACCCGGCCAGATCATCCAGGAATTTCTTCGCTTCGGTGGTGGTTAGTTCCCCGGAATAGTCCTTGCCATCGGAGTTGGAGTAGCAGTGCAAACAATGGAGGTTGCAGCGACGGGTGCAATTCCAGACCACAATGGGGCGGCCTCGTTTGAAAGCGGGAACGGGACTGTGAGGCGCGCTTCCCTTCCCGAAACGGAGGTTGTCCCCCGTTGCCACCACTCCGCATAGTAACCGGGATATTGAGATCATATTAGCGTTTGTGCTTTCCGGTGCTCAGGTAGGTCTGGTAGTCTTCCTCATCGGTGAAAATCTTCCACCGGCTGGAGCCGTTGGCCTGCACCACCGGCCGGATGAAACATTTTTTGCCGCTTTCCTGCTGGGCCCCTTTTAGATAATGAAGAGTTTCCTCGCGGCTGCGCATGGGATATTTCCAATGGCTAAGGCATTGGTGCCTGCCGCACGTGCGGCACACGTACTGGTCGTGAGCGCACTCCGAATAATACTGACCCCATCCATAGCATTCAGAGCATTTCTTGGTGCGGTCATAGCCGAAGAGTTTTTCTAGGTTGCAGCCTTCCACTGTATTAAGGTCTCCTTTGGTCTAGCAGATGCGACAATTAGATTATAATCTTTTGAGGAATCAGAGTCGAGGAAAACGAGCATTTCCGCTATACAGGGTTCGGGGTTTCGAGGCCGGCGGGAACACGGTAGTGGCTTGATTCATCAAGCCCCAGTGGGTTTGATGAATCAAACCCCTACGGGATCGACTTTCCGTTCGTATTACGTAGCTCTAACTTCCCGCCTCATGAAAATGACATAAGAAAAACCGAAACACACCGCGGTCAAGGCGATAAGTCCGGTGAGCTGGGGCCATACCAGGATGAGGCTCTGTTCCAGTGGCAGCGGGTTGGGGACCAGTCTCACCGTCTCTCGCGCCAGGACGGGGCCAAGGGTCCTCCGCATAGGGGTTAGCACCGTGGAAGATGCTTCCTCGAAGAGCGTCCCGGGGGAAAGTCTCATGATCATGTTGTTGATATTGGCCTGGCGCACCAGCAGTTCCTCTTGAGTAGCCTTTCCCTTTGATTGCTCGGCGGTCATCATGTTCGTTGCCGCCATGTTTGCAATGAGGCTCAGAAAAATGGCCAGGAACACCCAGCTTGCCAGAGCGCCCAGGGCTGAGGTGGCGGGACGTTTGAAGAAGATGGAAAAGAGGATGGCCAGGCCCATCCAGAAACCGATGTAAACCATGCAGAGTATAAAAAAGACGCCGATCCTGATTATCTCTTCCGCGGTCGGCGGGACGCCCAGCAGCCACAACCCGAAGGCGCCCACGGTGAGGAAAATGCTTAGCAGCATGAGGCCGATCATGCTCAGTCCGGCCAGGAATTTGCCGTTGATGAACGAGTCGCGGTAAATGGGCTGGGAGATAACGCGGCTCAACGTGCCGTTGGTTTGCTCGCTGTTTATGGCGTCAAAACCCAGGGCAATGCC
>CAZYNY010000287.1:0-1856 GCA_964648095.1 uncultured Nitrospirota bacterium | reverse complement strand
TTGACCGAGCTATTGCGGTTAAAGTGGCTCATCTCTGGGCACAACACCGGATTGTGGACGGAGACGATTTCTCTACGCAACTCAGCTTTCGTGAACGTGAAGTGCTGGAGCATGCTGCTAAAGGTCTCCGAAATAAGGATATTGCTGGTAAGTTGTATATCAGCGTTCGTACGGTGGAAAGGCATCTGAGTAGCATATACGATAAGCTCCACGTTTCCTCTCGCACACAGGCTATTCTCCAGGCAATTTCTCAGCATGTAGTTAGCCTGGAAGAAGAGAAACAGCCATGAGTAAAGTGCGGCTAGATGTGAGCGAGGTACCCTATCTGCCGGTTTTCCCATTCCTACGGGGGCGGTTCACACGACTCAAGCACCACTTAGGCGGATATAGAGCCATGTTACGGCAGGGGCGCTTCTGGGTAATTGTTATTATGATGCTCTTCATTTCCGCAGCGCACACCATCCTGGAAACTGCGGTACATCTTCCTGCTTTTGGGATTCTTTACTTTGTGCCTTCTGCTTTCTTTCTTGTTCCGGTAGTCTTTGCTGCGCTGACCTTTGGATTGAGAGGTGCTCTTATCACCTCGCTAACCGCCACGGTGATTACCATCCCCAACTGGTTCCTCTTCCACGAGAGCTGGGAGACGTTGGGCTGTATATCTCAGTTGTTTGTGGTCAATATCGCCGCTTACTTCGTTGGGCAGCAGGTTAATCGGGTGAGGAGTGCACAGCAGCATGCCGAAGCTACTAGAGCTTTACTTAGAGCTTCTGAGACAAAATACCGGGGACTATTTGAGTCCAGTCCCATAGCTATTCTGGTTCTTGATGGCAATGGTACTATCCTAGACGCTAACCCGACGGCTGGCATCCTCTTTAACCGGATACCGGCAACCCTGAAAAGCATGGCTGTGGCTGACTTAATCGGGACGGCAGATGCACAGAAGCTGCTCGACTCCTCTCGGAATAGTCGGCAACCGGACTCTCTAATTCTTAAGCCCAAGGATGGCCCGGAGCTGTACATAGAGCCAACACTTACCGAAGCTGATGGTGGTCAAGGTAATTTTGTCATCCAGGTTGTCTTCAGGGATGTTACCGAGGAGCGGTACCAACAAGCTGGACTACGGGCGTATGCTGCGCATGTGCTACGTGTTCAGGAACAGGAACGGCAGCGTATTGCCAGAGAATTGCATGACGGGACAGTTCAGCAATTGGTTTTGCTTTATCGCCAACTGGGTAATCTGGAGAACAGCAGCGACTCTTTACCTTCTGCGTTTGTCGACTTGTTGCGGGATGCCAGAGGAATCAGCGAGGAGGTTATTAAGGAACTGCGAGACTTTACAGGAACTCTCCGTCCCCCGGTTTTGGAGGACCTGGGGTTGGTGACTGCTGTTCGCAGATTATTATCGGATTTGATACAGCGGGCCGGGTTAAAGGGTCAGATGAAAGTGATTGGTAACCGCCGGCAGTTGCCATCAGATACCGAGCTGGGCATGTTTCGTATTGCTCAGGAGGCGTTAAGGAATGTAGAACGCCATGCTAAGGCAACTCATATAGAGTTAGCTATGGCATTTACTGAGCATGAAGTTAGCTTGGATCTGCATGATAACGGAATGGGATTCGTCGTACCCCCTTTTCCAGGCGATTTTACAGCTAGTGGGCATCTGGGGCTCATCAGTATGCAGGAGCGCGCCAAATTGCTTAATGGTAAGCTTGAAATCCGGTCAAGTCCGGGCAACGGTACCCGCGTTATCGTCTCTGTTCCTATTTGAAAAAGCGCGGCAAATACCTGGTGACCACCAAATAGAGAGAGAAAACCGAACTTGACGACAAGTTAGCCCAAACCATATCAGGGTAATA
>CAZYNY010000286.1:0-1860 GCA_964648095.1 uncultured Nitrospirota bacterium | reverse complement strand
GTGAAGCGGTTACCCATGAACTCCCGGAATCTTATGAGCATACAAGGGAAAAATTACGGCAGCAACTGGCAGAAGGGAAGCTCGATAGCCGATTTGTCGAGCTTGAGGTAAAGGACAAGACCCTTCCTATAGGTGTAATATCCAACATAGGGATGGAAGATCTCGAGATAAACCTGAGGGAGATGTTCGGGGGTCTCTTACCCGGGAAAAAGAAGAAGGTTAGGATGAAGGTCCCGGAGGCGCTGAAGACCATTACCCAGGAAGAGGCCCAGAAGCTGATCGACATGGATGAAGTAACAAGGGATGCCATTGCAAAGGTAGAGCAGTCAGGCATAATATTCCTTGATGAGATAGATAAGATTGCAAGCAGGGAAAGGGGGGCCGGTCCGGATGTATCAAGGGAGGGGGTCCAGAGAGACCTGCTTCCCATAGTTGAGGGGTCTACGGTCAGTACAAAGTATGGAGTTGTGAAGACAGACCATATACTATTTATCGCTGCCGGGGCATTTCATGTATCAAAACCATCGGACCTGATCCCTGAACTCCAGGGGCGCTTTCCAATCCGCGTAGAGCTTGAATCCCTTGTAAAGGAAGATTTTATACGAATTCTCACTGAACCCAAGAATGCATTGATAAAACAGTATATAGCCCTCCTTGAGACCGAGGGTGTCAAACTTGATTTTACAGATGATGCGATTGAGGAGATAGCATCCATAACGGTCTCCGTAAATGAGAGGGCCGAAAACATTGGGGCAAGGAGGCTTTTTACTATACTCGAAAAGCTCCTGGATGAGATCTCATTTAACGCCCCTGACACTGAAGAGAAGGAATTTAAGATAGATTCGAAATATGTAAGGGAGAAGCTTGCAGGCATAATAAAGAATGAGGACCTTACCCGGTATATTTTATGATACCTGACAAAGAATCAATGGAAAGGATTATAAAAAAGGCCGACATTCTGATTGAGGCCCTCCCCTATATCCGCACATTCTTTGGAAAAACAGTGGTAATAAAGTATGGCGGAAAGGCAATGGTGGATGAAGAATTAAAGGAGACATTTGCTCAGGATGTTGTACTGATGAAATATGTCGGGATGAACCCTGTAATCGTACATGGAGGAGGACCTCAGATATCCTCAATGATGAAGAGGCTTGGAAAGGAACCGAAGTTTATTAAGGGGATCAGGGTTACTGACAAGGAGACAATGGAGATAGTCGAGATGGTGCTGGGCGGCACCATAAATAAGGAGATTGTCACCGCAATAAACAGGCATGGCGGAAAGGCTGTCGGTCTGACAGGAAAGGACGGCAGACTGATTACTGCAAGACAGATCGGACTGGATAGACCAAAGAAACATAAGGCAGGATCCCCTGACATGGGGATGGCCGGAGAGGTCGAGGAGGTTGATCCAAGGCTCCTCTCCTGTCTTGAGGGGGACAGGTTCATCCCTGTGATCGCCCCTATAGGCGCAGACAGGGAAGGGAAGGGCTACAATATAAACGCGGATATTGCGGCGGGCTCAATTGCATCAGCCCTAAAAACAGAAAAGCTCATATTCCTTACAGATGTGAAGGGGATACTGGATAAGGATGGGAGGCTGCTTTCAACCCTCTCAAAGAAGGAGACGTCAAAGTTGATACGGGATGAGGTTATCAGCGACGGCATGCTCCCGAAGGTAAGGTCATGTCTTTCTGCGCTTGAAGGGGGCGTAAAAAAGACGCACATTATCGACGGGAGGATTCCCCATGCCATCCTCCTTGAGATCTTTACCGACAAAGGTATCGGCACAGAGATAGTTTCGTAGATACTCAGCGAGCAAAGCGAGCGTTGAGGGGGAGGCGACGATCATCTGTGGGGGCC
>CAZYNY010000285.1:0-1863 GCA_964648095.1 uncultured Nitrospirota bacterium | reverse complement strand
CCCGATCTCCGCAAGGAGCTTCTCTCCATCTACGGCATCGGCGAGGAGACCGCCGATTCGATTATCCTCTACGCCGGCGGCAAGCCGGTGTTCGTTATCGACGCCTACACCCGCCGCATCGTGGACCGGATGGGGATCCTGGCGGGGAAAAAAGACTACCATCATTATCAGAAGTTGTTTATGGACAACCTGCCCCATGACGAGGGGCTGTTCAACGAGTACCATGCCCTGCTGGTGCGCCACGGCAAAGAGGTCTGCAAGAAGAGGGATCCAACCATCCGGGAATGCTGCCTGAAAGACATCTGCCGGTACGCCAGAACGAAATCCCCGGAATCCCTCGATGACCTCCTGATGTAGCCGTCTTAAGGATTGTCGCATTATAGACAAAGAGGGGGTACCCCCCCGTCATTGCGAGCGTAGCGAAGCCCCGATCCGAATCGGGGTCTTTCCGCCAACGTAGAGATTGCCGCCCTTCGGCAGGCTCAGGACAGGCGTCGTCCTTCTGCTGAATCCTTCCTGAAGAAGGACTCGCAATGACAAATCATACATCAGAATTTATCGCGTTTGTATTCGCTGACAGCTGTCAGCTTTGAGGCATCGTCAGCTTTAAGCCGAGACAAGCCGCTGGTATTTGTAGAGCGTCGCCAGCCCGGCGACGGCGCGGCGGATATAGGGGAAGACCGGGGTGCCTGCCCGCTCAAAGGTGGTGTACAGGCGGTCGTAGACCTCTTTGTCCCCCATGAGACATATCGCCAGCGGCTTACCGGTGATACTCCTGAGGTTGCAGAAAAAGTCGATGGCGGCGGGAGTGAACCGCTGGGTGGTGGCGATGAGCAACACCATGTCCACATTGGGGTCGCTGAGGGCGGCGGTGACGCTCAGGGGGTAGGCGATATCGAAACCATTGGCCTCGCTCAGCGGCGCGATGTCTATGGGGTGGCCCGCCCTGGCAAAGGGGGGAAGCTTTTCCTGTATCTTCTGCAGGGTCTCTGGTTGCAGGGTAGCCATGGCCAGCCCGAAGTCGGAGCTGGCATCGGCGGCCACCACTCCGGCGCCGCCCGAGGGCGTGATTATCGCCAGGCGGTTTCCTCGCGGGAGGGGTTGTAAGGCGAACGTCTTGGCGCAGTCCATAAGCTCGTCGACGTCGTTCACCCTGATGATGCCGGCCTGCCGGAACAGGGCATCGACCACGTTATCCTTTCCCACCAGGGAGCCGGTATGGGAGAGGGCAGCCCTGGCTCCTCCTTCGGTCCGGCCTCCCTTGAGCACGATGATCGGCTTGTTTCTGGAGAGCCTCCTGGCAGATTCCAGAAAGAGTTTACCCTTTTTGATCCCTTCGATGTACATGATTACTACTCTTGTTTTCTTATCCTGGGCGAGGTAGTCCAGTATCTCATCGTCGGCGACATCGCATTTGTTGCCCAGTCCCGCCACTTTGCTCAACCCGAAGTTCTGGGAGCTGGCGATATTGTCCAGCAGCAGGCCGGCGAATATCCCGGTCTGGGCGACAAAGGCCACCGATCCCGCCCTCACGTTGACCATTGGCGCACCGGTAGTGGTGAACCCGGTGTAGGGGTCGAGGGTACCGGTGGTGTTCGGGCCGATGACCCTGATGCCCGCCCTGGCGGCAATTTGCACCACTTCCTGCTGTCGTTTCATCCCTTCCTCTCCGGCCTCGCTGAAGCCGGAGGCCACGATGGCCACGCCCTTTACCCGCTTCCTGGCGCAGTCCTCCATCGCCTGAGTAACCACCCGGGCGGGCACCGCCAGCACCGCCAGCTCGACAGCTTCAGGGATGTCTGCCAGCGAAGGGTAGGCCTTTACCCCGTTGATCTCGGGGGCCTCGGGGTGGACTGCAAAGAC
>CAZYNY010000284.1:0-1866 GCA_964648095.1 uncultured Nitrospirota bacterium | reverse complement strand
CTGCTCAAGAAGTTCGCATGGGGCCATATCTTGAATATGTTGGATGAGAGGAGGAATAAAATCGCCAGTGAGTTTCAGGCAATAGAGGAGTCAAAGAAGGATCTTTCCATCTTAAAAAATGAGTATGAATCAAAACTTGTAGAGATAGAGACCTATACCCAAACACGACTCAGGGAAGGGATTAAAGAGGGAGAAAGGATAGCTAAAGAGATAATAGACAAGGCAAGAGAAGAAGCGATCAAGTTCCTAAGGGAGAAGGAACAGGAGATCAAGAAAGAGAGGGAAAAGGCATTGAAGGATCTTGAGTCTCGGATTATAGACCTCTCGGTCACAATAGCCTCCAAGGTAATAGGTAAAACTCTCAGCAAAGAGGATAATCTAAAGATCGTTAATGAGTTTATCTCTAACACACAAAACCTCGACCTTATTAATGACGGAGAAGGTCCGGATCGAGACTGCTCCGATAGAACTGAGGGAGAACAAACCGGTTTATATACCCCCGACCACAAGGTCAATCAATAAAAGATCACCTGACGAAGCTGTTTTTCAACTTCAGCAAAATATATCTTCTGTGGCAATATTCCACATTATGTGGGATTATGCCACAGCCATATGACTCCGGATTATAACCTCATTTTTTGTTAATGCTTAGCAACTTCTTGTTTTGCAAGGTAATATCGCCTTAAGAAGACTCGATCAATTACAAGGCATATTAATTGCAAAATACATATCCCTGAATTATTAAGTTTTTTGCGCCGACTATCTTCTAATAATTTTTTTGTGACTTTGTGTTGCAGCAGAAAAGAAGATAGCTGCGGATAGATTACGTGGTACGATCCGAAGAGATGTCAATCTGCCTAAAGAAGAGAAAGGAGGTGAATATCTCGGAATCATAAGATAATTCCGAATTTAGCCGCTAATTCAAATCATATTAATTTGATATTCACAAGCATACTTAACACCAGGGAGGACAAAAGATGAAAAAAGTTGCTGTATTGATCTTGGCATTTACATTAATGGCCTTTTATGTGGTTAACAGTTACAGCGCAGCAGAGAAGGATCCGCTTGCATCAAGGGTTCCGGCTGACCAGATGGCAGCAGCAAAGGCGATGAAGAATCCTGTTGCGTCAAATCCTGCAAATATAGCAAAGGGGAAGGAGCTCTTCACGGGCAAGGCAACATGTTTTACCTGCCATGGTGAGAATGGCGATGGTAACGGCCCTGCCGGTGCTGCGCTTGATCCTTCTCCAAGGAATTTTACGAATGGCAAGTTCCATGCGGCAAAGACAGATGGCGAACTATTCTGGGTAGTAAAGAATGGAAGTGCAGGAACCAGCATGATCTCATATGCCCCATCAGTAATTACAGAGCAGGAGGCTTGGGAGATCATCACTTTTGTAAGGACTCTAAAGAAGTAGTTTAAGGAATTGGGCGAGGGAAAATGCCTTACTCATTAAGGTTTCTCAAGATAAAAAGGGATACTAATTTATCCTTGAGTCTCGCCCATAGAGGGGGAAGGTAACAAAGAAATCACCCTCCTTGCCTACTTTCCCCCTTAAATTCACGAAATGGACCTATCTTAAAAAAGGGGGATGCCATGGATGCTAATTTGAGTTATTTTATTTCTTATGTTAAAATTTTAACATTCTTCTTTTACTAAAGCCTCTGGATTATTCGGAGATCTTCCGATGACTAAGAAGAAAAGAAAGAAGAGCCTCCAGCGCAGGGTAGTAGTTTCTATTCTTCTGGTCGGTATCCTGTCGTGGGTCATAGGTCTAATTTCCATATATACATTTGGTAAAGAGACCATAGAAAAGAGCATAGGCGCCAATTTTCAGGCACTCGCCTCCCAGACAGGGAAAAAGA
>CAZYNY010000283.1:0-1880 GCA_964648095.1 uncultured Nitrospirota bacterium | reverse complement strand
GATCTTCGAGGGGACCAGCCAGATCCAGAAGATGATCATCGCCGACCATCTCCTGGGGGGGAAGGTCCGGTAAAGGGTTTTCCGAAGCCCGGGAGACTTACTTGCGGTAGAGCGGAAAGGATCGTTCGAACCAAGGCCAGACAAGGAGAAGCAAGATGGGAAAAACCGTCGAAAGAAGGCCGCTGACCTCCGATTTTATCTTTAAGAGCTACTTCAACCCGAAAAGGAAAACCGACCATGGATCAAATCAAAGCGATTCTCAAGGGTTTTGAGAAGAGGCTGGCCCATAGAAAAGACCATCCCACCAAGAAAAGCGCTGAGCTCTTTTATCAGGCCCTGATGAAATACTACCAGCGGATCGACCAGGCCCGAGCCGAGGGCAAACCCCTGGCCTGGGTAGGCACGTTTGTTCCCCTGGAAATATTCGAGGCGATGGACATCGTCCATTTTAATCCTGAGCTTCACGTGGCCCTTGCGGCCTCGCAGGGAAGCATGGAGGACTACCTGGGCTCCTCGTCCGGCTGGGGGCTTCCGGTAGAGATCTGCTCCTTCCATCGGATTATTGCGGGAATGACCCTCCAAGACGACCTCCCCAGGCCGGACCTCATGGTGAACAATTCTTGGGTCTGCGATGGGGGGATCAAGTCCTTCGGCTCTTTGAGCCACCACTACGGATGCCCCGATTGGATGCTGGATATGCCTCACCATCGGGACGAGGCAGGCGTAAGTTACCATGCTAAAGAACTAAACCACCTGGTAGACTTTCTGGAGAAAACCACCGGCCGCAAGCTCGACCCATCCCGGCTGCAGGAAGTTATGGAGCGCTCCCAGAAAGCGATCGACCTGTTCCGCCGGGTGAGCGAGCTGCGCAAAGCCGTGCCCTGTCCCATGAAAACCCGGGATGCATTCCGCAATTTCAGCCTTTACAAACATATGCTGGGCACCCCTGAGGCGGTCGATTACTTCCAGGCCGTTTTCCAAGAAACCCAGGCCGACGTCGACGCCGGCAAGGGAGCAACGGCGGATGAGCGGTTCCGAATCCACTGGGTTTACGTAACTCCCAATTACGCACTCAACCTCTTTGACTGGATGGAAGCGGAGTACGGGGCGGTGGTGGCCATGGATATGTATAATGCCATCCCCTCTGGGGATTGGGGCTCTCCCTCAGGAGGGATCCATACCCTGGCCCGTCGAAGCTTCTTCGACCTCGTATCGCATCCTTTTGCCGGTCCTATAGAGAACTGCGTGAACGATGCCCTTCGCGTCGCCCGGGAATACCAGATCGATGGGGCAATTTTTTTCGCTCACATCGGTTGTAAGCAAGCCGCGGGAGTCATCCGGACTCTCAAGGATGCCTTAAAAGAGAAAGCAGATGTTCCCATGCTGGTTCTCGATGGTGACATTGTCGATCCCTCCGTCCTCCCGGCCGAAGAGCTCAAATCTAAGATGGAAGGCTTCTTTGAGATGCTGGAGGAGCTTCCGTCGAAGTCTCGAACCCCCTGATGCCGGTGGACGCTGGCCACCGGAGTCTATTTCCCCATCGGGAACCTGCTTGCCTGGGATGACCTGGTGCGGGACCCGGCCACCCGCGCCTGGATCACCGCTGACTACCAGGCCTTCATGGCCATCGTAGACCTCCAGCTCATCGCCTCCCGGGAGCTCCTTCCCGGCATACCCCACCACGGAGAGATAGTCCAGCGGATCGCTCCGCTGGGCCGGGGAGCGGAGTCCGGGCCTTCGTACGGACCATCGGGAAGGGAGAGCCAAGTCGTAGCGTCCTTTGGGCCTATAGCGAGGTGGAGGCAGTAGAAGGGCAAAGGCGGGTCGAGGCGTACTCCCAGGATATTCAGGTCTATGATGTGGTCCATCTGGCCCATCAT
>CAZYNY010000282.1:0-1896 GCA_964648095.1 uncultured Nitrospirota bacterium | reverse complement strand
TAGGGCGGGCTCTTTAGCGATATAGAGTGTGGTAAAGCTCACCAGGCCGCCCAACTCCGTGGGGAAGTAGGAGGCGGGAGCATAGCCAAGATCGGCGACCCCTGATTTGATGTGGGAGAGGGACTCCAGTGCTCCGGTCAGCGTTGCGTTCCACCGCATGTCGATCTTCACCCTGCCGTTGGTCCTTTTCTCGACCTGTTCGTTCCAATATTTTATTAGATCTGCTGTTGCTCCGACAGGGGCCAGGAAAACGGAGCCAAGCAGGGTAATTGGTTTTGGAGTTGGAGTTGGGGTCGCCGTCGCCGTTTGCGATGGTGTCCCCGGTGACGCCGGCGTTGGGGTCCGTGTCGCTGTTGGTGACGCTGTTGGCGACGCTGTTGCAGTGGCTACCGGTGTTGCAGTGCGTGTCGCTGTTGCGGTCGGCGACGCTGTTGCAGTGCGTGTCGCTGTGGCCGTTGGCGATGGCGTAGGAGTTGGTGCCTCTTTGCCGCAGGCGCCCAGCAATAATGATATTACCGTAACCATTGTGATGACTAGCAACGTAGTTTTCTTCATCATTCCCTCCTGTTGTTTTGACCACTGGCGTTTAAGGCTAACATAAGACTTCCCACGTGTCAATAGATTGTGCTGAATTGCTTGACAATCTTAGCATCAGTTGCTATATTATGAGCTGAAATGAGCAATATTGATCACCTCGATGAGCAGTTGCTGGAGCTTCTCGCTGCGGATGCACGTCAGAACTCCAAGAGACTTGCCACGCAGCTCGCCGTAAGCGCCGCCACCGCGAGACGTAGATTAAAAAAGCTGTTGCAAAGCGGCGCCGTGCATATTGTCGGAGTTGCCGACCCCTACAAGATAGGCCTGCCGGTCATCGCCGTTACTGCTCTCAAGGTGGAGCGCGACAAGGTCGAAGAGGTCTTAAAAGCATTGAGCCGAAGACCAAGGTGCCGGTGGCTTTCAACTACCACCGGCAGATTCGATATTCTGGCCATCGAGTGGTTTAGTTCTACTGACAGCCTTTCCTACTTCGTACAAAAGGATCTCGCCAAGATAGCCGGCATAAAGGATACTGAGACTTTCATTTGTCTCCATGTACATAAGGGTTTTGCGCAGCACACTTAGTCTGCCGACAACCCCCGGACTCCGTCTGGAGATGGATATGTGTCCATCTGTCCCTGCCAGAGCAAGGGTAGCGGTTTCTCCTGAGAAAGCCCCATGCCTTCGGCCATCGCCACAAAATGCTTGTCGTTATGCAGAAGCAAAGCCCGCCCGCGGATGGCCGCTATACCTGTGGGGATGAGGAGCTCCGAAAGTCTATTTTCGAAGTAATTTTTCATTCTGGCTTGCAGCCAGCACCACGAAGGATGAAAATATAGCTATGCTTCGTTTTGTCCATCCCGACGCAGGTCGGGATCCAGGGGGGGTGCGGCTGGACTCCGGCTTTCGCCGGAGTGGTATTTTCGTGAGAATCCTCCATGCCCGCTTTACATCGGGCACCACGAAGTATGAAAATGGTAGTGCATCGGCCAGCGACGGAGAGTTCGGCTGTCATTGGTGCTCGCAGCCCGAGTGAGAATCTGAACCGAGCAACCTTGAGGCACCGCAAATTGTGGCCTCGCACTAGCGATAGCACGTGTACTAAACTCTTTTCAACGCAGGTTGCTCCTCTGGCCGGTGCTATTTTCGTACTAATGACATGTTCAAAAGTGATTGTGTCATGTCATTGCGCTTTCTCTTGCAAGCAGGTACTACGCCTGTGACTTCTTTAACGCGCTCTTCTTGCTCACCGCCCGCTTGCGGGGCGCTGCCTCGTCCTCGCCTTCTCGTTCCTGCTTGAACTGTTTGATCGCCTTGCCGAAAGCCCCGCCGATCTGGGGGAGCTTTCCCGCCCCGAAG
>CAZYNY010000281.1:0-1899 GCA_964648095.1 uncultured Nitrospirota bacterium | reverse complement strand
GATCAGTTCCCAGTCTAAGGCTACTTTGCCCCTGGTTGCAGCTTCGCTACTTTTAGGCCTATTTAGGATTGGGCCCTGCGTTGATGGTGCGCACCGGGACAACGAAACGCAGCCCATCGGCAGAGGCAATCTCACCCCCGCCCCATTCCTGCGCCAGGGAAATCTTGGCCTGAGTGTCGACCAGGCAGGCATTGGCCCGGATGAGCGTCTCGGCGCGGAGGTAGTTTTGCTGCACCCAACTGAGCCGACTCCGTGTCAGTGCTGGCACATCCGAGCGTATCACAGGCTCAATCCCGATGTTACAGGCTTGAGCAAGCAAGACGGCACAGAGGCTGATGGGGAGATCCGCCACCCGTGCAGTGCCTTCACTGATGTGGGTGAATTCATGAGCAAACCCTGTGCGGGCGTGGATTTCAAGGAGAACCTCGGGCAGATCGACCCGGGGCAGGCGTGCGTACACCTGGTCGCGGAGCTCGATCAGACTGGGGGGCTCCTCCAGCTTGTCCAATCCTGTGAGCGTGATGCTTTCGCGGCCACTCGTATGCTCCAGGCGGACGGCGGCATTGGTCGGGAAATTGGCCACCGTACGCCGATAAGCGGTGTCTAGCTGCTGCGCCAGAGCCTGGAGCTCAGGCTCTGGGGTTTCATGGTGCGAGAGCGCCCGGCAGACCTGAGGACGCATCGCTTCCCACTGGGTTCCTCGCAGTAGCTTGATGCGCGGATCCCCCCACCGTTCACTCCGTGAGACAAACCGGACTTTCGGTAAAATCCCGCAAACCCAACAATGCCAAGGCTTTTCGGGGAATCGGGAAAAACTCAATAAACTCAAGGGTTTCCGGCGATTTTTAGGCCTATTTAGGCACTATAGCCTTTGCAACCTTGAGACTCATGAGGGTTCCATGAAATCAGTTAGGCATCTAGCCTGAAGCCTTGAAAATACTGGCTAAATCGGCTGTTTGCCGAAAGTCTGGTCAAAGACGTCCCGCCTGCGCAGGCTGTCTTGCAGGCGTTCCATCACACAGAGCGTATAGGCCCGCCGATCCGCCTCCGGTTGGCTGCGCGGCAGGACGAGGCGCCGCCAGGCACCTGAGACGATCTCGAGAGGAGCCTGTTGCATATCGGAGCGGCGCCCGGGCTCGATTTTCTCCAGAAAGCGCAATGCCTGGAGCACGGGTTGCCCGGCCTGCGTCCCGTCAAACGGAACGGTGCGCAAGAGGGAGGGCAAAAAGATCTGGACACGGCGATGGCGGTCGACGAGTTCAGGATAATAATGGTCATCGGGCGGCCGGGCGAGCCTCTCAACCATTGCGGAGGCTTCGACCAGGCGCTCACGCGGAATCTGGGCAAAGACGTGATCGCGCACGACTTCATCGTCAACGCCTGTATCCAGGAGAACCTGGCAAGCCTCCCGCAGTTGGAGGGCCGCAGCATCCAGGTCACGCAGGGTCCGGATGCGCGCTTTTTGGCCTGCGTTATGGGCTTTACGGACAATGTCTGTGATCAACAAGTCGAGCAGGTCTAACGCGTCGTCCATCGCCGTCAGCTCGAAGGCACGTGAGAACGCCAGAAGGGTCGCAACCCGCCGCTCAGAGGGCATCCGGATGATGGCTTGCGCCCGCGCCGCGGCGGCATATCGAGCCAACGCCCGGAGGCGATTCGGGGGGACCCCCTCCAAGGGGAGGGCACTGACCCCGAGGGCACGGATCTCTTCGAGTCGTTGCAAGGCCTTGACCAATGCGGGTCCGCTCACGTGCGTCGGCGCCTGCCGAAGACGATCCAAGGGACTCAACCGTGCGCCGTCCGGTATCTGGAGAAGGGCTTCGAGCTTTGCCTGTTGGTCGCGGTTGGGCATCTGGGCAAGCAGTTGCCACAGCCGCGTGGCGGCCCGGTCGCGGACGC
>CAZYNY010000280.1:0-1902 GCA_964648095.1 uncultured Nitrospirota bacterium | reverse complement strand
AATAAAGGGACAGCGCCTGTCAGGGTTGATTCGACCGAAGTGGCTCCATGTCGAGGTTCTATCCTGGGATGGTCGACCGATTAGGGGTGGAATTTATCCCGCCCGCCTCCATCCCAATGGTTTTTTTGGGCTTATGGACTTTTATGGTACTGACGGCCAAATTTGAGCCGATCCATAACCAAAATATGAGTGGGTGAGCACCGAAAAATGGTGTAATAGTTTAATCAGTATGAATGGTTTATATGGTAGAAATAATTTTAACGATTTCAACCGTTTATATTATTTCTACTGATTAAACCGTTATAATTCAATACACAAGGAAGGCCTCCCCCTTAATACGATGAGGGTGTTGCTATTTTGCCCTCGGCCGCCCTGTTTTTACCTTATCAAGAACCGTTAGCGCCTGCTTTAGGTCCGATGTAGACATATTATTCAGGGCATATAGCCCTGCGCGCAGCACTTCGCTCTTCGTTACAGAAACGCCAACCTCCATGCCTCTGGCTTGAATCTGTGCGATTAACTCGTAATCGCTGGTTGGCATTGTAAACCCATCCCGGACGACCTTCTTCGATGGCGAGGGAGAGGGAGGAGGTGAGCTCTCCTTTTTGGCGAAATATGATTCTGCCTTCGCAAATCGATCGGCTACGTTGTCTTTTTCAGCGCGCATGGAAGCCTCGAGCGCCGCTTTCATATCTTTTGGAGCCATGGTTATACTTACCCTTCTAGAATTGCCAGCACCTCGTCTGTAAGTTTCTCCATTTCTTCGATGGCGGGAACTGCTTTATTCCCAAAAGCGTGTACGGTTCCGCCAAATACTGCTGACTGGCGATATACCGTGCGGTGATGCAGGGCAGTCTTGGTCAGCGGTATGCCGAATTCCTGGAGGACTTTCAATACATCTTTTGACAGAGAGGTACGGGGTTCCAGTTCATTGATGACGATCCTGGCCTGCAATCCCTCATGGATATTGCCAATGTTCTCGATCATCTGCCGAATACCCACGGAGGACCACAGATCCAAGGGGGATGGGATAATAGGCACCAGCGCGAGATCGGCGATAAGGAGTGCACTCTGTGGGGCTGGACTGTCAACCGCTGGGGGACAATCCACAAAAATAGTGTCGTAATCGTTGATGAACTTGACAACTTCCTGGTGGACCTTACTACCATAGACACTGAGGCCTACCACAGCAGCGAGGAATGGCATGTTGTCTGGTGCAGAGGCTGCCCAACGGGTTGCGGTTCCCTGGGGATCAGCATCGACTACCAAAACCTTTAGGCCGCGTCTTGCCAGCGTGCCAGCAAGCTGCATGGTCAGAGTAGTCTTTCCTGCCCCGCCTTTTTGGTTCACTACGGCAATGACTTTTGCTGGCATGTGTCTATTCCGTTAAACGGTTTGAATCATATGAATCGTTTATATAGTTTAAATGGATTGTATAGTTTAAACGAACTGCGCAGGAATGTCACTCAAAAAGTTCTTAGATCGCGTAGTATTTTTGTAACTCTCTGGCAGACGTTGGGTTTACAGGAATCTTGAGAAAATTGGGAATAACCCACCCGATATTTGCAGCTTGGCCGTGTGCATGCAGCGTGTAAACACGCCCTATGCCAGGAGTAGCTTGGTCGGCTCGTCGGGATGGCTCTGCATGGGACAATGCCCGGTGTCCAGTTCGTGCCAGGTAGCGTTAAGCCGCTCAGCGGTGCGGCGATGACGAGTTTTAAAGGGATTAACTCTATGGCGATAGTGAATCAATGTGGCCGGCCACGGCTGCGTCGGGGGGCTTGTTCAGATACTCTCCGAGTGGATCATCGCGGAGACATTTCCTGCCTGTGAGGCGTCAATTGTCGCCCTCAGGCAAGATCATCAAGCCCTCGGCCGGATCGCCCAGCGCCTGAAATCGCT
>CAZYNY010000279.1:447-1929 GCA_964648095.1 uncultured Nitrospirota bacterium | reverse complement strand
CGAGCTAAGATAGCGTGTGAGAGTGTTGGTAGTAATCCTCGTTATCACTTTGCTGACACCAGCAAAGTGATAACGACTGGGAAGGGGGCGAAGCAGACGGTCGAGGATGTGGCACTCACACGTCTCGCAAGTTACCTAGTAGCCATGAATGGAGACCCTAGAATACCTGAGATTGCGATAGCCCAGAATTATTTTGCTATCCAAACCAGAAAGCAAGAGATTGCAGACCAGAAAAATGAACTAGAGGAACGTATCGAACTTCGAGACCGAGTTACATTGTCTGTCAAAGAGTTGAACAAGGTAGCACAGGAATCTGGGGTTCAGCGCTATGGTCTATTCACTGATGCTGGCTATCGTGGATTATATGGCGAGATAGGCTTGAAGGAAATCAAAGCAAAGAAGAAAATTAATGAAAAGGAACAACTATTCGACCGCATAACTAGTCAGGAACTTGCGGCCAACTACTTCAAGAATACTCAAGCGGAGGCTAGGCTCCGACGTGAACAAGTGAAGGAAGAAGATATAGCCATCCATGTACATCACGACACAGCCAAAGAAGTGAGGAATACCATTGAGAAACTCGGAGGAAGTATGCCAGAAGCTCTACCAGCACAGCCATCGTTGAAACAGGTGACGAAGGCAAAGGGTCAAACCAAACAGTTGCATTAGGGGAGAATCGAATGAGAAAAAACATAGAAGCTGCAAGAATACTCGCTCCGGTCGGAATTACTGCTGGATTGGCAACGTTTTTCTTTGGTATTTCCGGTACACGCAACAACTGGAATGGGGCATCCATTGACATTGTGGCAGGAATAACTCTAATAGCAATTGGCTTCATTTTGTTGGGTGTATATTTGAGAACCTTAAAGCCATAAGATGAGTAGATATTTACTTTTGATACAACTGCCCGACTTTTGATACAGAAGGCACTTATGATACAAAGCCCGCAAGGGGAGAGACGTAAGTGAGGGTGAAGGTCATTGATGTCCCCTCACCCCGTATCGAGTACGGGCAACTCTTAATCCTCTCCCGCAAGGGGCGAGGAGATTTGTTTCCGGTTCTTCTTTGAGCAAGAGCGATACTATCCGAGAGCTTAGATATTATAGCCTATTTACAAAAATGATATAATTTCTGCACTAAAGAGGAAAGTAATGATTCGTCATTGTAAGTCAGACGATAAGAACGCCATCTATACTATTATCAACGAAGCAGCCAAGGCCTACAAAGGCGTCATCCCCGCCGACCGTTACCACCAACCCTATATGAACATGGCGGAACTCGAAGAAGAAATGAAGCGGGTGACTTTCTTCGGCTGGACGGTTGAACAAACGCTGGTGGGAGTGATGGGCATCGAACCGATGCGTGATGTTACCCTCATCCGCCACGCCTACGTCTTACCGAAATGGCAGAAACAGGGCATTGGCAGCAAATTACTGGAATACTTAAAGAGCAAAGTCTCCACCTCTGAACTGCTGGTCGGCA
>CAZYNY010000279.1:0-437 GCA_964648095.1 uncultured Nitrospirota bacterium | reverse complement strand
GCCCGACAAGGACGAATTACTGCATACCTACTGGGATATTCCCGAACGCCAGGTTGAGACATCGGTAGTATTGGGAATAACGATAAAATAGGAGGGAACAAGCTCATTTATGCTTGGTTTATCTTCGCTATCATATTCTTTGGTTTAGGTATGTGGCATTGGACGCATCGCCATGATTTTCTCCGACCAGTCCCAATGCCATGACTACCCAGTCTATTGTTAGGGATTAACGGAGTGGCAATTGAAGCTGAATACGGGCAGTTTTGTTGGTCTTGTTAACCCTTCACTCTGTGCTGTGCTTGATCTATTTTGCCTTGTTTTGTTGGTCTTCTAACCGGGGTACGGGTATCTTTTGCTGCCTTGCTGAGTTCTTGGGGGCTTCCTTTCCATTTAGTTGGCATCATCTGACTCCTCCCTAGGCACTCTCTATCTAATGC
>CAZYNY010000278.1:0-1952 GCA_964648095.1 uncultured Nitrospirota bacterium | reverse complement strand
TATAACATGTTTGCTTGTAATGGAATTCTCTTTAACCATGAATCACCAAGGAGAGGTGAAACCTTTGTAACAAGAAAAATAACAAGGGCAGTAGCAAACATAATTGCCGGAAAACAGAAGAAGCTATACCTTGGCAACTTAGAAGCCAAAAGAGATTGGGGTTTTGCGCCTGAATATGTTGTATGTCAATGGCTAATGCTTCAACAAGACAGCCCATGTGATTATGTGATAGGTACTGGTGAAAGTCATTCTGTGAGAGAATTCGTAGAACTCGCCTTCAAACACGTTGGAATCGAAATAGAATGGAAAGAAAAGGGATCTAATGAAAAAGGTATCATACGTTCTTTAACTTCAAACAGCCAATATCCAACCTCAATCAACATTGAAGATGTTCTTGTTGAAATAGATCCAAGATACTTTAGACCTACAGAAGTGGATTTTTTACGTGCTGATATTACAAAGGCACGAAATAAATTAGGATGGGTGTCAAAGGTTACTTTTCAAGAACTTGTCAAAATCATGGTTGATTCAGATATGAAGCTGGTTGGCTTAAATCCGATTGGCGAAACTGAAAAAATGCTGAAACAAAAAGGAATTGATTGGATGCTAGAGACTGTGGATAGCAAGGAGTAGGCAATAGGGAGTAAGCAGTATAAATGGTAAAAGGTTTTAAGGTTTATAATCTTGCATGTAAATCAGCGATAGAAATATTCGAAGAAACAAAGTATTCTCCAAAAGAGGAAAGATTTTTGCTTACAGATCAAATAATCAGAAAAATTTGTGGGAAACAATTGTAATGCCAAGCATGAATAAGAACTTTTTGTCTACCTTCCGTTTACTGCCTAATACTTACTCTATATTCCATATTTTAATTAACTCTTTAGAAAAAAAGGCTAGACATCAACCGCAGCCTCAACTTAGACAGATACTCGATGGATTTCTGGTCTAACAGACGAATAATAGTAACCGGTGGTGCCGGCTTTCTAGGTTCTTTTGTGGTAGAAAAGCTGAAAGAGCGTGGCTGCAAAGATATATTTGTGCCAAGAAGTAAAGATTATGATCTGGTGGAAAATGAGGCTTGCAAAAAACTTTATAAAGATGCCAAACCAGATATCGTTATTCATCTTGCTGCAAGAGTAGGCGGTATAGGCGCTAATCGCTCGAATCCTGGTAAATTTTTTTACGATAACTTGATGATGGGTATTCAGATGATGGAAGTGGGTAGGCATGTAGGGATAGAAAAATTTGTAGCCATAGGGACTATCTGTGCCTATCCTAAGTTTACTCCAGTGCCTTTCAAAGAAGAGGATTTGTGGAACGGCTACCCGGAAGAGACCAATGCACCATATGGTTTGGCAAAGAAGATGCTTTTAGTACAGGCGCAGGCATACAGACAGCAATATAGGTTTAATGCTATTTATCTTTTACCTGTAAATCTTTACGGACCTGGGGATAATTTTGACCTCGAATCTTCCCATGTAATCCCTGCACTTATAAGAAAATGTGTGGAGGCAATGCGTAGAAAGGATAATAGGGATACAAAATCTGAGGTAAATGAGTCTTTCATCCAGCTTCAAAATCCAAACCTCCAACCCCCAACCATTACTGTTTGGGGAACAGGTAGTCCCACCCGTGAGTTTCTTTATGTGGAAGATGCAGCGGAAGGGATCATTCTTGCTGCGGAAAAATATGATAAACCGGATCCGATTAATCTTGGGTCAGGATTTGAAATTTCCACAAAAGACCTAGTAGGGTTGATTGCCAAGCTTACAAATTTTAGAGGAAAAGTTATCTGGGATACCTTAAAACCTGATGGCCAACCTAGACGAAGGCTAGATATCTCCAAAGCTGAGAGGGAATTCGGATTCAGAGCTAAAATAAGTCTTGAGGAAGGATTGAAACGAACAATTGCGTGGTATACGGAGAACATATAAGATAAATAAAAAAGGGTA
>CAZYNY010000277.1:0-1962 GCA_964648095.1 uncultured Nitrospirota bacterium | reverse complement strand
TGCTGTATCTCTTGTTATCTCAAAGGTTTTTGTGCATTCCTCGCTGGTTATCCTTACTTTTGGGGAGATAGGATTCAGCCTGTTTGCTAAAGAGAAGCAATCCTGCGACGGTCGGAACTAACAGCTTCTTATTTGGTAAATAATGAAGCATGTTCCTCTTTCTGAGGTGTTCTATGATTTTAACCTTACTCTTAAGTCTTAAGCCAGCCGTAGCGTTTCAGTGGAGACTTCCTCAATAATATCTCCCTGGCAATGATCGCGGGAAAGAAGCCCTGGGCGAAGTGCCCTACCTTGTCGTAGTTATTTCGGCTAAGCTCAAAGACATCCCTTATCCAATTAAAAAGCGGCATTTTCGCATAGGTATAATGTCCGCCGATCATATGAATAACAGAGTGCATCCAGATCAAAAGATAGGCAAAGGTAGTAAACCTGAACAGATGGTATGTCGAGGCAAGGATCACGACGCCGATAATAACCGGAAAGACCTCTAATGCCCAGGTTAGAACATCATGGGGATTTATTGCAGACCAAGCAAAGATAATCATTAGGGTAAAAAATAGTAAAAGAACTTTAGATCGATCAGACATTCCCATCATTTTTAGGTTAAAAGTATCCTAAGATTCTGCATAAGCTTCTTTGAATTTCTTCTGGATAGCCTTCCGGTAATCTTAACAAACCTCCTATTATCAATGGCGCGTACCTGATCCACTAAAATGTCGGATGGCTCTTTCATGCCTCCTTCTCCTACTGCCAAATGAACCCGCAAAAATTCTGATTCCGGGTGTAATTTAGTGGTAATGGGACAGATGATGGTAGAGGGATGGGTTCCATTTAGAAGATCGGTCTGAACAACCACAACAGGCCTGACTTTGCCTGGTTCGGTTCCGATCCTTGGATTTAGATCAGCGATGTAGACATGCCCCTTCTTGATCTCCATGTGGGCCATCTAAAAGATTTCGTCTTCAATCTGTTCAAATGCCTCCAGGACTTCCATGGAGTCCTCTGCTACCAGGGCCGACTCCTTGGCTAATGTTTTTTTTAGCAGCCTCCGTTTCCAGAGCTTGATACTCATTAAGGCCCCCTGGATCATACATGATTCGGGTATGATTTAGGAACACAAATCTTTAGCCAAAGGAGGTCTTATATGAGATTTTACACCAAGCAGCACAAATTTTACTGCGGGATCGATCTGCACGCCAAATCTATGTACCTGTGTATCCTCAACCAGGAGGGTGAAATCGTCCTTCACCGAAACATCAAGACCGATCCCGATGTCTTTCTGAAGACCATTGCTCCATTCAGGGAAGATATTGTCGTAGCCGTCGAATGCATCTTCACCTGGTACTGGATCGCTGATCTCTGCAATAAGAATAATATCCCTTTTGTCCTGGGCCATGCCTTGTATATGAAAGCCATTCATGGAGGAAAAGCCAAAAACGATAAAATTGATGCCCATAAGATTGCTGTACTTCTGCGCGGTGGAATGATGCCCATGGCATATGTTTATCCTTCCGAGATGAGATCCACAAGAGATCTCCTAAGGCGCAGAACCCATCTTGTCAGAAAACGCGCAGAGCTTCTTGCCCATGTGCAGAACACCAATTATCAGTATAACCTTCCGGACATTGGAAAGAAGATTGCCTATAAAGCAAATAGAGAGGGTGTCGCAGAGCGGTTTCCTGACGAGGCGGTGCAGAAAAGCATCGAGCTTGATCTTAAACTTCTGGACTTCTATGACTCCCTGCTTTTGCGTCTTGAACATGAGCTATCCCTTACTGCCAAAGCCCATGATGCTGACTCTTATTTCAGAATCCGTTCTATCCCTGGAATAGGAAGAATCCTCGGCATGACTATTTTGTATGAGATTCATGAGATAAACCGTTTTCCACGAGTTCAGGACTTTGTCTCTTACTCATTTTCGACAGTTGGAGCCGAGTTTTCAAAACCTCCCTTAATAAAATC
>CAZYNY010000276.1:0-1962 GCA_964648095.1 uncultured Nitrospirota bacterium | reverse complement strand
TCTCCCGCCTCAAGGTCCTGTGGATCTCTCCCCCACAGAACTTGTCGGCTCCCCAGCGGACCTCCTGCTTGAACTGCTCCTCGACCCATTGCTTGCCCCGCATGAAGGTCACAATGGAGCGGGCCGACCAGGTGCGGGCCGCCGGCCCCACCACATGGATGCCTACGCGGTGGCCTGTCTTGACCTCCTCTACCACCACCGTGCGGCACCGGTACCCTGCGGCATTGATGGCCATGTCGGCCAGATCCGCCAGGCGGTTCTTGAGCCGTTTCACCTTGCGGCCGCAGGGCCCCCGAACCGTCTCGTATTCTCCCTGGCCGAAGGCCTCCCGCGGAAGCTGGGCCAGCTGCCGATGCAGGGTAGGGGTATCGTCAGCCCACACGGCCAGGCCGATCCCATGGGTCTCAAACCGCTCCAGAACCTCTTGCGACAGGGCCCCCCGGTCCACCCCCACCATCTCCACCGCCTCCCCCGTCGCCCAAGCCGTCGCCTCCACGGCGGCCTCCAGTTGGCCGTGCAAGGAGCTGTCGCCCTGCTCCAGGCGGAAGATCAAGGGGCGCCCCGGTGGGTCGGCGCTGACGGCCCGCACTTTGACCAGGGCCTTGACCACCCGCTGCCACATGCCGTGTTTGGTCTTGGAGACCGGCCTGGCCGTGTGCAGGGCGATGGTGTGGAGGTCCACATAGATCGAGCGGCCGGCCCCCTGGGGGGCGGTGCGGGCCAGGAGCTTCTGGGAGTGCCGCACAAACTGTCCTACCATCCGGGCCTCTGGGGGAAGACCCGCTTGGGCTTGGGCCTGGTCCTG
This sequence comes from uncultured Nitrospirota bacterium, assembly GCA_964648095.1. Lineage (GTDB taxonomy): Bacteria > Nitrospirota > Nitrospiria > JACRHA01 > JACRHA01 > JACRHA01. The sequence goes on along the minus strand of CAZYNY010000276.1, from coordinate 1,157 downwards.
GGCTACGATACGGTCCAACCAAGATTGCAGATCACTGCGCTGGGGGTAACGCTCCTCACCCAGCAATCGGCCAAACTCCTCTTCGACCAGCTCCCCCACCTGGGAGAGGCGACTCTTGCCACAACTAAGAGCAAACAGCAGGGTGTGGCAGCGCACCACCGGCCCGTAGAGGGCCTGTTCTCCGTCCACCGACAGCTGCGGGGCCGCCTGATAGAGGCCCAACCGTTCCAGGGCAGGCACACTCAGCAGCTGGGCTGCATACCGGCTGAAACAGGGATCGGGCACCTCGACGGTCGGCAGGGCCTCCTGTCGGTAAGGGCTGCCAACATAGTGGGTCAGCTGTGCCTGGGCCAGGTAGTCGGCGACTTCTTGGGCCTCGACGGCCGTGTCATCCTGCTGTTGCAACCGCTGGCTCACCTCAGCAGGGCTAAGGCCTGGCTGGCCGACGACCATCTCGATGATTCGCCCGGCGATTTCTTCCTTTATCTCGGCCTCCGCCGGGGTTGGCTCCTCGGCCTGGGGCTGGCGTCGCCCGTTGTGGCAACGGCCATCTTCGAGCAGTTGGGGCAGGCGGGCCAGCACTTGCTCCAGCTTCCAGTAGAATCCCGACCGTCCCAGCGGCAGCCCCGCCCTGACTTCCTCCACCTGAGCACCCCAGCACCAGCGGATCAGGGCCTCCAGCATCCGGTAGGTCTCTTCGCCCAGGACCGCCTTAACATGCTCCTGGCGCCGTCGGGCCCAGCCCTCGCTGCACGCGCAAGCCCCGGATCTAGTCCGGGGGCCGCAGGGGTCAAAGGTTCCCACCGGGGGTCGGGTGGGGACGGCCCATGGAGCCGGTGGCACCGCCGGGGCAGTTTGACCCGGACCTGCCCCGGATCTAGTCCGGGGTTCCTCTTCTTCCCTGGAACGCGGCCCCGGTTCACCCCTGAGCGGACCTCTGGTCAGTTCATTCAATCTCCAGCCCAGGGCCAGACCCAGGCCTATCCCTGCAACCAACGCCGCCGCAATACCGGCTTTCACAATGCCCATCTCTTTGCCCTCCCTGGTTTCTGTTTCTCTCCATTATGCAGCAAAGGGCTCAAGAGGGGCTATAAAAAAAGTGTCCAGAAATCAAAAGGCCTTTTGGGGGTCCTCAGGGCCTACTTTGGAAATCTCAG
>CAZYNY010000275.1:0-1971 GCA_964648095.1 uncultured Nitrospirota bacterium | reverse complement strand
TTTAGGGTACAGATTATTGGGACCCTGTCCCCTGTTCCCTGTCCCCTAATTTATTGAGGCCCTTGCGCCTTTTCTCCCCTTTCTCCTCCACCACCCCCACAGCCAGAGTCCGGCGACCATGAGGATGAGGGGGCAGGCGAAGAGGGAAAGGCCCCGGAGGGGACTGTGCGGGGCCGGGCTGCGGCCCGGTTTGAGTCGGGCTACTTCCTGGGAGACTTCCCGGATGGTCCGTTCCACTTCCGCCTCCAGGCTCCTGGCGTCGGCCCTTTCCAACGCCATCCTCCGCAGTTGATGGAACAAGCGCTCCAGCTGAAAGGCTCGCTTGCCCGATATCCTCTGCCGGATGGCCGTCTCCAGGCCGCTGGCTTCAAAGGCCACAAAGTAGGCATCGCTGAAATTCCCCTCGGCTTCGTCGATCTTGCCCGCTTGGTAAGCCACCAGACCTGCCTCCAAGAAGCCCTTCACCTCTTTTAAACCCCTTTCCAGATCCTCGCCCGCGCAAGAGGCACCCCAGCCATTCCCCCCGATGTACATCCCCAAAACCAAGGCGATCACGGCTTTTCTCATCATCCCTCCTTGAAAATTGGCTGTCTCCCCTTTCCCCCCTCATCGATTTAGAGCTCCAAGGTCCCGGCAAGGATCACCCCCTTTCGTAAGAGATCGGCCAGGCGTTTCAATGTCTCTTGAGGGCCAGGAATCGGCTTCAGTTTCGGGGGCAAGGTTAACAGGTCTTCTGGTTTGGTGGCCAGCTCGAAAGAGCTGTTCATTCCCCTTCCCTTAAACTGGGAGAGAAACGCTTCGATGCCGGGCAGGGCCTTGGGCGCATCGCCCTTTCTCAAGGAGACCTCCTTGATCACGCCTCTGTGCAAGGCGACCAGGACCCCGATCTCCTTCCCTTCGAGGTCGATCACTTCTCCCCAAACCTGGAAGCCCTGGCCTCGATGCTTGATGGGCTCGACGGCATAATAGGACAGGATCTCACCGACCTTGAATACCTCCTTCCCATAGAGCTCCTTCAGTTTCTCGGCCTGCGCTGGTGAGATGACCAGCTCCTTGACCTGGTAATTCATCATGGGATAAGCCAGTTTCACATCAAAGATCGTGATTTGAGGGGGCGGTTGGGCCGCAGCGCGCGCTTGACCGCCCATGACCAGGAATTCCAGGATGATCGAATAGGCCAGGGCAAGTCTCATCCTTTCTCCTCGTTATCCCGAGAACAAGACCGGGTACCAGGCGACCACGATCAAACTGAGGCCGACAAACTGGGGCACGTAGACCGGCCAGGGTCGATGCGAAACCTCTTGCAGCCGGATGATCCGAAAACCTAGATACAGGCTCCAGAGGGCTCCGGTCCCCAGAAACGCTGCCCTGATAAGATAGATGGCCTCCCTCTCCAGGCCATTTTGCGCAAAATAGCCGAAGGTGAGCTGGCTTAAGCCCAGAAAGAGGGAGAAAAGGCTGATGGGCGTGTATAGATACCCGATCCGGGTGAACAGCTCCTTGAAATCGATCTTTTCCCGCATCCTGGGCCAGAGGATTTGGGTGGAGATGGCGGTCAAGAGGGACAGGATGCCGAGGCTTAACCCTACGGCCCCCAGGATAAAGATCGTGATGGAAGCCACATCCAGCAGGCTGAAGACCTCACCGGCCTCCGGATAGTGGCTCATCAGCCACCAGGGACCACTCCAGCCCATGATCCTGCCCAGGCCCCAATCTATCCCCAGGCCCCCTAGCAGATGTTTTAGCCGGAGGAATAGGGGATCCACGGTCCAGTGGAAGACCCCCAAGGGCAACCCTACCGCGCCGAAGAGAAAGATCACCTCCCAGAATAGGGGCTCACATTGGTTGATCTGAAGCAGCTCTGCCCCCGGTCTCCGGATATTCAAGTGGATGGCGTCCTTCCAGTTGGCGCAGCGAAAGCACATCAGGCAATACCGGTTGGTGGAGAGGCCGGGCAGATGGATAAATACC
>CAZYNY010000274.1:823-1973 GCA_964648095.1 uncultured Nitrospirota bacterium | reverse complement strand
TGAATCTGACCGTATTCTGATGCGCCATGACCCCGGCGGTAGCATGGCATAAGCCTTGTCCCCAAGCCGCCTAATACCTATGGAAGCATTAGCGTTCCCTTCCCGGAATTCATCTACCAGTATCAGACCGGTCTCGGCCCAGGTTATTATCATGGGCTGAAAAGCGGGATAACCGTCATAGCAAACTTTGGCCCCTTCTCTGTGGCTCTCCACCAGGTGAGCATCTATGTCCATGGTCACTCAGGGTACCGGTTTTCCCTCTACGCCACCGGTTCCTTCTGCCTGCCACTGGCTACCCGCTACCAGCCATGTTTCAGGCAATATTGCTTTAACGTAGGCCCAGATGACCTTCCGGTTGAGTTCTTCCAGACCGGCCAGGTATTTTGACTCGGCAGGCAGAAATGACCCCTGCAACGGCCGGTCTACCATCAGCGCCTCATCGTGGAAGCGGTCCAGCCATTGCCGGGCGGTGGGCGCAGCCGGCGGGGTGTAACCCAGCATCGCCGCCAGTCCCACGTCCTGCCGCAGCCGTTCCATGTCATCAACACGATCTCCGCCAATGGCGCTTAATAGAACAAAGGATTCCATCATCTCACCCGATTGCAGCCCTCGGTACGATTTCTTCGGCGGTAAAACCACGTTCGCCGTTTCGGTCAGTCCACACTTGCGTCCCAACATGATCAAGGGCGAAACCCCGGCCCAAGCGGTCATCGTCCCCTCCAATCCACCGGTAACCCTTATGCCCAGAAGAGGTTCTTTGACCTTCATTTTTTCTAACCTCCTGGGTGATAGCTTACTTCAATCTGACTCAGATTGGAAGAGATTTTTCACTCACTGATCAGGGACAGGCGACAGCAGTCGCACCGCACCGGCCACCCAGGGAAGACAGGAGTCAGGAGTCCTTTTTCCTACCCCGGATTGTAGCTGGCGTCCCGGAGCCCGGCGAGCATCTGGGCTACATACAGGGCGTCGGTGATGGTCAGCCGGTCACCGAGGTCGGGCGGGCCAGTGTCCTGTCGCACCGAGGCGGCGCTAACCGCGTTCACGGACGAACCGTCCGTCCCCAGGCCGCGCAGTCCCGCAAGGTACTGGGCGATGAACAGCGCGTCGGTGATGGTCACTGTGCCGCCGCCGTCGGCGTCGCCCCGTT
>CAZYNY010000274.1:0-813 GCA_964648095.1 uncultured Nitrospirota bacterium | reverse complement strand
AGTTCAGCGTCACGGTGTAGGCCGTATCCCGGTTGCCCTTCAGCCGGAGTTTCACATCGGCCAGTCCCAGGGGTGGTGCGGGCGCCGAAGCCGTTTGAGAGGCGCTGAAATCGGTCCTGGTGCCGGAGGAAGTGTTCAGGGTGACGTTGGGTGAGGAGAAGGGGGCTATGCCGCCAACGCCCACGGCGGTGACACCGGCGGCGGTGTAGGCGAGGTAGCCGTCATAGGCGCCGATGCCGTCACCGATGGCGAAGGCTTCCCCGGTCGAGGTGTTCTTCAAGCGGCTGACGCCGCCCCGGACGGCCGCGTAGCCATCCGCGGTCAAAACGGGCGTCAGTGACAAGTCGGCCTGCAAAGCGAAGGAAGAGGTGGTGACGCTGATGTAGCCAGTCTTCGTCATGGTGTTGCTGCCGGCGGGGTTGGAGGCGGGGAGGGAGACAGTGTAGTTCCCGGTGGAACTATAGCTCTTGGAAGGGTTCTGCATTGAGCTTCCTGTCCCGTCGCCGAAGTTCCAGGTCCAGCCGATGACGTAGCCTGTGGACTGGTCGGTGAAAGTTATGACGCCGCCGGGGTTGGCGCCGGTGGCCGAGGCGGTGAAGCTGGCGGTGGGGATGCCGTAGATAGTTACCGTCCGGGAGGTGGAGTTGGGCCCTGCCGGGTTGGGGACGGTCAGGGTGACGGTATAGTTGCCGGCGGTATTGTAGGTCTTCGAGGGGTTCTGGCTAGAACTGGTGGCGCCGTCGCCGAAGCTCCAGAGCCAGCTAGCGATATTCCCGGTCGAGGCGTCACTGAAGCTGATGGTCAGGGGCGCCA
>CAZYNY010000273.1:0-1985 GCA_964648095.1 uncultured Nitrospirota bacterium | reverse complement strand
AAGAACGGTGTTTGCCACCAACGTTTTTGATTTGTTGGCCACGGATCACCCCTGCTATGTATATGATGACATATTTGATCAGCTTGACACATCAAGGGTAGAGCAGAAATTCAGCGTTCGTGGTCAGAATGCGTATCATCCGAGGAGAATAACGGCTATTCTGATATATGCTTATAGCCAGGGGGTTTTCAGTTCTCGGGAGATAATGAAGAGATGCCATGAAGATCTTGGGTTTATGTTCATAGCGCATTGTAACTGCCCTGATTTCAGAGTACTGAGCGACTTCAGGAAGAACAACAATGAGTTTTTCAAGGAGTGTTTCAAGCAAAGTGTGATGTTGGCGAAGGAAGCCGGGCTGGCCACGCTGGGTCATGTAAGCCTTGATGGGTCGAAATTTAAGGCAAATACCTCGAAGCATAAGGCGATGAGTTACGGGCAACTCAAAGCCAAGGAAAAGGAACTGACTGAGGAGATAGAGGATCTTATAGCCAAAGCAGAGAAATGCGATAAAGAAGAAGATGAAGAATACAAAGATAAAAGCGGATATGAGATACCTAAGGAATTAAAGATTAAAGAGGAAAGGCTGGCCAAGATCAAGGAAGCCAAAAAAGCCTTAGAGAAAAGGGAGCAGGAAGAGAACCCTGGTCAGAAAATAGAAGAGAAAAAGCAGATAAGTTTTGCGGACAAAGAAGCGCGAATAATGGGGAAGAATGGGAATTTTGAATATGCCTATAATGGGCAGATAAGTGTAGATGAGGATCATCAGATAATCGTAGGAGAGCATTTGAGTCAAAAGGCGAACGATAAACAGGAAGTTAAGCCGGCCTTAGAAGAGATTAAAGATACAACCGGTGAGTTGCCGGATGAGATGAGTTTTGATAATGGCTACATGTCAGGTGATAACCTTGAAGCCTTAGAAGGTACGGATATTGACGCTTATGTGGCAACCGGCCAGGGAGAGAAAAAGGATGAGCAATCCATAGAAGAGTCCAATCGAAAGGTCAAAAAAACTGACTTCAGTTATGATGAAGATCGAGATTGTTTTGTTTGTCCTGCCGGCCATACTTTGGAACTAAACAGGGAGAGCAGTGATGGCAAGAAGGTTTATCAAGGGGTTAAAGCTGAATGCGATTCATGTTCATATAGAAGCAGGTGCTGCAATTCTATGAAAGGTGAGCCTCGTACGATAACCAGCGACGACAAAGAACCATTACGGCAGAAAATGAATGCCAAGATGGAACAGGAATCATCAAAAGAGATTTACAAAAAGCGGAAGAAGATTGTTGAACCCGTCTTTGGTCAAATAAAGAACAGTGGCTTCCGAGGTTTTAGTATGCGGGGTTACCATAAAAGCAGGGGGGAATTCTCGTTAGTTTGTGCGGTTCACAACCTAAAGAAGATCGTAAAGGCCATATTAGGGGGGAAGGTACGCCTTGAAACAGAAGGATTGGCCCCTGTAGGGGCCTAAAAAGGCCCATCTCCCCTGTATTTTTAAAAACAAAGGCTTTTTCGGTGAGATTCTTCATCCCTTTTTAGAAGAATTCTCTCTCCCCCTCGACAATCCCCCCCGTTTTCTGAGATTCCCGTTTTTTTGACCATGAATTCTCGGACAGCCTCCTAGAGCTAATAGTTTTCGCTGCCTTCTTCTTCGCTGCCATCAGTTGCCTGCGGTATCAGGAACTGGAGACCTGGATGGAACGGGCTCTGACCCTTGCCCGAAGGAGCAAGGATATAGAAATGAAGATAGAAATATTGTTCGCGATCGCTTCCTATCTCATCGCCCGGAGGGGTAATCTTATCAGGGCCGAGGCCATAGTCGATCAGATAAGGGAATTGGCCCAATCAGAAGGCACCACTCCACTGACTCAGATTAAGTCATGCCTGGTAGAGGCATTTTATTATGGGTTTACTGCCTTACATAGTGAATGCCTGAAGGCCGTTTCTCGAGGTTTAAGGCTAGGGGAATCCAGCGGAATCCATATCCT
>CAZYNY010000272.1:0-1987 GCA_964648095.1 uncultured Nitrospirota bacterium | reverse complement strand
GACGACCTGGACGTCTGGAAAAAAGAGATCGTACAGTCCGGAGACTATTTCCCGGACCAGGACTGGGTTGACGTTTTCCTGAAGAACCAGATCGAACGGATCAAGGACTATGATAGCTGGGGCGCCCCACTGGAGCGGGACGACAAGGGTAGGATCGCTCGCATTGTAGGCCGGGGACACAAGAACACCCGGCTTTACCAGTTCCACGGGCTTCAATACCCAGACCGGCGAAACCTTCATCATCAGGGCGAAGGCAACGGTCATGTCGGCGGGGCCGGCTTGCGGCAAACGGGGGAATGTCGTCGATAATGATACCGGCGATGGCGTGGCGGCCTCATTCCGGGCCGGGGCCGAGCTATGCAATATGGAGTTCCTGACCGCGGGGAATATTACCGTTTGGCAGCGAAAGGGTGAAGCGGCGGGCATAAACATGCTTCAGGGCCATGGCGCCTATTTCGTCAATTCCCAGGGCGAACGGTTTATGGAGAAGTACGATCCGGAACTCAAGGAACGTTCCCTGCTCTACCGGATATGCATGGGATTCGCCAAGGAATCACTCGAGGGCCGGGGGCCGATATATGTCGACATGAGGCATCTCCCGCCCGAGACGTTTGCCAAGTTTCGCCGCGTTCTGCCCCGTACCACCAGGTTCTGGGAGGAGCTCGGCGTGGATGTCAGCAAAGAGAAGATCGAATGCACCCCTCACTGGGGAGTGGGGAATTCCTCGGGACAGGGCGGCATCAAGGTAAATCTCAACAGCCAGACCAACATTCCCGGTCTATATGCGGCGGGAGCGGTTTGTCGTTCGCCGGTCCAGGGCATTTATTCGCTGGGAGGCATTGCCACGGCATCGTGCAATGTCATGGGCTATATCGCCGGAGAGAATGCCGCCAAAGAGGCGGTGCAGGCGAGACTCGAAGAGATCGACGGCCGTCAGGTGGAAGGACTGAAATCGGCCATCGGGGCGCCGCAGCGGCAGGGAACAGGAAAAGCGCCCGAGGTATTCTTCGAGGAGCTAGACAGGGCTACCGTGCCGGCGCGTTTCGGCATGTTCAAGAGCCAGAACCGGATACTCAAGGTACTCTCGCGGATCGACCAGATAAAGGGAGACATGCCGGCGATGTCGGTTCCCGATTACCATGAGCTCACCCGGGCCAACGAGTTCAAGAACTTTATCCAGTGCTGCGAGCTCGTCTTCCGGGCTTCACTGGAAAGGCAGGAAAGCCGGCAATCCCACTACCGCGAAGACTATCCTTACCTGGATGACGCCAACTGGCTGAAGTTGATCGTTATGCGGCGAGAGGGCATACGAATTTCCATACGTCACGAGCCCATTCCCGTTGAACGGTGGGCGGTAAAACCCGAAAGACAGGGGAAGATCGCCCACCCGGTGCAGATGTTCATCGGCGAATAATACGAACGCATTAAATGATGCCGCGTAGGGGCAGACCTGCGTGTCTGCCCGCGGGCGAACACATAGGTTCGCCCCTACGAGATTGACGGACCGTTATTTACTGCGTTCGTATTAGCTCAATAACTCAATAACACGGAGGAGATATTGTGAGCGTCTTTAACTATCCCGCGCCCTGTGCCCCCGGTTACAAGAAGCCCAATGATGTCAAGGATTGCCTTCCCCAGGCCAGGCGGCTGGTCAAGAAACTGGGTCCTGGAGAGCGGCCCCGGGTGAGTGTGGCGCCCTGGCTGTTTGTGCGGGACGGAGACAGGATACTCGTAGTGACCCTGCCTGACCAGGACAAGTATGTAACCCGTGCCGTGACCCAGGCTTTGACCGAACAGGGGGCGGTCCAGGTCGATTATCTTTATCCACGGCAACTGGTGGGCCGGGACCCGGATATTTGCAGCGTGGCTGATGGTTGGAAGGAAGCGGTGCTCCTGGACGAGGGCAAAGCCTCCGGGACGGCCGCCGACCTGGTTACCGGGTTGGGCCTGGTTGAAGCCGCCGCGAAATACCTCGATAGTCACCCGG
>CAZYNY010000271.1:0-1995 GCA_964648095.1 uncultured Nitrospirota bacterium | reverse complement strand
CGATGGCTACCGTCAGAAGGTCAGGGTGGCTACCAAGCTGCCGCCGGGATTGGTCCACTCACTCAAGGACTGCGATGGCATCCTCGATAAGCAGTTGGAACGGCTGCAGACCGACAAGATCGACTTCTACCTGCTGCACGGCCTGGACAGGGTGGGTTGGCCCAAGCTGCGTGATCTGGGGGTGCTCCGTTGGGCTGAGGGCGCCATGGCCCAGGGACGCATCGGACATCTGGGATTCTCCTTCCATGACGATCTGGGTGTGTTCAAGGAGATCGTAGATGCTTACGATAACTGGACCTTCTGCCAGATCCAGTACAACTTCATGGATGTGAGCTACCAGGCGGGCACAACCGGGCTGAAATACGCCGCTGAGAAAGGGCTGGCCGTGGTTATCATGGAGCCGCTGCGAGGGGGGCGGCTGAGCAAACAGCCGCCCAGGCATGTGGCCGAGATATGGGAAGGCGCGTCTCAGAAGCTCACCGCCGCCGAGTGGGCGCTGCGCTGGGTCTGGAACCACCCCGAGGTCTCGGTGGTGCTCAGCGGCATGTCCGCCATGCAGCACGTGGTGGAGAACGTGGCCAGCGCCGACCGCGCTCAGGTGAATGTCCTCACCCCGGAGGACCTGGCGTTGTTCGATCGAGTGCGGGAGGCCTACCGCGGGCAGGTGCCCATCCCCTGCACCAGTTGCGGCTACTGTATGCCCTGCCCCTTCGATGTGGAGATACCGCGAATCTTCGAGATCTACAACGACGCTATTCTGTACGATGAACCCCGTATCGGGCGGGGCCAGTACCGCGGGCCCGCCGGGCTAAAAGAGGAGAACCGCGGCGACCGGTGCACCGAGTGCGGGGAATGCCTGGTGAAGTGTCCTCAGCACATCGAGATTCCGGACTGGCTCAAAAAGGCTCACGAGCTGCTCGGTCCCCGGTCCAAGGCGTAGGGCAAAGGCAAAAGACTGGCGCCGTTTTCATGTGATGCCGATCCGCCAGTGGCGGAGAAGGATCTCGCGCCCGGCCTGTCCGGTGCTGTAGCTTTCTCTAAGGGGGGGTACAAGATTCTTCGGTCGCTGCGCTCCCTCAGAATGACATATAAAGACGCTCTTGCATGTCATTACCGTCCGTTGTTACATGTCATTCCGATCCTTCAGCCGAAGGACGATGAATCTCCATCCCCCATGCTAACAGCTAACAGCTGACAGCTATCAGCCCTTCAACACCGGCAGGGTGAACAGGAAGGTGGATCCGTTGCCCTTCTCAGACTCCACCCAGATCCTGCCTCCGTGGGCCTCGGACAGGATCCGGCAGACCCGCAGCCCCAGCCCGGTGCCCTGGATGCTCCCCTTCACTGTGGCCCCCAATCGCTCGAAGCTCTGGAACAGCCGTGCCTGGTCATCACGCGATATCCCCGGCCCCTGGTCGGTAACTCCAACTTGCAGGAAATCCCCATCGCGGCGGGCGGAGACTTGCACCTCGCCGCCGCCGGGGGAGTACTTGATGGCGTTGTCCACCAGGTTATAGAGGATCCGCTCCACTCTTACCGGGTCGGCCCGGACAACAGGAAGACGCGCGGGGACATTGTCGATCAGCCGGTGGATGCTCGATTTGTTCTGCAGCTTCTTGAGTACGCCCCGGGTTATCTCTTTCACATTCGAGGGTTCCGCCTGAAGCATCAGCCGGCCCGACTGTTGCCGCGATAGTTCCAGAAGGTTCTCCACCAGGTTAGCCATGATCTCGGTGGCCACCACGGCATCGCCGACCAGCTCCCGGACTTCCCTGGCACCGTCAAGGGGGTCCTCAGCTCATGGGAGACCATTCCGATGAACTCGTCCTTGAGCTGCTCCACCTTCTTGCGCTCGGTGACGTCATGGAACACCGCCAGTTTGGAGGAAGTCCCGTCGGGGTTTCTCACGGGCGCATCGACGATCTCATAGAACCTGCCGGTCTTGCTCGATCGAGAGTCTCTCCTCAGCGCCTTGCCGCCGAGCACTTCGGCGTT
>CAZYNY010000270.1:0-1995 GCA_964648095.1 uncultured Nitrospirota bacterium | reverse complement strand
AGGGCAATTGGTTGAGAGTTTGATTGATCAAGTTGTTTCGTTCAGTCAGAGAGCGCTTGCGTCGTTTGCTTCCAGGCGTTCGGCGTCTGATCTTGTCTCGCACCTCTTTGAAAGTGGCGCCGAGGAACTGGGGCTGTTGTCCATCGGAGATCGTAATCAGTTTGTTGACCCCGATATCGAGGCCAACGACCTCTCCTTCTTCCTTGACAGGCTCATCGGGCACCTCAACCCACAGGATAAGAGCCTCTTCCGAAAGGGCACATCCCTGGAGAAGCCTGGCGCCTGGCCTGGAGAGCCACTTGTTGAGAACCACCGTACGTCGGGTGGGAATGGTAACTCTCTGGCCCTTTTTCAGGACCGAAATCCGAATCACCAAATCAAACGAGCCCTTCCCATCTTCCACGGAAATGAATTTCCCATCCAAGATGGCCGCGCCGGAGAATGTGGGCATCGTTGGCTGGATGCCCAGGGCCTGGGCGCTTTTGCGAGTGGAGGTGACAATTTCCAGAGCTTGCTTGAGGGCCTGGCTTTTATAACGTTGCGAAAGGCGGGTGTTTTGGAGCTTTTCCAGGGTGACCTTGTCGAGCCCTCCGCCATCTTCCCAAAGAACGCGGATGTAAAAATTAACTGCTGCACGATATGCTTCAAGGAGAGCGGCAATCTTTCGTCGTTTCTTGGGTGTAGCAAACTTCATTGTTACTTTGACAGCTCGTTGCACTCTATGATCTCCTTGACAGCTTTCGCCTTGTTTCTTCCGCGTCTAAGCCCATACAATCGACAACAAAAGGAGGTAACGATAGATATGAGATCTTTCATCAGATCCTCTTGCTCTTCTGCATCACGGTTTATTACTATTAAATCACATCCAAGTTGTGGAAGCAGAATCTCAAAATATCCGAACCCGAAACACGTAAGACGATCTTTATGTTCTACAACAATTCGATCAGGCTTTGATTCAAGAAGCTTTAAGAGTTTTGGCCTTTTGTCATTCATGCCAGAGGCAATTTCCTTCGTTATGGATTCAACAGACCATCCGTTGGCACGGCAAAACTCGATACATCTTTCAACCTGCCGTTGGAGATCTGCTTTCTTTTCATGAGATGACACCCTACAGTATATCCACGCAGATCTACTGCTTCTCGGAGAAGGTTGTGGATCAACTAAAATTGCTCCACTGGGTGTTTGAATTGCACGAACCGGTAGCTTTCCGGTTTTGAACCAGCGCCACGCGGTAACGTAAGCTATTCCTTGTTGCTTTGCCCAGTCACATAGTCGCATGGATGTTAATTATAGGACATGATAGACTATTATCCAAGGAAAATGTTTCAAGACCTTGCGACCAGTACCTGCATCAAAATGTGAGTCGCAAGCGATAGCGCATCTGCTCAGCACTTTGCATCTTTATTTCTCCCACTCTAACTCCCACGGTCCGACGGGCTGTTCCTGCCACTGCCAAACATCCCCTGCCTCTGTCCGTTCTCGGTAGAGCCCGGCCTTTGAAATCAACTGGCGAAGCGATGCTAGCCGTTGACGGGCATATTCGCGGGGATCATAAAGGATCTGCCCATCGAGGGCAACATCCAGATAGAGAGAGGCCAGATACGACTCGAACTCCTCAGGCGTCTTGGCTATGAGCGAAACAGCGCCGCAGCAACTGGGGGGTAGGAACCGCTTCAAAAAGAGGTGGCGATCGAAAAGCCTCTCCGGCAGCCCTTCGGCAATGACCAGCAGGTCCCAATCGCTCGCCTCATGAGCCTCTCCACGCGCCCGGGAGCCGAAAAGGACCACAGCCACCAGACAATCCCCCAGGGCCGCCTGCAGCGCCGCCACCGCTTGTTGGGGAATCTCCTGTTCGAGATGACCCTCTTGCATCATCCCTTTCATCATGGGATCTTCCTCTCGCTCGAGATCCAGGGTTCGGGACCCAGTCGGGCCTCCGATCCACCCTTTATTCTATCATCTCCTCCAGCCGTTAGCTTATGGCTCGCCCATTTT
>CAZYNY010000269.1:1168-2005 GCA_964648095.1 uncultured Nitrospirota bacterium | reverse complement strand
GGTCAAAAAACTGGAAATCATTCCCGATGATTGGAAATGCCTGAACCCTCAAGCGCTGAAGGCGGAATATGCTATGGATCCTGACCGGGACACCAACGCGGCAGGGGTCGTCTATTTCGCCAGCTATGTTTCTTGTTTGGAAGCGGCTGAGCGCCAAGCACTCGAAAAAACACCTGAGAGTTGGGATCCGTTAGCCATCCACAATCGGCGGCTTCTGAAACGGCAAATTGCTTATCTTGGCAGTGCAAAGTGGGGAGATCGGTTGCTTATCGAAGTCTCGCGGTTTTCCGATCCTTCTTCTGAAGGTATCGAGGGTTTGCGCTCTTGCATCAAAAGGCAGGGCAGTAGCGATGTGCTATGCCTTTCGGAAGCGATCATCAGCAAGCGGAAGGTGCTGGTATGAGCGAGGCTCGTTCTCTTGAAATCAATGAGACAATCGAGAGGCTTCCTGCAAATGGCGATTGGCAGCGGCTTGTCTCGAAAGTTCCGTCAAGAAAGGCACAATTGACAGCATATTCAGTGGTTTGTCGACTGGCAGTTTGTTTGCTGACACTCGTTTTCATTGATTTTACGGTTGAGCCTTTGCTGCGCTCTGCCGAACATCGCCGTTACGATTCGGGTGTATGCGTTCGTTTTGGCAGTTCGGATCTTTTTTTGGTTGGTCCTATTTCGAATTATTTAAGAGAACATCCGGTAGGTGCTCGCAGCCGTGTCGCTTTTTTCGGGAATTCCTCGATTTGGGGCTATGGCTTGACTTCTCAAGAGACGGTGCCTGCTGCGTTCCAAAGACTGTCTTCCCAGACGCAAGTCTTCAACTTTGGAATGAACGGTTTTGAG
>CAZYNY010000269.1:0-1135 GCA_964648095.1 uncultured Nitrospirota bacterium | reverse complement strand
AAGACGGTTATTGATGCCATGGATGCTTTTTATGTTTTCGACATGGGGCATCATCGAGCGCATCCGATGCTTTCTCGTCTGATTCCAGTAAGTGCGGAAGATATTCGACGCTTTGAGTTGGAGGAACCGAATACACTGGAGTATGTACTCGATAAGAAGCTTGGTTTCTGGAAGCTGTATCGATATGCGGACCGATTGCAGGGAGCATGGTTTGGCTCTTCGACTCGGCAATATGTGTATTTGAACAAAAGCCAATGGGTTTCCGGCTTGTTGGGCCGCAACTCTTCGTCGGATACACCTTCTTCAGAAGTGCTTCCGGCGCAGGAAGCCGCCCGCTGGCTTGCGGAAGCCGCTTCTCACAAACCCGGAATAAGGCAAACGGAATATCTGAGGGGTCGTTATCCTGTCATTTGGGATCTTGCTCAGTTGCTGGCAGACCATAGAAAGCGTGGGTTTATCCTACAATATGATGCCAGTGGCAAAGATCCGATGTACAGTGGTGACCGGGCATTATTCAATGCGCAATTTCAACCCTATGTTCAAGTGGTTGGACTAGAGATTCCAGATTCCTGGCTGTTGGACGACCGGCATTACTCGGCAGCAGGAGCCGAAGCCTTGGCACGCACCCTCTATCAACACACCGCCCTTATAAATGGTCTTTAACGAGACGCGTTTCTTGTTGTTATTTGTGGCAACGGCGATTGCGTTTTTTACGCTGCCAAAGTCACTCAGGCGATGGGTATTGGTGATCTCGGGGATCTTGTTCTACTGGTGGTACGAACGTTCGCTATTGTTGTTGGTGCTAGGGCTTGTTCTGCTAACTTACTGGGCGTCGGGTCGCTTGGGAATCTGGCTCAATGGTGCTGCCCTCATTAGCTTAATAGTGTATTTCAAATTCCATGGCTCGGATGCCATGCCAGGAATTCTGACACCGGAGGCTGCTGCAAAGGCACTCATTGTGCCGTTGGGCCTTTCGTTTCTGTCATTTGAATTGATTCACTTTTGTGTGGAACGCTACCGGGGAAAAATTTCGCCGCAGAGATTTTCCAGTGTCGCCGCTTTCGCGCTCTACTTTCCTTGCCGCATGGCAGGGCCGATCAAACGCTATCAGCCGTTTGAAGACTCAATCGATGGG
>CAZYNY010000268.1:0-2005 GCA_964648095.1 uncultured Nitrospirota bacterium | reverse complement strand
GGGATGGAGGAGGACCAGGGGCTCCCGCTGCATGTCGAGCAGCCAGGGGATGTTTTGATGCTGCGAGCGAAAGGTGGACTGGATCCGGGCCCCGGTGTTCAGGACCAAGGGGTAGCGTTGTGCCAGCTCCGGATTGGCCAGAGGGCCCTCCTGGGGCTCCTGATAGACGGGCAGGGCATCGTAGCCGTACCGGGCCAGGATGCTGGAGGCGATCTCCACCTTCCCCGAGGGGGTCTCGAAGCCTGGCTGCTTATCCCGCCGCATCATCCCCTTCTCATACTTCTGGTAAACCATGGGGGCCGGCTGGAGGCGGATTCCCTCCGGGTGTTTCTTGAGCTCTTCCACGGTGTAGCCGGAAGGTTTTAGGATGTGATTCACCAGGGCCTCTTCGGTCGGTGGATATTCCTCGCATCCCAGCCGGTCGGCCAGCTCCCGGTAGATCAGGTAGTCATTGCGGCTCTCGCCTACCGGGTCGATCACCCTTTGGCGCAGCTGCAGGTGGTTGGGATAAAGCTTGTAAGAGGTGATCTCGTAGTAAGTGGTGGCGGGCAGGACGATGTCGGCCAGCTCCGCCTCGTTCGTCATGAATCGGTCGATCACGACCAAAAAGTCTAGTGCCCGCAGGGCCTTCTCCCAGCGCGGCGGGTCCGGGTAGGAGGTGAAGATCGAGCCTCCATCGATGATCAGGGCCTTGATGTAATAGGGGTCGCCCTCCAGGACCGCCTTGGGGAACTCCATGAACTGTCCGGCAGAGGTATACTCATAGAAAAGGGGGTACTTGTCCGCCCCGATCGCCCGGGGCTCCTGGGGGGGCTTAAAGGAGATCCGATTGAGCCGCACGGGCGGGGCCATGGAGAAGACGTTTCCCCCGGGGACATCCATGTTGCCCGACAGAAACCAGAGGATGAACTGGGCCCGGATGTTCTGGACGCCGCTGTTGGTGTACTCCATCCCAGTGTAAGTGACCAGGCTGGCCCCCTTGGCCCCGGCGATCGCCCGGGCAAGCTTCACGATCCGCTCGGCCGGGACCCGGGTGATCTCCTCGCCCTTTTGGGGAGAGAAACCCTGGACGTACTCCTTGAGCTCCTCGAAGCCCACCGTCCACTTCTCCACCAGCTCCGGGTCATAGAGCCCCTCTTGGATGATCACATGCAGCAGGCTCAGGGCCAGGGCGCCGTCCGTCCCCGGCCGAACCGGGACCCAGCGGTCGGCGATGGTCGCCGTATCGCTGTACATGGGATCGATCACCACCACCTGCGCCCCCCGTTCCTTGGCCTCCAGGATCCTCCGCAGGATCAGGGGCGGGGAGTCGGTGGCCGGGTTGGCTCCCCAGACGACGATCAGGTCGCTGTTCAAGATATCGGGATTGAGCTGGAAGATGGGGACGCCGAAGGTGGGAATAGGGGCCAGCTGCCCGAAGGACATGAAGCAGATCGATCCGCAGTCGAATCGATTGGGGGAGCCGAAGGGGAAGAGGAAGTTCTTGGAGACGGCGAATTTTTCGCCCATGAAGGCATCCCAGAGCGACTGTTCGAAGGCGCCCCGGCCGGAGTACTCCGCCACCGCCGCCGGCCCATATTGGCCGGCGACCTCCTGGAGCTGCATGGCGATGGTGTCCAGGGCCTCCTCCCAGCCAATCCGCGCCCACCTCCCCTCCCCTCTTTCCCCCTCGCGCTTCAGGGGGTATTTGAGCCGGTCGGGGGAATAGACCACCTGACGGGAGGCGAGCCCTCGGGGACAGAGGAAGTTGATCGGATGTTCCGGCAGGGGCTCCACCCGTTCCAGCCGCCCATCCACCACCTCGACCTGGGCCCCGCAGTAGCCCGGGCAGATGCCGCACATGGTGATAACCTTCTGGGTCTCCATTGGGGTCCTTCCCTCCACGAAAGTGAATCGCCAAGAAACCTGTCGCTACCTTGATCGTCAAGGAATTGAAAGGGTTTGAGGGATTTTTCCCCTTTTCCCGGTTTTTGTCAAGGCTTTTCTGGGCTGAAGCCCCAGAATC
>CAZYNY010000267.1:0-2027 GCA_964648095.1 uncultured Nitrospirota bacterium | reverse complement strand
GCCCGCCTGTCCAGGATAGGGCCAGGGAGTGTGCAGCATGTTCGGTGACACTACAGAAAATAGGGGAAACATAATGTCTGATGCAAAGATACTCATCGTTGAAGATGAAGGCATTGAAGCGCTGGACATACAACAACGGCTGATCAGTTTGGGATATCCCACCCCCGAGATCGTTTTTTCCGGGGAAGACGCCGTCAAAAAAGCAGGGGAGATCTATCCGGATCTGGTGTTGATGGATATCATGCTGCGGGGAGAAATCGACGGTGTGACGGCCGCCGAGCAGATCCATGCCCGTTTCGATATTCCGGTGATCTATCTTACCGCTTATGCGGACGAAGATACCCTACAGCGTGCTAAGATCACGGAGCCTTATGGCTATATCGTCAAGCCTTTCAAAGACAGGGAAGTGCATATCACGATCGATATGGCTCTATACCGGCACAAAATGGAAAGGAAATTAAAAGAGAGCGAAAAGTGGTTTGCCACCACCCTCAGGAGTATCGGAGACGCGGTGATTGCCACCGATAAGAACGGCATGATCACATTCATGAACCCGGTTGCCGAGGGCCTGATCGGTTGGAAGCTGGAAGAGGTCTTCCATAAAAAGCTGACAGAAATATTCAATATCATCAACCGGGAAACGCGTCAGCCGGTCGAGAACCCGGTCACCCGGGTCATCCTGGAAGGCGCCATGGTAGGCCTGGCGAGCCATACCAAACTGATCGCCAGGAATGGCACAGAGATCCCGATCGATGAGAACGCCGCCCCCATCAAAGATGACAAAGGAAAGATGATCGGTGCCATTCTGGTATTCCGCGACATCACCGAGCGCGAGAAAGCCGAGGAGGAACTGCGCCGGGCCTATGAGGTGTTAGAGGAGAGGGTCGCCGAGCGCACCACCGATCTGGCATTGACCAATAAGCAGCTGAAGCAGGAGATCGAACAACGGAAACGGGCAGAATACCGGCTGGAGGAGAAGAACATCGAGCTGGAGAACGCCCGGCTGGCGAAGAACCGCTTCCTGGCCACCATGAGCTACGAATTGAGCACGGCGCTCAATGCCATCATCGGCTTCACCGGCACGCTCCTGACGAAGCTCACCGGGCCGCTCTCCGAGGACCAGGAGAAACACCTGCAGATGATCCACAGCAGCGCGCAACATTTGCTGTCCTTCATCTACTATCTGCTCGAATTGGCCAAGATCGAATCGGGGAAGGTGGAGATCAAGAGCGAGCCGGTCGATGTGGCGGGCGTGATCCGGGAAGTGATCGGCGCCCTGAAGCCGATGGCGGAGCAGAAAGGGCTGATCTTCGCCGACAATATCCCCGACGGGCAGGTCGTCATCCGAACCCACCGGCGGGCGCTGAGCCAGATCCTCCTGAACCTCACCAACAACGCCATCAAGTTTACGGAGAAGGGCAAAGTTCAACCGGAATTTGCCCGGCACCAACGGGGTGGGCGCTTTGTGACGGAGATCCGTGTCGTCGATACGGGCATCGGTATCCGGGAAGAGGACCACAAGAAGCTTTTCGAGGGGTTTAGACGGTGGGAGCTCTTGGACAGCGCATTGTTGCGCCCGCGAGAGGGCGCCGGACTGGGCCTGCATTTGAGCCAAAAGCTGGCCGAACTGATTGGGGGCGAGATCAGCTTCAAGAGCGTTTACGGCCAGGGCAGCACCTTCACGCTGACCTTGAAATGAAGAGCTTTTTGGGTTGCATTGGCCCACACGTCTCGGGGAAATAGCCGTTGACAGCTGGTACCGGATGAGATATCTTCAAAATGTGGTTTTTCTTCGTCGACGACCCCCAGAGTTTCTAACGGGTATGACCGGATGCGATAAGACCCGTTGCGGCCCTCCAGAAACTCGGGTGAACAAAAGGGTCCAGTTCTCTGGCATAACCAAAAGTGATTCAGGTTCGATGACCACAACATATTGAAAAACATCGGAAGAGAATCCCAATACCCAGTTAGAGGGGGAGGGCCTATTTCGTTTCCACGTCATTCAACTGCCTGTAGCTGTTGAGAAG
>CAZYNY010000266.1:0-2034 GCA_964648095.1 uncultured Nitrospirota bacterium | reverse complement strand
AGAAGCCGAGTCAGCCCAGCCAGCAACACAAAACCCAGGGTGAATATCGGGAGGATAGCCGACTTGACGCCCTCGGAACCCCCAGCCGGCAGCCATCTCAGTTGTACCGCTACAATCTGCATCATAACAAGGCCCACCACGAACAAAGGAGTGGCCATGCCTACTGTGGCAAATCCCCGGACAAGCGTATCCACCAAAGTACCCCTCCTCAGCGCTGCGATCAGCCCCAGAGGCACTGCTGCCAGCGCAGCAAATACGATAGAGCCGAAGGCTAGCCGCAATGTCGTAGGTAAGCGGTCGAAGTACAGCTTGCCCGCGGGCTCCCGCGTGGCCAGGGAGTTGCCAAAGTTCCCCCTCATCATCTGGCCAACGTAGCTCATATATTGCACGGGGAGAGGCTTGTCTAGCCCATAAGAGCGCATCAGGTCCTGGCGATCCTCCTCTGTGGCATCGATGCGGAGCATCAGGTCCACCGGGTTCCCCGTGGCACGCCCCAGCAGGAAAACGATGACCGTGACCACGAAAACGGCAAAAACCCCTTGAAGTAGCCTTGTCAGTATGTACTGGCCCACACAGGCTCCCCATTGGCGGCCTTTGGCGGGCACGCCATCACTTCAAGTTTCCGCACCTGCCATCGGGGGGCAAATCTGTTCTGAACTACCCTCTGGCAGCAAACACCATTGTTAGCACAAGCAGATAGCTCACGGTCCTGTATATCGTAAAACAGACTAGCCCCTTATCTCAGTATGACCTTCCCTGCGTCGGACCTTGTTCCATCTAGCGGGCATGGGTCACCGATTCGTACGCTATGGACAGGAACTGGAAGCCACTGTACTCTGGCACGTTGCCAACCCTGGGCCCCACAACTCCGATATTGTCTTCGTACACGATGGCGGGGATAGTGTACAGATCCCTGGCCATTACCGCTGCCTGGGTCGCCAGTTGCTTCCGCCTGGCTGGGTCGGTGGTAGCCAGGACCTGCTCAATCAGGTTATTGAGCTCATCGGTAGAAGGAGTCCCCACTACATGAGGTCGAGTGTAGTAGCCAAAGACCAGGTACTGCATGCCGACCATGGATTGCTGCCCAAAGGTGGCGCTGGCGCCGAAAATCGCGGGCTTCACTTCCGGACGGTAAAGAGGCCTGAACACCGAGAAATCTGTAGGCTGCAGTTTGACCTTTACTCCAATATCCGTCCAGTAGCCGGCTATAGCTTCGACCATTGCTTGCCGCACCACGGGCTGCGCCCCGATAATGAATATTGTGGTCTCAAAGCCACCACCGGGATAGCCTGCCGCGGTAAGGAGCCTCTTCGCTTCAGCGGGGTCATACGGGTCCGGCTTAAGCAGTTCTGAATCGTAGAAGTATAAATATGGCGCCACCCCCCAGATTGTGGCTGGTCGAGCAAACCCCTTGTATATCTTGTCCGCTATCTCCTGCCTGTTTATAGCTAGGGACATGGCCTTCCGCACGCGTACATCGCCAAAAGGATGGGCTTTGGGGTTGTTCACATCGTGCCAGAAGGGGAAGGTCATAGCGAAGGCATCGCGCGTCCTCACGGTCCGTAGCCCAGATGCCTCCACCTCTTTGGCTGCAGTAAGGGATATGTTAAGGGCATAGTCCGCCTGGCCGACCTTCATCATGGCCATGGTGGTGGCCTCTTCCGGCACCACCAAGATAGTTAACGTCTTGAAATGGGGTGTCTTCCTCCAGTGGCCGTTCACGGCCTCAACGGTGATCTTCTCCAGCTCGCGGTAGCTGACGAACTTCCACGGCCCGCTGCCCACTGGCTGTTTCCTGAAGCCATCCGCTCCCTTAGCTTCAATGTATTTCTTGGGGACTATCAGCCCTTCGCCTCCCACGAAGAAGTAGTTCCACGCCTCTACGTCTACCGTGTTAAGGCGGACCGCCACCGTGTACGGGTCTACCAGGTCCACCCGGTTTACTAGCCGGCGTAGTGCACCCGCGTTGGTGGAGACACTCCCCTCGGCGTAGCTCCTTTCGATACTGAACTTCACATCTTCTCCGGTGAGGTC
>CAZYNY010000265.1:0-2051 GCA_964648095.1 uncultured Nitrospirota bacterium | reverse complement strand
CGGGCCTGGCCGACAGGCCGCTGCTCGAGCAGCGACTGGAATACATCCGCCGGCAGATAAAAGGAGGGCTGAAATACATTCTGATCACCCACGGCCACCCCGATCACCTGGGCGGAGCCCTTTTTCTGGCCAGCGCCCTGGGTGGGGAGGTAGCCGCGCACTGGTCGGAGGAGCCGCGGCTGAGGAAGGCCCTGGACGGTGCCTCTTTTCGGCTGCTGACCGATGGGGATTTGCTTCCCCTGGGCAATACCCGGGTAAGGGTGATCCACACCCCGGGCCATTGCCCCGGCCACGTCTGCTTCCTCTTGCCTGAACCGGGGACCCTGTTTTCCGGGGACCACGTGCCGGGGAGAGGTACCACCGTGGTCATTCCCCCGCTGGGGGACATGTCGGTCTATCTCGATTCCCTCCGGCTGCTGATGACCTTTGACCTGAAGACGGTGCTTCCCGGGCACGGCCCGCCAATACTGGACCCGCGGCGGAAGATACCGGAGCTGATAGAGCACCGGCTGGAGCGGGAGCGGCAGGTGCTGGAGTTGCTGGCGGGCCAGCGTTGGACAACCCAGGAGCTGGTTCGGGAGATCTATCCCGAGCTGGACCCCCGGTTGGAGCCCATGGCCAGGGGACAGTTGCTGTCCCACCTGCTGAAGCTGAAGACGGAAGGAAAGGCAGCACACCAGGGCAAAAGATGGACGCTGAAATGCAAAAATTGACTGAGCCGGGCCCACGCTTTTCCTTAAGGAACCACGAATAAACGCCAATGAACGCGAATTGCACTGGAGCTGAGACCAAACTGAACGCATTCACAATTTCTGGATTTGTGAGGAGCACTAAATTCACCACAGAGGACGCAGAGAACGCAGAGAAAAAGCATTCAGCCGTCAGCTATCAGCCATCAGCAATCAGCTATCAGCCGTCAGCGTGCGTTCGGGGTGATGCTGCCTGATGGCTGTTACCTGTTACCTCTTGATTTTTGATATCATTTAGGTACTTTGAATTTGGAATCTTCACTTTCAGGAGGACCTGACAGTTGTCAACCGTATCCCTTTTGAGTGTCTTTCCCGAGACGGCGGAAATCCGCAACGGCCGCCTGTTCATCGGCGGGGTGGATACCATCGAGCTGGCGCGCTCGATAGGCACGCCCTACTACCTGTTTGATGCCGCCACCCTGCGCGGGCAGTGCCGCGCCTTCGCCGGCGAGTTCAACCGGCGGTATCCCGGGACCAGGGTGATCTATGCCTGCAAGGCCTTCATTAACCGGCCGCTGGCGGCCATGCTCGCCGGCGAAGGCATGGGCTTCGATGTAGTTTCCGGCGGGGAGCTGTGCATTGTTACCGCCGCCGGCGTCCCGGGCGACCGGCTCTATTTCCACGGCAACAACAAGTCCCGGGAGGAGCTGGGGCAGGCCCTGGCGGCGGGCATCGGCTGCGTGGTGCTGGACAACTTTCATGAGCTCGAAATGCTGGAGGAGATGGCCTCCCGGGCGGGACGCCGGCAGAAGGTGCTGTTCCGGCTGACGCCGGGGATTGACCCGCATACCCACAAGTTTACCACCACCGGCATTGTCGACAGTAAATTCGGCTTTTCGCTGGTCGGCGGCCAGGCCGCGGAAGCGGTGGCGCGGCTTTCCAGAAGCGCTTCACTGCGCCTGGCGGGCCTCCATTTCCACCTGGGTTCACCCATCTTCGAGACGGAGCCCTATGAAAAGGCGATACCGGTGGTCCTGGAGTTCGCCGCCCGGATGAAGGATCTCCATGGATTCACGCTGGAGGAGATCAGCGTGGGCGGCGGGTTTGCCGTCACCTATCTCAGGGAGAAGCCGGCGCCGCCGGTGGCCGACTATGCCGAGGCCATCACCAGGGGGGTGAAAGAAGGTTGCCGGCGTTTGGGGCTGCCGCAGCCGCAACTGGTGATCGAGCCCGGGCGGTCCACGGTGGGGCGCGCCGGGGTTTCCTTCTACACCGTGGGCGCGGTCAAGACCATACCCGGAGTCCGGACCTATGTCAGCGTCGACGGCGGCATGGCGGATAATATCCGGCCGGCGATTTACG
>CAZYNY010000264.1:0-2052 GCA_964648095.1 uncultured Nitrospirota bacterium | reverse complement strand
AAGATAATTCTGGCCAAATTTTTGGAGTACAGCGTGGAAAGGTTCATCGCCTTCGTTAGCGATATTGAAAGCTCTCAGCTTTACAGGAAGCTAGTTCAGGATGGCGTAATAATGCCTAAATCCCTCGCAGGGGTACTCTGGGAGAAAAAGGATACTGCTGCACCCAAAGCTGGAGTGATTGCCAGAGTTGAGGGAACGGTCAGTATTTCTCTCCGCTATACTGCCAGGGAATTTTCTACAGAATACCAAATCAGCGATGAGAAACTAACCAGCTACCTTAATAGCACAAAACTGGCGGCGGAGGAGAGAAAGAATATAGCTCTCCTCATGAACAAGATAAGACGCGTTAACACCAGAAACCTGATCGTCCACAGGATACTGGAGGCGATAGTTGAGCAGCAAAGAGACTACTTTACCTCTGATAACGAGTTTAACTTAAAGCCACTCTCCCAGGCCGGGTTAGCCAGACTTATTTCTGGCCCCAACAATGGTAACCATAACTTCAATTTCATAATCGACGCGAGTAGAGTCTCTCGGGCTATACGTAAGTTATCCATCATTACCCCCGCCAAGAAAGAAGTCCCTCTGAATTTCTTCTTTGTTAGCAAGAAGGATATGGTAAAAAAGAGCATGATTGCGGTCCTTAAACGGGAGAAGAAAGACATCGGTAGCGGGCGAACCACAAAGGCCTTTACGGATGAAGAGCTAAGGCAACTCATCAAAGAGGAATATGGTCTATCGGTAACGAGAAGAGAGGTAGCATATTGCAGAAAGGACATGGGCATACTCCCCTACCCGGAGAGAAACGGGTATGTGCATCACATTCTATCGGCGAATTATTCTCAAATATACCCATTCACCGCTCGGTCTGTAGAAGATCATGCTCCCGCTAGCTCGGGGGTCTATGAACTCTGTGTGGACGATAGCCTCATAGAGTACCCAACGGGTTACTGTCCTACATTCTATATTGGAAGCACCAAAAACCTCCGTAAGAGATTACTTAGCCATCTGAGTTCAAGTAGTAAGAATGGCGGCATAAGGCGAATCATTCAGGAAAGGGCTTGCGTTTTTCGCTATCTGAAGGTTGCGCAAAGGTGGGACTACGAGGAAAAAAAGTTCTATGACCTGTTTGTTTCAACATACGGAGATTCACCTCAACATAATTACATGAGTCCAAAAGTGTGCAGAATAGAGATGGACTAGACCATTCTACAGATTGAGCCAGGCAAAGGAGGTGACCGCGATGGCTGAGAGAGATTACCTTAAAACAGCAAAGGAGCTAGAAAAAGAGCGTCGTACATTATTACGAAATGTAATGGCCACAATCCCGGATTCCTTGCTTATTCTCGATAGAACGCTGCTCATAAAGACAGCTAATCGTTCTTTCTACAAGCTATTTCAAGTAAAGCCTAAAGAGGTAATCGGCAGGGGAATAACTGATGTGCTGGGCGACGAAGACGGCAAACTCAGTGCGAAGTTGGCTGCTCTACTCGGGACCAAAGATCGAGTGGAGAATTATGAACTGCGCTATCAGTCAGCAAAACTCGATGAGCGAATATTCAATATTACAGCCAGAGGAATAATCGTTGCAGAAGAAGAAGAAGAAGAAGAAGAAGAAGAAGAAGAACTGGTGGTGATACGCGACATCACTGAGAGGAAGCGGGCGGAGGAGATGTTGAGGAGAACTGAAGAGAACTTTCGACGTTCCCTGGATGATTCGCCTCTGGGTATACGCATTGTCAATAGCGATGGTGAGACGACCTACGCTAACCGGGCAATGCTGGATATTTACGGCTACGCCAGTATCGAAGAACTGAAGGCAATCCCTGTCAAGGAACGCTATACGCCGGAGAGCTATGCCCAACACCAAATGAGAAAAGGGGAAAGGCAGCGCAGTGAACATGTTCCGTCCAATTATGAAATTAGCATCGTGCGTAAAGGTGGCGAAATCCGACACCTTGAGGTTTTCCGCAAGGAAGTTCTCTGGAACGGGCATACTCAGTTCCAGGTAATATATCAGGACATCACCGAGCGTAAGGCTGCCGAGGAAGC
>CAZYNY010000263.1:0-2066 GCA_964648095.1 uncultured Nitrospirota bacterium | reverse complement strand
ACCACCAACTCAGCGCCGGTAGCAGATGCCGGCCCGGATCAATTGATTATCCGCATAGGCACCACGGTACAACTTAATGGTATCCTCAGTTACGACTCTGATGGGGATACCATTACGTACTCCTGGTCCCTGCTCCAGAAGCCTCAGGGCAGCATAGCCACCCTTTCTAATCCGAACATCCCGAACCCCACCTTTGTGGCGGATTACCAAGGGGACTATATCGCAAGCCTCGTGGTGAGGGATAGCTTTGGCGCTGTAAGCGCTCCTGATACGGTAACGGTGAGCTTTACGAATGTGAAACCGGTCGCAAATGCCGGGCAGAATCAGGCAGTTTCGGTCGGACAAACTGTCTTTCTAAACGGTAGCGGGAGTTCCGATGCCAACGGGGACCCCCTCACCTATAGCTGGAGTATGGTCTCCAGGCCTACAAGCAGCTTGGCTGACCTCGTTAATGCTAACGCGGTAAACCCTAGCTTTATCGCCGATATGTCAGGAATCTACGTTGTGAGCCTGGTGGTGAATGATGGGTTCGTGAATAGTGACCCGGCAAGCGTGACTATCACGGCTACGATCTCTAAAGATCAAGTCGTCCAGACACTGGATATGGCTATAAAAACGATCAATGCCCTTGATCCGAGCGTATTCAGGAATCCGAATTTGGCGAACGCCCTCACCAACAAGATCAATGCTGTGTTGCAGGATGTCGATCAGGGCCTCTATCAGCAGGCACTGGACAAACTACAGAACGACATCCTGGCTAAGACCGATGGCTGTGCCAAGACAGGGGCACCGGACAAAAACGACTGGCTAAAAGACTGTTCAAGCCAGAATCAGGTTTACCCTCTAATCATTCAGACCATTAACCTCTTGAAGAGCCTGATTTAAACGGGCTTCTGACAGCCTTTTAAAAAAATGGACATTGGATCTGCCCATAAACAGGTAAAGTGTCCAGAGATCAAAAGGCCGTTTTTACCCCCAGCCCCTCCCCTCGGAGAAGGGGCGAGAAAACTGGTAGCGCGACAAGCATTGGGACGCCACATGGCTTGGAAGGGCGGCCACGGAGGGCCGCCCTGAGAGGGGCAACCACAGAGGGTTGCCCCAGAACCCCCTCCCCCAACCCCTCTCCCGTGGGGAAGGTAGAAAAAGACCAAGATCACAACATAAGTTCGATGCAAAATTAAAGAAACAAGGAGATATGAATCATGAAGAAAATAACTGTAACTGATACTCTTGATTTATCAATCCCAGAGAGAATTCAACTGGTTGAGGACATTTGGGATACGATAGCCGCAGAAGCTGAGTTGGTCGAATTAACCGAGGAAGAGAAAAAGGTAATTGACGAAAGATTGGAAGCGTATCATCAGAACCCTAATTTAGGTTCTCCATGGGAGGATGTTTTTAAAAGGATAGTGGGCAAAAAATGAAATATAAAATTATTGTTAGGCCTGAAGCTGAAAATGACTTAAAGGTGGGGTGTCCAAAAAGGCCCCAAATTATCCCGATTCGTTTCCCGGTTTTTAGACATCGTGAAACCCTCCTGAGCCAAGATGTGCCAGCTGCTAAAGCCAGAAACCTGGGGTCCAAAAACCGGGAAAGGTTTCCGAGCCGATTTGGACGCCCCAACTTAAAGGAAGCTTTTTCCTGGTATGAAAATAGAAGAGAAGGGTTAGGGCACGACTTCCTTTTACAGGCTGAGGCTGGCCTAAGATTTATAGAAAGAAGTCCAGAGGTTTGTCCGTCAGAGTATAAAGGAGCAAGAAAACATTTCATTAAAAGATTTCCATACAAAATAATCTATCTGATTGAAGGAGAAATTATAATTGTTCTTGCCGTAATTCATAGCAAAAGAAGCCCGAATATAATAAAAAAGAGAATAGACAATAACTAAAAACCGAAGAATCAGTATCAGAGATAAAAACAGAAGAAAAAGACAAAAAGGAAAAATACAGAAAAGAAAAGGATAAAAGACAAAAAAAACAAAATAGAAACACAAATTTCCATTGAAGGTCTACCGATAGGTGCGCCTTCTAACGATTGGGGGTGTTGTTCATTAAGAGCCTTGTTTG
>CAZYNY010000262.1:0-2071 GCA_964648095.1 uncultured Nitrospirota bacterium | reverse complement strand
TCATTGATGCAAGCATACAGGGACAACTTGGACGTTTAAGGGAGGAGATCTCAAAGGAAATTGCCATGCCACGGCCAAGGAGATCCCCGCTATGCCTTGAAAATGCAGAGGTTAAGACATCTCCCTTGTAGATAGGCTGAAGGCTGAAGGGGGTTAGGCTTCCTTGCTTCCTTGCTTCAGCCTATCTACCTGGGAGATCCTAAAACAGGGGGTGAAGTATGAAAAACATATCTATGCAAGTAAGTGAGATACCTGGGTGGGACCTTGCAAATGACGATCAGCGGGCTCAATGGCTTGGGAGCCAGATAATCAATTCCTATGATTATCTCAACGTAACAACAGACCAGAAACTGAAGGCTCAGGATGAAAAGATGGTTGATCTGGTAATGAATGGATTGAGGTTCAGGATACCTGGCGGGGGGGCCAGTGATCTGGTGCCCCATCTTCTCCCCTGGGCCTGTAAGGACATAAAATTATTTAAGCTTGCAGGACACGGCCCCGGAACCCATTTTTCTGATGAAGGCCTTCTTGGGGATGGATCGATTGCCGAGAGTTATGGAGGCTGGAGTCTGGACAGAAATTGCCTTGGGATACAAAACCTCCACACCTTAAGACTGAGGCTCGAGCAAAATCAATACCTCCTTGAGTCGATAGGCTACGAGGGAACCATATCATATAATGAGGGCTTCAGCCTGGATAGCGACAAGGTGGAGATTATATGCGCCGATGAAAAACAGAATAACCCTCCAGGTCCTCACTGGGAAGAGAAGAGAGTAGGGTATTCCGCCCCGTTCCTGATATTTTCTACCCACCGCGACAGGGAACTAGTAGACCTTGCCTTAAAGATGTGCCGCGGGGCCGGGGTATTGAGGAATAGCTCGATAAATACCTGGGGCCCGATGCAGATTATCATCCCAGAGGAATGGCTCTACGATAAAAAGATTACCGGCATGATCAGGAGATGGACGCTGCTCATGCTGGAACATATCTCCAGCTTTAAATGGTGGAGATCGATATATGGCATTAATCTGCCCGGGATAGGTGTCATTCCGCCTACAAGAAAGGTCCCGGTTGTAACAACCGAAAGGATCCAGAAGATCTTTAGATTCGACAGTTCGAAAGATGCTGTAACAGGGATGCTAAAGGCCCCCTACAACTATTTCTCCAAAAATATTCCGGGGTTTCCGGTTATTATCTGGGAAAGGGTCAAAAAAGTAAACCATGTTATACCTCCATTGTATCACCCCAGCGTACATACGGAAGATACATTCCAGGATATATTGGTATCAAGGGTTCATAGTCATTACTAAGGAGTTCATTGGTAAGATGACATGTTTTACAAAATCTCCCCCTGCTTAATACCCCCGATAGAATTATGCGAGGGCAGGCATGCAGGGGCAGGCTCTGGCCCCTCTTTTCCAAAGAGGGGAATCCCTCCCTTTGGCAAAGGGAGGTCTTGGTGGATTTTATAAATAATGTAGTCATTATTATGAGACTGTTAATAACTAGGGATTTAAACTTAATGCCCTACCTGTCGAAGCCCTTAATATCGAAGAAATATCTGCAGGTAATTCAGAAAGGCCGAGGCAAAAATCAACATTGACTGTAGCTTAAATCCAGGGAAGTTAAACAGGCAATAAGTAGATCTATACTCCACTATGGCAAATTTCTACATATTGCGATCTTTTGCCGCAGATTCTGATCCTCAAATCACCCTCTACCCTTTGGCCGATCTGTCATAACTCCTTGTTTTCCAGTGCAATATCCCCTTGGGAAGGTTTGCCGATTACCTGGCACCCCAATTGCACATCTATTTATTAATAAAGGATGATAGTTATGTCTGAGACATCAGTATTCAGCCTTTTAACGTTACCTCATCATAAGCATAAGGCTAATGAGAAGATGGTCAGAAAGAAGAGCTTCCAGCATAGAGTGGTAGTTCCTATCCTTTTGGCGGGTCTCTTATCATGGATTATAGGTCTGATAGCCATATACGCATTCATTAAAGAGACCATCGAAAAGAGCATAGGCGCCAATTTTCAGGCACTCGCCTCCCAGACAGGGAAAAAGA
>CAZYNY010000261.1:1333-2087 GCA_964648095.1 uncultured Nitrospirota bacterium | reverse complement strand
CGCGGTAACCGATGCATCCAGATTGAGGAGAATTCTGAAACGAAGGGGATCATCACGCCATTCTCGATAAAGAGTATCCCCAGAAAGCGGTGGGTGACCGCCAAAGCATCTGAGGCGATGACCCCGATACAGAACGTCGAAGTGGTTGCTCCAGGCGACAGTGCGCTTGCTGTGCTGGAAAAACTCGGCGAGGGAGGCCCAGGTATAGTAGTAGTATCTGAGGGCAAAACAGTTCTCGGCTTCATCGAACGCGTGGGTGTGCTCAGCTTCGGCAAGACCCGCTCTCTTGGGCATGAGCCATCTGTATCTGGCTTGCCAATGGCTGGGGACGAGAGTAAAATATGAAACTGAGCTTTTATTGTCTCTGCGGGGATGAGTATGGATAAAGGTACCTGGAAAGTCAAAACCGGTCTTGCCCAGATGCTGAAGGGCGGGGTGATCATGGATGTGACCACACCGGAGCAGGCTAAGATTGCCGAGGACGCGGGAGCGTGCGCTGTTATGGCGCTGGAACGGGTCCCCGCGGATATCCGCGCCACTGGTGGCGTGGCTCGCATGTCAGACCCATCGATAATTCAGGCGATTGTTGAGGCGGTGACCATTCCGGTGATGGCCAAGTGTCGTATCGGCCATTTCGTTGAGGCACAGGTACTGCAGGCCCTGGGGGTCGATTTCATTGACGAATCCGAAGTCCTTACCCCGGCCGACGAAAACCATCATATTCTGAAGCACGGATTTACTGTGCCTTTCGTCT
>CAZYNY010000261.1:0-1323 GCA_964648095.1 uncultured Nitrospirota bacterium | reverse complement strand
CCGTGTCGGGGAAGGGGCGGCTATGATCCGGACCAAGGGCGAAGCCGGCACGGGTAATATTGTTGAAGCAGTTCGACACATGAGAGCGGTAATGGGTGGCATCAGAAGAGTTCAATCACTGTCCCCCGACGAACTGATGTCTGAGGCAAAAATGTTAGGCGCGCCCTATGAGCTGGTGCTGGAGGTCCATCGCTGCGGGAAGCTGCCGGTGGTCAATTTCGCCGCCGGAGGAGTGGCGACGCCTGCTGACGCAGCTCTGATGATGCAATTGGGGGCCGAGGGCGTCTTCGTGGGTTCAGGCATCTTCAAGTCAGAAGACCCTTCGGGCAGGGCCAAAGCGGTAGTCAAGGCGACCACCCATTACTGTGATCCCCATATTATTGCCGAAGTGTCCAAAGGGCTGGGATTACCCATGCCTGGCCTGGACATAAAGATGATCCCCAAAGAAGAACTGCTTGCTCCAAGAGGATGGTAGGGTGAAAAAGATTGGCGTCCTTGCTTTGCAAGGCGCCTTTGCCGAGCATGTATCTGTCTTCAACCTCTTGGGGACAGACACCCGGTTGGTCCGTTTGCCCGAACACCTCGAGGGTCTGGACGGACTTGTGATCCCTGGCGGAGAAAGCACGACCCTGCGCAAGCTCATGGCATCGTACGGCGTGGCTCCTCTCCTGGCTGATCTTATAGCTCAGGGACTTCCCGTATTCGGCACCTGCGCTGGATTGATCGTTCTGGCAAAGAGGATTGTCGGTCAGAACGGGCAATCTTTTGGACCTATGGATATCGATGTGAGACGCAACGGCTTTGGCCGGCAGGTTGATAGCTTTGAGACTGATATTGCGGCGCCTGCGCTTGGGGAAACCCCTTTCCATGCGATCTTTATCCGGGCTCCTTTGATAGTGAGCGTGGGGGCGGGTGTGGAGGTGCTGGCCAGTCTGCCGGATGGCACGCCGGTATCCGCAAGACAGGGCCATTTGCTTGTCTCTGCATTTCACCCCGAGCTAACCGATGATCTCCGCTTTCACAGGTACTTCTTGGACATTGTGGGCAGGCGCGATAAGTCGGCTGCCGTGAGAAACTATGATTCGCTCTCTGCACCCCGCTGACGCAGCAGCCATTGTTGTGTTTCTGGCGAGATCGCCCCTTGACGAGGCGAGAACAAGAGCGAACCTCGATCCTGGAACGGCCAGCCTTATGTTAACTATCCCCTTGCTGAGGGGATATCTTCTTGGGCGGAACCGGCGACACGCCATGGTTTCCGTAAGGCACGGGTTGATAGATGGCCTGGTCTCCATGCGTGTTCTCAAGGGTCAGGGGAGCTGGGAA
>CAZYNY010000260.1:0-2090 GCA_964648095.1 uncultured Nitrospirota bacterium | reverse complement strand
TTGCTCGCTGGATAGATACCCACGGGAGGATCTACAAAAAAGGTTAATCCTTTCATAAAGAGGGATAGGAAATGAGGGAGATCGTCTGGGAGCCATACGGGGATTATAAGCAGAGGGCCAATATTAAGAGGTTCATGGATAAGCATGGCATCAGGGACTATGACGAGCTGATATCCAGGTCTGTCAATGATATCGAATGGTTCTGGGAAGAGGCGGTTAAAGACCTTGGCGTTGAATGGTACAGGCCTTATGATAAGATACTGGATACTACATTAGGATTTCCCTGGGCGAAATGGTTCATAGGAGGCAAGCTTAATATAGTCCATAACTGCCTTGATCGTCACATAAAATCAGGAAAGGGCGCAAAGATTGCAATTATCTGGGAGGGTGACGACGGGGCAACAAGAAGGGTTTCCTATACTGAGCTTTACAGAGATGTAAATCGGATCGCCTCTGGCTTAAAAGGGCTTGGGATTAAAAAAGGAGATCGTATAGGGATCTATATGCCCATGGTACCGGAGATCGTGGTGGCCCTTTATAGCTGCCTTAAGATAGGGGCAGTAGCTGTGCCTGTCTTTTCAGGATTTGGGCCAAAAGCCCTTGCTGCAAGGCTTGAAGATGCCGGGGCAAAGGTATTGTTTACATCTGATGCTGCAAAGAGAAAGGGGGGGATCATAGAGATAAAAAAGTCTGCTGATGAGGCCCAAAAGATGGTCAGGACCTTGCAGCACAAGATAGTCATCCATAGGGGAGAGGGGAATGTCTCCTGGGATCCGGACTCTGATATCTGGTGGGATGATCTTGTAGCAAGAGGAGAGGATGAATGCGAAACAGAGGAGCTTGATGCAGAGGATCATTCCCTGATCATATATACCTCAGGCACTACAGGCAAGCCCAAGGGTACTGTTCATACCCATGCAGGATGCCTTGCCCAGATGTCCAAGGAGATAGGATACTATTTTGACTTAAAAGAAGAAGATATCTTTTTCTGGCTTACTGATATCGGATGGATGATGGGCCCATGGGAGATGATCGGCGTCCAGCATTTTGGTGGTACCTATGTCATCTTTGAAGGTGTACCGACCTATCCTTCCCCTGACAGACTCTGGCAGATAATAGAGAAGGACAAGGTCAGCATCCTCGGCATATCACCAACAGCGATAAGGCTCCTGATGTCTCTGGGGGATAGATGGATAGATGGCCATGACCTTGGTAGTTTGAGGATACTCGGGTCCACTGGTGAGCCCTGGGATGTTAAATCTTATCTCTGGTATTTTGAAAAGGTTGGAGGGGGAAGATGCCCCATTATTAATATCTCCGGCGGGACAGAGATCGTGGGATGCCTCCTTTCACCACTTCCTATAACATCGCTTAAGCCCTGCACCCTCAGGGGGCCGGGGCTCGGCATGGATGTCGATGTCTTTAATGACGAGGGAAAGCCTGTACGCGGCGGCATAGGTCACCTTGTGTGCAAAAAACCGGCACCATCTATGACCAAGGGTTTCCTCAAAGACCCCGAAAGATATATAGATACATATTTTTCCCGATGGCCCGGTGTCTGGTATCATGGCGACTGGGCAAGGGTGGATGAGGATGGATTCTGGTTCTTATACGGGAGGTCTGATGATACAATAAAGATCGCCGGCAAGAGGGTAGGCCCTGCTGAAATAGAGTCTGCCCTGATGGACCATCCAGCGGTTCAGGAGGCCGCGGCGATTGGTATTCCCCATGAGATTAAAGGGGAGGCAATCATCTGCTTTGTAGTAGTCAAAAGTGGCATAGAATCTGCTGACCAGCTAAAAGAAGAGCTAAAGGCAAAGGTAGGAGCAAGCCTGGGGAAGAGTCTCAAGCCTGAGGATATTAAATTTGTCAGGGCCCTGCCAAAGACAAGGTCTGCCAAGATCGTAAGGGGGGCGATCAGGAAAAAATATTTAGGTCAGGAGGTCGGAGACCTGGCATCGGTTGAGAACCCTGAGGCGATAGAGGAGATAGGGAGGGCGGTGTAAGCCATCACCTCCATTTTTTCTCTATCTGCCCCCGTTGCCTCACATAAAAATCTATCTGAAATCACTATTCGTTGCCTCATGAAA
>CAZYNY010000259.1:0-2092 GCA_964648095.1 uncultured Nitrospirota bacterium | reverse complement strand
GAGGCCGCGAGCCTGACCCTCAACGGGGAGCCTATTTTCCTGGGGCCAAGTTACGCGTTCAGCCACGGGCCGCTGCTTCTCCGGGAGGGCACGAACACCTTTGAGCTCCTCGCCACGGATGCCGCCTTCCTTTACACTGGCAACCATCCCATCCAGACCGGCGTGGCCCCGGGCACCATCGAGCCCCGGCGCGCGGCGGTCCTGCGCGGCAAGGTCTTCACCCGCGATGGCTTGCCCCTTTCCGAAGTGACCTTGACCGTCCTTGACCATCCCGAGTTTGGCCAGACCCTGAGCCGGGCCGATGGGATGTTTGATCTGGCAGTCAACGGGGGCGGGCAGCTCACCGTGTACTATGCCAAAGAGGGTTACCTGCCGGTGCAGCGGCAGCTCCAGGTCCCCTGGCAGGACTATGCCTGGCTACCCGGGGTGGTGATGATCCCTCTTGATCCCCAAGTCAGCGCCATCGACCTGACGGCCGCGACCGGCTGCCAGGTGGCCCAGGGAAGCCGGGTGACCGATGCCGACGGCATGCGGGCTGCCACCCTCCTCTTTCCCCCGGGGACCCAGGCTACCCTGATGCTGCCCGACGGCACCAGCCGACCCTTGAGTACGCTCCATGTGCGCGCCACCGAGTACACCGTGGGCAAGAGCGGCCCCCAGGCCATGCCGGCCGAGCTCCCCCCCAACAGCGGCTACACCTATGCGGTAGAGTTCAGCTCAGACGAGGCGCTGGCGGCCGGGGCAACGGAGGTGCAATTCAACCCCCCGCTCATCTCCTATGTGGAGAACTTCTTAAATTTCCCCGTAGGGGGCATCGTGCCCGTGGGCTACTATGACCGCGCTCAAAAAGGCTGCTGGGTGCCTTCCGACAACGGCCGGGTCATCCAGGTGTTAGGCCATAACAACGGCATGGCGGAGCTGGACACCAACGGAGACGGTGTGGCCGACGATGCAGCCACGCTGGCTGCCCTGGGGATCACCGAAGCCGAACGGCAGCGCCTGGCCCCCCTCTACCCTCCGGGCCAGAGCCTGTGGCGGGTCTCCATAGCTCATTTCACGCCCTGGGACTATAACTGGCCCTATGGGTCACCGGACGACGCAGAGGGACCCGGCCAGGGGGCGCCCTCGGGCGATGATCCGCTGGAGGACTCCTGCGAGTTGAGTGGCTCGACCATCGAGTGTCAGAACCAGATTTTGGGCGAGGCGGCAATCCTCGCCGGCACGCCTTTTAGCTTGCACTACCGGAGCGACCGGGTGCCCGGCCGCAAGGCTGCCTATACCCTGGAGATTCCACTCAGCAGGGCAAGCCTCCCTGCAAGCCTCAAGCGCATTGAGTTGGAGATTTCCGTGGTCGGGAGGAGGTTCACGCAGAGCTTTCCTCCCGCGCCTGATCAGAAATACACCTTCACCTGGGACGGCCAGGACGCCTATGGCCGCGTATTGCAAGGGGCACAGCCCGTCACCATCCGCCTCGGCTATATTTATGATGCCGTCTACCAGCAGCCGGCCCAGTTCGCCCAGAGCTTCGCCGCCTTTTCCGGGGTCCCAATCACCGGCAGCCGCGCCCGCCAGGAGATCACCCTGTGGCAGGAGTGGCAGAGCTCGATCGGCTCCTGGAACGGCCAGGGCCAGGGATTGGGGGGCTGGAGCCTGAGCGTACACCACGCCTATCATCCCATGGCCAGAGTGTTTTCCCTGGGAGACGGTGGGCGGCGCAGTGCAGAAGCCTTGGGCCAGGTCATCACCACCGTGGCGGGCAACGGCATCCAGGGCTTCGATGGCGACGATGGCCCGGCCACCATGGCAAAACTCTGGTTGCCCTATGGAGTGGCCGTGGGGCCAGAGGGCAGCTTCTATGTCGCGGATACCATCAACAACCGTATTCGCCGGGTGGACCCCAGAGGGATCATCACGACAGTGGCGGGAAATGGGGAGTGGGGCTATGGTGGCGACGGCGGCCCGGCCACCCTGGCAAAGCTTAAGTCGCCCTATGGCGTGACCGTGGGGCCGGACGGCAGCCTCTACATCGCGGATACCGGCAATAGCCGTGTCCGGCGTGTAGACCCAGAAGGGATCATCACGACGGTGGCAG
>CAZYNY010000258.1:1861-2095 GCA_964648095.1 uncultured Nitrospirota bacterium | reverse complement strand
GGAGAAGGCGAAGGACTACCACGTGAAGTTCGCCTTTACCCGGGGAGTGAACTTCCATGAGTTGCTAAAAAGTAAGGGCTATCAACCCCTCTACAATATAGAGACGACGGGTGACAATCGGTTCCAGGACGTTGTGATTTGGGTCAGGCAGGATATCCCACGTATGAATCCAGAGGATAAGCCTGTACCCAAGGCAGCGGCCCTGCTCTGGGGAATCCTGCCCCTTTTCCTTTT
>CAZYNY010000258.1:328-1851 GCA_964648095.1 uncultured Nitrospirota bacterium | reverse complement strand
CTCTCTAGGCTTAGGGCTTCTTCTGGTACGGCGTGCTGGGCCGATCGAACCAGTGCAAAGTTCTAGAAAAACCGCCCTGCTGAAGCTGCTCTTTAGGACCTATGCCTTCATGCGGGGATGCCTTAAGCCTTTTTCCTCGGGGCCCAAATCTCGTGGAAAACTGAAACGGGACGATGCGCTTGAGACGCGAAGAGGGCGAGATTCTCCGTGAAGAACACGCGTGAAATTGATGGTCAGACAATTACTCATCCGCCCAGGAGAGGGAGGTGAAGAGCAGATATTACGGGGAGCAGAAAGTAGTTTACGTCGCCGCATATTGGACATGTTTTCCCTGAAAGTACTGCCTGACAATGTGGGGTTGCTGCTGGTGGCTCCGGAGGAAGCTTCTGGCGTTGGCGACCAATTCCTTTCGGTTCTTTGCTCGCCGCTGGCCCACGGGGTTACTCTTGACATCTTGATTCAGCAACTCGTCAGGGTTCAACTCTGGGCTATAGCCTGGAAGGTAGTAAAGGCTAACCTGGCGGGCACGCTTTTCAATCCAGTTTCTTACCTTTCTGGCATGATGGACAGGGTGACCATCAACGATGAGGAATACCTTGCGTTGAATCTGGCGTAGCAGACGCCTGAGAAACTCCAGGAACACATGCGCGTTGAAACGGTCTTTGAACACCATGAAATTGAGGTTCCCTTGATTGGTGATAGCGGAAATCATATTGCAGCCAAAACGCTGCCCAGTTCCGGGGATAACCGGGGTCTGACCACGACGGCCATAGGACCGCCCCGCTACATGGTCGGAGCGCAGCCCCGTTTCATCGCCCCAGAATATCAGAGCCTTTTCCTTCTTGGCCTGTTTCTGAATCGTAGGGTAATCCTCCTCCAGCCAGCACCGTATCGCCTCCGGATTTTGCTCATATGCTCGACGGAGTGGCTTCTGAGGCGTAAAACCCCACCGGGCCAGATACCGCCCCACGGTCCACACGGAGAGTCCCATGCCCAACCTCTGCTCAATCAACTGGGCTACCGCTTCTCGCGTCCACAAGGAAAAGGGAAGGCTCAATTGTTCAGGGTTACGGTCCACTACTGTCTTAGCGATCTGAGCTGCTTGCCAAGAAAGAAGCGCTCCGCCTTTGGGACGGCCCCTCCGTTTCGCCTTCAGCGCCTTCTCTCCTCCCTGGCGAAACGTCTTTACCCATTGGCCAACAGTCTGACGGGTTACGCCCAACACCTCAGCCACTTCCACCTGCCTCTTGCCATCCATAACACACTTCACGGCCTTGTGCCGAAGGTCTTCCTGGGCAACAGAGGGAAGCGAACGCGCATCTCTAATCTCCATGCGCAAAGCATCGCATAATCAAGCTACAAATGCAATCTACTTTATGCTCTGAGTAATAGGTCCATTTCAATTTGTAAACGGTCAACTCGAATCTCTTGGGTGTCAACATAATAGGTAAACGTTGCTCTTGTCCGACGTGGCAAGTAGGTCTTGGGATTGGCCGCAACGTCCTCGTAGAGGAAGTGATGCA
>CAZYNY010000258.1:0-318 GCA_964648095.1 uncultured Nitrospirota bacterium | reverse complement strand
GCAAGGATATTAGCTTCGCTTGTATCAGCTTCGTTCAATACGCTTTTGCGATATGGCCAGGCGATAATCTTCTCTTTTGGTATCGGCTCCAACCGGTGGTACCCAATAGGGATGCCTTTGACAAATTGGTGGCGCCCAGCGCCCAAATGAACAATGAAGAAGTCATTGTCGCGGAGTGCCTGGGGTAGCTTTGTGGAGGTGTCCACTTTTGTTACGTCGAACTGGTTACTGAAGCTTGTTCCACTCAGCCGCTTTACTAACTGGTTGTCGAAGACTAACTTTGTCGGCGGCTCATGCTTCCGCACATAGTCGAAAACT
>CAZYNY010000257.1:1655-2111 GCA_964648095.1 uncultured Nitrospirota bacterium | reverse complement strand
GGCGATGAAGCTCGCCCGGGATTTTCATTTTCCTGAACCGCCTCACCGAGGCTGATAGCTTCTACTGGCATCCAACGCCGGTAGAAGCTTTTTTATTGCCAGGAGCAACAGTGAGTGACAGTCTAATCCCGCTGGCCATGGGAATTATCGTTTTCCTGGCCAGCCTCATTTCCCTGAGACTTGGGGTATCCGTGGCCATCGTTGAGATACTCCTGGGGGCGGTTGCCGGATCCTTCGGGGTCCAAACACAGGACTGGATGACCTATCTGGCCGGCTTCGGAGGTATCACTCTCACTTTCCTTGCCGGCACTGAGATCGATACCGCCCTGATGAAAGAGAAGTTCAAAGAGAGCGTCGAGGAGATCATCCGCGAGTTCAATATAGGGCCCCTGCCGGATAAGGAATCTGTTGTGGGCGCACACTTCCGGTCGCACGACGTTGAGAACCTGCTCATTT
>CAZYNY010000257.1:710-1645 GCA_964648095.1 uncultured Nitrospirota bacterium | reverse complement strand
CTTGCCGGCACTGAGATCGATACCGCCCTGATGAAAGAGAAGTTCAAAGAGAGCTTTCTCATCGGCTTCTTTTCCTTTCTGGTCCCCTTCGCAGCCGTTGCGGCTTACACTTACTTCATCGCTCACTGGAGCGTCCAGGCGGCATTGCTTGCCGGCACAGCGCTTTCGACGACATCACTGGCTGTGGTCTACTCGGTCCTGGTAGAGACCGGCATGGCAAAAACTCATATCGGCAAGCTGCTCATGGCCTCCACTTTCATCACCGACATGGGCACCGCTCTTGCTTTGAGTATTCTGTTCGTCAAGCCGACGGTATACACGGCAGTCTTCATTGTTATTTCGATTGTGGTGATCGTCTTTGCTACCAGATTCTCTCATCTGGTCTTTGATAACCCGCGCCTGAAAAACAAAGTTGTGGAACCGGAGATCAAGTACCTGTTCCTGTTGCTGCTTGTCTTTATGTTTTTTGCCCGGATCGGCGAAGGCCACGCCGTGCTGCCCGCCTTCGTCCTTGGTCTTCTAATGTCACCCCACTTCAGAGAATCCTCGGAGACGAAATCGGTCAGGAACAGGCTCCGTACTGTTGCCTACGCCATCATCACCCCCGTCTTCTTCATCGTTGGCGGCCTGAGAATCTCCCCCCCGTTGATTTACTCCTCGCTGGGTCTTTTCCTTATACTTTTTGGTCTGAAGTTAGGCGCCAAATTTATCGGGGTATTCTTTCTTTCCAGGAAATTCATACCGCAGGGTGCGATGTATACCACCCTTCTGATGAGCACCGGCCTTACCTTTGGCACTATCTCGAGCGTCTTCGGGCTCACCGCGGGAATTATCGATCAGGTCCAGTATTCTTTG
The DNA here is from genome assembly GCA_964648095.1 of uncultured Nitrospirota bacterium. Classification (GTDB taxonomy): domain Bacteria; phylum Nitrospirota; class Nitrospiria; order JACRHA01; family JACRHA01; genus JACRHA01. Next base: position 790 of record CAZYNY010000257.1, on the reverse strand, counting down.
CTTGTGGGGGTAGTCATTGCCAGCGCAGTGATACCCACATTTATCGCCCAGAAATGGTTTATGCCCGTCCATTCCGAGGA
>CAZYNY010000257.1:0-700 GCA_964648095.1 uncultured Nitrospirota bacterium | reverse complement strand
GTAATGACCACTGACTGGAGAGTTGCTTTTTGAAAAATGATGTTGTACATTTAATGCGCTTTTCGGTTGGAAACAGGGGGTCCGGCAGATTGAATCGACTCAGGAGGTTGTTCCATGCGTTTGAAAAGATGGTCCAGGATAGTCCTGTTTTTATGGCCGCTGATCCTGCTGGCCTGCAAGCCATAGGTAAATCCACCTGATTCGGAGGTTCGTACTACATGGAAAACACCCGTTATCCCTATTCCCCTATCGTCGGCCGTAAGCCACTCAGGTGGCCCAAAGGCGCTAACGTGGCGCTCTGGGTTATTCCCAATATCGAGTGGTTCGATATCGGGGCCCATTATTTCGGCGCAGGCGCCCCCAGCGCGATAATGCCCGATGTCAGGACCTACGCCCAGAAGGACTATGGCTCGCGGGTGGGGGTATTCCGGATAATGGATGTTCTCGACAAACACAATATCAGGGCTACCGTGGCCCTTAATGCCGCGGTATGTGACTATCAGCCGCAGATCATCGAGGAAGGCGGGAAAAGACACTGGGAGTGGATGGGGCACGGCGTCAGCAACTCGGCGCCGCTGTCCAACCTTCCCGAAGACGAGGAAAGGCGGGTTATTCACTCGGCCGTGGAAAAGATTACCGCCGCCACCGGCAAGAAGCCGCAAGGCTGGCTTGGCCCCGGCCTGATAGAGACCTTCAATAC
>CAZYNY010000256.1:0-2117 GCA_964648095.1 uncultured Nitrospirota bacterium | reverse complement strand
AGGATCGGCCTGACGATTATGTCATCGGCACCGGCGAAACGCATTCGGTGAAGGAGTTCATGAAAGAGGCCTTGGCCCACGGGATAACTTTGACCTGGAAAGCTCCCATGTCATCCCCGCTCTCATCCGCAAATGCCTGGAGGCCGCGCGCGCACCGGGCAGACCCCCTGAATCCGGAACTCCATCGATGACCGTCTGGGGCACGGGCGAGCCCACGCGGGAGTTCCTCTACGTGGAGGACGCCGCCGAGGGCATCCTGCTGGCGGCGGAGCATTACAACCAGAGCGAGCCGGTCAACCTGGGCTCGGGGAGGGAGATCCGCATCCGGGACCTGGTGCACCTGATCGCCCGGCTGACGGGGTTTGAGGGGGAGATCGTGTGGGACAGCTCAAAGCCCGATGGCCAGCCCCGCCGCTGCCTGGATACCCGCAGGGCAGAGCGGCTGTTCGGGTTCAAGGCGAGGACGCCCTTTGAAGAGGGGTTGCGGCGGACGATCGCGTGGTATCAATTTGGAATGTCGGGATGCCGCCCTGGCTGACCGCCGTGATTACGGTGCACCGTACCACGCAAGATGATACACTTGCTAACGATGGCACGATGTGGCTCAAGGAGGTGAAGCATACGCTCGGTTGATATGCCGGGGGGATTTAGGATTGCTACCCCGTTTAATGTGCCGCTATATGTGGACGGTGTCTACCAAATAGAGCCCCATGGTATAGGGCCCTTAAACCCGGTTTGGATAAAAGTGGGGCAGTAGTATTAGACCGAAGGATTCATTTGCATGCAACTTCGGTTTTGTAGGAGAGGATCAAAGTGACCGCAAGAAAGTTATGCTAACCCTAAAATCATCATCAACCTGTTGTTTCTATTGCGTTTATGGCAATCTCCCAAAAATGCCTGAATCCAATTTTCCAGTAGTCTGAAGTTCGCTTGACATGATACAAATAATCTGACACAATTTTTATAAATGGTGACACAGGTGCGAATCAATCGTTTAAAAAAGCAAATAATAACAGCTACTGTGCCCGTGGAAGAAGGGCATATACCCAGTGCATTTTCCATTCTGGATATTCTTTGGGTACTTTATAGCAGGGTATTGCATATAGATCCGAATAATCCAAGGAGTGATAACAGGGATCGTTTTATACTTAGCAAGGGACACGGAGCCTTAGCGCTTTATGCTGTTTTGGCTGAGAGGGGTTTTTTCCCTACGTCCGAACTAGAACGTTTCGCAACATTTAACAGCCTTCTCGGTGGTCATCCGGATTGCAATAAAGTGCCTGGGGTTGAAGCATCCACAGGCTCTCTCGGACATGGCCTGCCCATTGGTATTGGAATCGCCATGGGTATGCGTATCCGCAAGGTAAAGAATCGAGTCTTTGTCTTAGTTGGGGACCAAGAGTGTAATGAGGGTTCAATTTGGGAATCTGTGTTGTTGGCCGCTCACCATCGATTTTCAAATTTAACATGTATCGTGGATAACAATCACTCAACGGATCGGTCGCTGCTACTTGGAGATATTGCCGCAAAATTCTCGTCTTTTGGCTGGTTTGCCATCACTATCGATGGTCACGATCACAATTCCATATACGACGCACTGATTAAACGAAAACCAGACCGCCCAACCGCAATTATTGCCGAAACAGTGAAAGGGTATGGATGCAAACGTATGGAGAACAATCCTGCGTGGCATCACAGAGCGCCAACTCGTGAGGAACTACCCTCCATCCTGGAGGAATTGTCATGAGAAAACAGTTTGTAAAGACACTCGAATCTCTAATGGCAAAGGATGAGCGTCTGGTTTTGCTTTGTGGGGATATTGGAGTTTTTGGTTTTAGAAATGCTTTCAAACAATACCCGGAGCGAACTTATAATATTGGTATTTGTGAACAAGCCATGACGAGTTTGGCTGCGGGTTTATCAATGGAAGGATTTATCCCAGTGTTGCATAGCATAGCCCCTTTCGTTGTAGAGCGGTGCTATGAACAGCTAAAAATTGACTTATGTTATCAACATCTCCCTGCAAATATCGTGAGTGTTGGTGCATCATACGATTATGCAGCATTAGGTTGCACCCATCACTGCCCTGGAGATATACCTATTCTTCATCCATTGCC
>CAZYNY010000255.1:0-2118 GCA_964648095.1 uncultured Nitrospirota bacterium | reverse complement strand
TCAGCGATCACTTCATGATGAAAGTTCGCTTCAAAGAGCACAACCGGCTGCTCTATACCCTCTAAGGGTTTTTTGACTGCTGCCGCGATTGTGAGGGTAAATTTCCCTCCTTCGATCGGATAAGTGAAACGAACCGCTGCGTGGGCGGCCCTTTCTTTGAACTGTACCCAAGGCCCTGGACGAACCAGTCTGTCTATAATAAAACGAATTGCCTCAGTTTCGGGCATGGGCATATCTCCCTTGGGGTTAATCCCAACAGCTCGATAGTCTACATGCGGGAGCGTTTCAATATACTTGCGGGCGATCCCTGGCACCTTCACTTCTTCTAATTTTTTGGCTTCGATATTCTCAGAGAAGATAATCTTGTCGAACTGGGCCACGATGTTAATCCCATTTTTGTAAATCACCCGGGCCACAGGCTCCGTACAGAGGGGTGGCCCGGCAAGCTCCCATTCGGCAGGAACGATCCCATTATATTTCAGAAAATCAGGGTTTAGAATTGTCGGGTTGTGGCTCTTTGTTACTACGACAACGGTCAGTTCCTGAATATTCACAGTTTTATTCATCAGTCTCGTTACCTCTCGTTTTGTTATATTACTGGCCGACCATCTACCGGCACAGAGTTCAACTGCCGTCAAATGAGGCAAAGCGATATCTCCAAGAGACTACACAGCAAACCAAGATCCTTTAAACGCTGGTACGGTAGGTGATCATCTACAGTAGCTTTCAGCTGTACAGCGAATATAATTCAAAATTTGATTGGATCAGTATTTCGTTCAACTCCAAAATTGGATTGTTCTCCAGGTTTAAAACGAAAATCAGCCCAAATATATCGATGACGAAGGGTGTACCTTCAGGCAAATCATAGTACGTAGCGCAGACTTCTGGATGGGGTTTGTTTTTCATGCATATTAGCAAATTGTTCTGGATGCCCTGACCGTTTCGAATAAACTCTCTGGCTGTATCATATTTCCTACTACAAGCTTGTCCGTGTCCTTGTGACAGCGCAACCATGCCAAGTGCGATTTTATAGAGAGCTCTACCCAGTAACTTCGAGTTGAACTGTTTTCCTCTGGTCTCGATGTTGAACGAATACCAATTGTCTCCCAGATGCTTCTTATTCTTGATGCGTCCCGTTTTATCCTTCGGTGTAATAACAATCTTACGAGGATTTGCTCGCTTTAAAAAAATATTCTGGAAATTGGCTTCAGGAAGCTTGCCTCCTTTGGTATATGGCACGAATAGTACTTGTAGAAATGCAATGGGTTCAAATTTGAGAAGAGCGCTGTCTAATCCGGATAGAACTTCATTATTACACTTGTCGCATACATATCCTTTTGGCAAAACTAATTCATCATTCCCCAGAGACTCTGGGAAAATATGTTCTTCAGATGTAAAACTGGTTCTCTCTTCTGTGTGTTCATGCAGTAAATACAATGATTTATCGGAGTGGGCTGCTCACCGCATAAAGTATTATAACCTTCGCGTTTTTCTACTTGCAGAATAATATCGAAGATCTCTGATATTAATTCGAAACCCGTTAGAGTATATTCATAGAACTGATGCCAAAATATTGGCCCAACGATGGGCATACTTGCCAGGCTCCGCAGATAATCGTGAACCTCCTCGTCTAGGTAAAAATACTCACCATTAGAAATGATTTGATAAACTCTTTCAGCAGTGAAATCTTCACCATTGATATTGATTCCTAGATAACCTTTGTTTGGCTTCTCAATAAATGTATCGATGTGTTGGATCGTCTCTTCAGAAATATCATTGATGAACTGCCCATTTAAAGTCTTCCATGCATTTCTATAGTAGAGCGAATCAAAGGGATTTAAAAAACGACGCATCAGAACAACAAGGCGCATTGTTTCTTCTTCAGCAGGAATTGCATTCTTTGCTTGAAGGACGCCTCCATCAAGCTCAATTTCAAGGCTAAACGAACCTTTGCCCTTTAGCCCTGAATAAACCTCAGCGACCTTGTGATAATGCCGTTTAAAATCTCTGAACATTTGTTAGTTGTACACCTCCTAATGAAAACTTGCGTAAATCGGATCCTCGTCAGAGCTACCTCTGTAAATATCCTGCGCAAACCTCCACCTCTTTGATCCGCCA
>CAZYNY010000254.1:0-2122 GCA_964648095.1 uncultured Nitrospirota bacterium | reverse complement strand
GATTCGATGATTAAATCCACTTCCGCATGGTTGGAACTTCTATAAAAGTAAAAGGAATTCTCTTTATCCTTATAATCCGATACCCGTTTGAGTTCGGAAATAATGAAATGCTCAAAAGTCTTTCCATAATCCGAGGTTCCCACCTCAAGCGGGATGGACGCTTTTTTTAGGATGGCGCGACGCACACCGGTATCGAAAAAATAAAATTTCGGATGTTTCACAAGGCGAGTCCTAACAGATTTAGAGTAAGGCTGCAAAGTAAAACCCACTAAAGTATCTTCTAAAATCTGAAAATATTCTTTGATGGTCACATAGGACGCCCCAGTTTCCCTAGCGATGCTAGAGTAGTTTATGATATTTCCATTTTCGTCAGACGCCAGGGTTAGAAATTTAAAAAAACCCGGCAAATTTCTAACTAAAGCTTCCTGTTCTATCTCCTCTTTTAAGTAGGTTTCAACATAAGACCTTAATGTTTTCAATGAATTTTCTTCTTTGTCATCTAAGTAGACGCTGGGGAGTGTTCCAATCTGAAGCGCTTTATTTAGAGAGAACCGGTCTTTTAATTCGGCGTACGTTAAAGGGTGTAGATGATACGTCCATGCTCTTCCTGCCAGCAAGTTGGCATGGGCTTTTTTCAGTTTTCTTGCGCTGGATCCGCTCAACACAAAATAGGGCGCAGGACTTCCTTCCATCAATGAATGTACCTCATTTAATAGTTCGGGCACCCTTTGAACTTCATCTACAATAACATGAGTTATTTTTTTGTCCCTGGACCTTACCTCTTCTGAAAAAAGAGAAGGATTGACCGCGAGCCGGCGATCCAGGACGAGAAACCGGTAGAAGCCCCGTACAGGGACATTTCTGGACCGAAGATGGAACGGAGCAGCGTACTTTTTCCTGTTTGTCTGGGTCCAAAAAGAAAAAAGCTATGACGGGATGGAAGGTCAATTTCTCTTTTTAACACACTTATATATTACATGGTAAAATAAAAGTTGTCAATGATGATGTCCTATAATCCCTGTAAAAGTAGCGGAAGGAATTTGAGAAGGGTAAAAAGAAGGCGTAAGATAACTCCCGAGAAGTAACAAAAAGGGGTTAACGGCCCCAATTCAAGGAGGTCTTACGCCATGAGAAAGAAAATAGCACCTGCGGAGAAAATAAGCAAGATGATCGAGGAGACATTGAGAGGGACCTATGAAGGAGATGGTAAAAGTCTATTCATGCGTTTAGCGGCACAGAAGGTAGCCCAAGAGTTGATGGAAGCAGAACGGACAGATTTTGTAGGGAGAGAGCCCTACCAGCGAGGCAGTGAGAGGAATGGATTAAGGAATGGGTATGAACCGAAGAGAGTAAAGTTTTCCGAAGGAGCTGTGCAATTGAAAGTTCCGCAAGTGCGTCAAAGCGCAACGAAGTATTGTTCAAAGGTAGCCCATTTCCTAGAGGGGAGGAGCGGGGTGTTAGAACGTTTAGCAGTAGAGATGTATGCGAGAGGACTTTCTACACGAGATATTGACGACGCATTCTTAGATGCAACGGGTAAACGGCTATTATCCAGGAGCGGCGTAAGCGAAGTAACGGAGGCCCTTTGGAAAGACTTTCGGAAATTCCAGAAACGGGATTTGTCAGGTCTGGAGCTGGAATGTTTATTTTTGGATGCGATCTACGAATCATTGAGATTACAATCGGGATCTAAAGAAGGAATCTTATGTGCTTGGGGAATTTTAAGGGATGGACGGAAAATTATGATTCATTTGGCCTTGGGAAACAAGGAAAGTTATTCTGCTTGGCTGGCAATGTTGAGGGATATGGTATCTAGAGGATTAAGGATCCCAATCACTGTGACCTCTGATGGAGCGCCCGGACTCATCAAAGCGATTCGTCAAGTGTTTCCCAGAAGTTTACGTATTCATTGTTGGTTCCACAAAATGCAGAATATCGTGGAGAAACTACCCTCAGAATCAATTCCAGAGGTTAAAGCCCATTTAATATCGGTAAGAGAAGCTCCTACCTTTGAGCTGGGTGAAGCTCGGGCACACGATGTGATTAAACATTATGAGAGAATTTATCCTTCGGCTATGGCCAGTTTTGAATCGGACTTACAGGCCTGCTTGAATCATCTTAA
>CAZYNY010000253.1:0-2141 GCA_964648095.1 uncultured Nitrospirota bacterium | reverse complement strand
GCTGCAACCTCCTTTCCGGTGCCGCTTTCACCCTGGATGAGTATGGTGGATGGGCTTGAGGCTATGATCTTAACCATAGATAGGAGTTTTAGCATCTGGGGATCAGCCGTTATGAACTCCCTCTCTTTTAAACATGTTTTAACAGGGACTTCCCCTGTAGCCCCCAGTGCCCTCTTTATGACCTCCTCAAGGGTTTCATATTTAAATGGCTTGATTATGTAATCATAGGCGCCGAGCTTCATTGCATTGACAGCCATATCTATGGTTCCGTAGGCCGTTATCATTACAACAGGTATCTTCAGCGTCCGCCTCGTGAGTTCCTTGAGAAGGTTCATTCCATCCATCCCCGGCATCTTCATATCTGTAATGACCATGCCGAAGTCATCGGAATGGATCTTTTCAATGGCATCCTTTCCATCGATTGCCGTAGCCACGTTATATCCTGATCTGGTCAGAGACTCATATACAGCCATCCTCATCTCCGGTTCATCATCTACCACAAGAATGGGCCTTGTTATCATCTCAAGATACCTCCGTAGATCCCCACGGGCTTGCCCGTGACACTCACTGCGTCGCGCTTCGTGCGCAAAACGTCATTCACTCCCCTTAAAGGCTGGGTCCTCCCGTTTCGCCGCCCGTGGGGATCTACCTAGCGAGCAAAGCGAGCGCGAGAGGAGGAGGCTCCATCCGGCTTTGCCGGTGGAGGGGGCGACGCAAGCCCCTACAAATAGATCCTTTGCCTCCTTGCAGAGGGTATACGGATTGTAAACCGGCTTCCTCTGTTCGGGTATGATTCCACTTCAATTGTTCCGTCGTGGGCCTGGACTATATTATGGACTATGGCCAGCCCCAACCCTGTCCCCCTCTCCCTTGTTGTAAAAAAGGGGTCAAATATCTTGTCCATATATTCCCTGCGGATGCCGCCGCCTGTATCTGCAACTGATATTCTTATCTCTCCCTTATCATCCCTCCTTTCAAGGGCAATAGAGAGCTTCCCTCCTTCCGGCATTGCCTGGACAGCATTAAGGATCATATTAAGGAAGACCTGTTTCATAAGTTCCTCGTCGCAGAATATCTCCATACCATTGGTCAATAGATCCTTATTTACCTCTATGTTATTGCCATTGATAAGGTGGGAGGAGAAAAGGATCGAATCTTCAACGACCCTGTTTATATCTGTCTTCTTAAAGATCGGTTTTTGGGGCCTTGTAAAGAAGAGGAGGTTGGATATTAGTCTGTCCATGCTCTTGATACCCAGGGAGATATGATCAAGAAGGTCTGCCTTGTCCCTGTCGCCATTTATCTCTTTTTTTAAGATTGAGGCAAAGAGCTCAATGCTTCCAAGGGGATTCCTTAAATCATGGGCTATCCTGACCGACATCTCTCCCATGGCTGTAAGCCTGGAATTCCTCTCTGCCTGCTCCCTGAACCTTCTTACCTCCGTAATATCGTTGATAAGGAGGACAGAGCCTACTGGATATCCTTGAAAATCCGTCACATCCGAGAGTAGGAGCGACAGAACCAGTCTTTCTCCATCCCTCCTGGTCCAGCTGATCTCGCTCTGATGCTGTCCAAGCTTTTTATAGAATCTCCTTGAAGCCCCCCCGGCCTCCTCACTGTAGTCTGACTGGAGCATAGACCGGTCTTTAAGGTTGGTCCTGGACATGGAGTAATAGGCCTCTTTGGATCTGCTTTTAGCCGGGGAGCCCGGCAGGTGGAAGGAGGTGAAGATGTCATTTATCCTCCTTCCTATTATATCGGGCAGCTTACTTCCGGTTATTGTTTCTGCTGCCTTGTTAAAAATGGTTATCTTTCCGCTCATGTCCATCATAACCACCCCAACATTCAGACTCTGGAGGATTGAGCCAAGATAGTTCTTTATCTCATCCCTCTCAAGGAGGCTTGAGATAAGCTCCCTGTTTTTCTCTTCAAGCTCAAGGTCCAGCTCTTTTATCCTCTCTTCAAGTCCGCGATAATATTTGACAAGGCTTGCCGATGCGGCATTAAAGCTTGAAAAGGCCCTATTTAACAGCGCCACGTCTGTGCTCTTCTCTGTCATATGTGATTCTCCTTTTTGTAGGGGCTTGCGTCGCCCCCTCGCCTATCTCAGGGGAGCGACCATCCCCCTCCACCGGCAAAGC
>CAZYNY010000252.1:1735-2154 GCA_964648095.1 uncultured Nitrospirota bacterium | reverse complement strand
TGACCTCCGGCCGGGGTTGCCCTTCTTCTTTCCTGCTTAAAGTCTCTTCCATTTCTCTCTCCTCCTCCTCACCACAGGGATCCAGTCCCCCTAAGAACAGCGGACCGCCGGCCCTCTTTCCCGCCAAAGCAGGGCGGCATAAGGATCGACGAAAAGAGGCGCCAGGCCGCCGTCATCCTGGCCGTGAGGCTGCCCGGAGACTTGCCCTGGAGGCGGTCGGCGGCCACCGGGACCACGATTCATACGACGATGGCTTCCACAAAAGAATAGGGGATGGGGCCTTCCGCTCGCAAATGATAGAGGGAGTGAGCCTCATCCAGGGTCAGGTTCTTGATCTGGCCGAAACCCCGCTCTGCCAGGAATTCGGCCATCTGGGGCGGGTTGAGCCCGAAGGTCGGCTCCGAGCCCGCCCGGATCTG
>CAZYNY010000252.1:0-1725 GCA_964648095.1 uncultured Nitrospirota bacterium | reverse complement strand
GCCATATCCTCGTGGGGGTAGGTGCAGACCAGGAAGCTCCCCTTCCCCGAGTTGGCCGAGATGAACCGAAAGAGTTCGCTGACCGATTCATGGGTGAGGTGGCTGACCAGCCCCTCCATGAGGTAGAGGCTCTTGCCCTGAAGGTCATAGCCCCTCTCGACCAACTTCCTTTTCAGGTCCTCCAGGGTCTCCGCCAGGAAATCGATCCCGATGTAGACCACATGAGGGGAAAGTTCGCCCAGGAGGGCCCTCACCCGCTTCTTCTTCTCCTCCATGTGGATGGGCCGGTCCACCTCAAAGATCCTCGTGGACTGGGCCTCTTTCAGCCGCAGGGCCCGGCTGTCGAAACCTGCCCCCAGGATGACGATCTGCCTGGCCCCTTGGGCAATTCCTCGCTTCAGATACTCGTCCGTGTACCGGGTCCGCAGGAGGACGATGTTCTGGACCGAGGGGACGATCTTTCCCAGTTGGACGATGTGGTCGCTTTCCTCGATCTGCCGGCCCATCTCCATCCCCTCTTCGCCGATCAGGGCCCTGGCATAGGGGTCTTCGCAGATCCTCTCTTGGGGAGGTTTTTCCCACTCCAAGGCCCGAACCCTTGCCGACAAGAGGGCGCCATAGTCGGGTTGATAAGCGCTTTCTTCTTTCATCTTCTTTTTTTCCTCCTCCTTTACTGCCCTTCGTACCATGAGACGGTCAAGCCGCTTTCAGGAGCCCCTCCTGGACCCGCGCCTCTTTTTCCTCCCCGGCGTGGACCCATTGCAAGGTTAGCCAACCCAGGAAGACGCAGAGGGCCGACAGGAGGAACATATAGCGGTTACCGAAGCTCTCCCGGCCGAAGGCGTCGATGATCCACCCGGTGATAGAAGGACCCAAGATCTTGGGAACAGAGACGCAGAAGAGGGCCAGTCCCACAAATCCGCCACCCGCTCTTTGGGATAAAGGCTGAACTGGAAACCATGGGTCGTAGAGAGCAGGATGCAGTAGCAGCCTCCGGCAACGAGCACGGAAAGGAAGGCCTGGCCGTACGACTGGACGAAGTAGAGGGAGCCAAACCCGAGCAGCCAACCCCACAGGCCGATGGAGGTCAGCCGCTTGCGGCCGATCACATCCCCCAGCCAGGCCATCGGCAGGGAAAAGAGAAACGGCCCAGAAGGCCTTAAAGCCCCAAAAGCCCAACCCGTACAGGATCAGGGTCCGGAAAGAGGCCTCGGGGATGGGTCCGTTCGGGGTAGATCGCATTGGTCTTCCCTCCGCAAGCCCGCCAGCCCTGTTGGGGTCCTTGCGACCTGGCAGCCCAGGCCCCACGGATCCGGAGTGCCAGGCTTGAAGTTCTGGATTTAGAATCTTCCTTGCAAATTTGAGGATTATGGATAGGCTTTCGATCCCAACACCGGTGAAACTGGATCCCTGGTCTCGTTTTCGCATATCCGAGATCGATAGGACAAAGCAGAGCGGATTCGTGAGAGAGAAGGCCGCGGGTTGAGGCGGATCCAGGGAGAGATTAGCTAGGGCCAGGGCGGCATTCGGTAGCTATTGTGGTGTTCAGCGATAGGTCTTTATCTCATGCCCTCTTCTTTTTGTCAACGGTTTTCGAGCAAAGCCCTGAACAATTTGTTGACCAAAGGACGAGAGCATGAGATAAAGGCTGGGATCCCTATTCGTTGGAGAACTTCACCGGGAAACGAGTGTAATGAATCCATTCCGGTCTTTCATGTTTTCTGA
>CAZYNY010000251.1:372-2173 GCA_964648095.1 uncultured Nitrospirota bacterium | reverse complement strand
GGGCTCGGGGAGATCGGGCCCGCGAACATATGGGTCCCCGGGACCATAGGAGGCACACACCCTTTCAAGCAATAGCTGCGGGCGTCTTGCAGGGCAATGCCGAGTGAAACCAAGTTGGGGATAACGTTTTCATCGTTTATGAAAGACGGGATGCCTCCCCCTATTTCCAAGTTCACTTCTACGCCCTTCAGGAGAAGGCTCTCGTCGATGTTCGCATGCCACCTGATGGCAATAGAAGGCTGTTTAAGCTTGAGCTGCCGCGCCACCTCAAGAATGAGAAAGGACAACTCGTTAGTGGCGTCCCGGCCATCCGCGGTCACACCGCCCAAGGCTACATACTGGCCTGGATCGTCCTGGCGAAATTCTTGCAGAGAGTCAGGATCGAACCTGAGCCGGTCATTCATTTTCACGAAAACACAGGCCAACAGCTCACCCGCCTGATCCCGGGTCAGCCTCCCCTCCTTCACATCCCTCTCGTAAAAGGGGTACAAGTACTGGTCCATCCGGCCCGGAATTTCCATGGTAGAGGCAAACTCGGTGTGGAGTCCGAGGTGGATAAACCAAAAGCTTTGGAGCGCCTCCCTGAGGTTGCGCGGGGGGTTCTCCGGCACAAAGCTGCAGACCTCCGCGATCTCCAGCAACTCCCTCTTCCTGAGGGAATCTGACTCCTCCTTCGCCATCTGACCGGCCAGCTCCGAATACCTCCGGGCGAAGTTGATCATCCCTTCCAGAGATATGATCATCGCCTGAAGGTAATCGTATTTCTCAACTGCATCGCGCTGGCAATAGGCCAAGCGGGATATCCGTTCCTGCGCCTCGGCGATAAGCCCCTTCAGGCCGACCGCAAACAGCTTTGGGTAGTCCGCTGACTTGGGTGCCGGAGGCCCGTCCAGGCCAACCATCAGCCCCACTCGACTACGCCTCAAGCCCGTCATGAAATGCTCCCCCAGGATTTCGGACCACCGCTTCTGTAACACATCGACAGTGCTCTTGCCTGCCCAGAACCTATATGCCTCTGTGATTGCTCGGGCGTCGTCTGCCGCTATCTCCCCGGTCTCGGTTTGTCGTCGCATAGTGAACTCGGACCCTTCCGCAATGTTTCTGCCCACTTCGCTGATATATTCCAGCGCGGGCTGCCCCCCACACCGGAACCTGCTGGCCGAGCCCACGATCAATTCGCCCTCAAAGATCGCCGGGGTCACCCCCTCCAGGTAACGCCGAAACGCTCTTGCTCGCCGTAACGCAAGGGGCTGCCCATCTGTGTCCTTCCATGATTCCATAAAAAGGCGCGCCCTCTCCCCATCGGCGCGAGCCCTCTCCGTCCTGCCGCTTTCTCGGAGTCTCTGCACGCGGTCTGTCAGCGCCCTAAGTCCTGTCCCTGTGACTGACTCGGCTACTACCATGGCTACCTCCCAAAGGCCCTGTAATGATTTCCTTTTTCCAAGAACTTTGCTGATAGGCCTGAGATGATGTTCTCTCGAACATCCGCAAAGGGATTCTATATTCCGATAATCGGCATTGTCAAGCCCGCAAATTAAATAATAATGACTCTTTTCGGACGATATTCCTGTTAGATATCATTTTACTTCAGTGTTTTCTTGAGATTAGGGCTGGAATCTGCTATGCTGCGGGGGATCAGTGATTATTCCTACAGTTGCAGGCATCGAATCCGGGGAGACGCTATGTTAGACAGGCTTGATCAGAAGCTAGTGACAGAGCTACAACAAACGTGCAGGCTAAGCTATGTAGCGCTGGCAAGATTGCTTGGAGTCAGCGCACGCACCGTACGCAACAGAGTGGA
>CAZYNY010000251.1:0-362 GCA_964648095.1 uncultured Nitrospirota bacterium | reverse complement strand
CAAACTTTAGGAAAGTTTGATCAAAAGGGCCGATCAAAAAAGGCTTGATCAAAATCTCTGCCGTGCCCGACATGGGAGCGCTTGGGTACAACTTCATGGCTATCGTGGCGCTGCAGGTCCAGCTACCCCACCTGAGGAACATTGCCGAGGGATTGGCAAAGCATCCTAACGTATGCTCCATAGTGAATGTCACCGGAAGATATGACTTCATAGTTACCATCATAACCAAATCATCGAGTGAATTCGCTGCTCTCATGGAAAACTTCATCTCACCAATCCCCGGCATCTTGAGGATTGAGTCTTTTGTTACACTGAACACCTATAAGGGGGAGGGAGGAGGCCTGGATACCGGACAGCTTATC
>CAZYNY010000250.1:0-2181 GCA_964648095.1 uncultured Nitrospirota bacterium | reverse complement strand
GGGGCCATTATACCCAGGGCTAACGTGCCCTATTTCACGGCCAGCTTAACACTAATGGCCCCGCCTAAGTCACCCTCTTTGGCCCCCTCCTTTGGGTAGCCTGAGATGTCCTTCTCACCTTTTGGATCCCCATGGCAGGCAAGGCATCCCTTACCATAAAAGAGTGGTAGCATCACCCGGAGGATCTTTCCACCCTCCACTTCCTCGCTGATGACTTTATCACCCTGATGGGGATAAGCAGGATCGGCAAATTTTTTCATTATGGCCGCCTCAAAGTCATCCGCCTTATTCTTGGGATTCCGCAAAAGACCAGCATGGGTTGTCTGCTTCAGGTAGACACCAAATTTGGAGCTGAATTTGGCTGCTGCCTGGGTACCGAAGGTGGCGGGGATAAAACCTTTGAACGCCACACCCTGCTTATTAATGACCGCCTGATTATCAGCAACAGTGCTCTTGCTCGCCTCGACAAGCTGGGGCAGCAACTTCTTAGCCATCTCAGGTATTTTTGCATCCTTGAGATTAGCAAGATCAACCCCTGTTCGATCTTTGAACTTTTCGGTCAACTGTTTTTCAAAGACATCAGGAGTGAAGCCCTTATCCCCCTTGGTAGCATCATTGATGAGCGGCAGATTTGCCCCGACCGTGACCCGTCCTGCATCCAGGAGGATGGCTAAAAACCGGCCGGTTTCGATTGCGTCAGGGTTGGCGAACGCCCGAATCGGAGCAAACCCGATAGCTATAAGTGGAATAACGATAAACAAGATAATCCATCTACCTCTCTTCATCATAATAGTCTCCTTATAATAAAATTTGGAACAAAAAAGCCCTGGGGTTTTTAAATATACCCCAGGGCAAGATATCTGTCAAGACATATGTAATTGTATCTACTTCATCTTCAGATAATGCCAGGACGTAACTGATTTCAGCCCATCCCTCTCGCCATTTGATCCATCCCATACTGCAAAGGCAACAGGTACATAATCACCCAACTTGTCTAACTGGGCATCATTGGCATCAGCAGTTGAGACAGGTCTTACAAAGACCACTGACCATTCGCTGTTTGACCAGTTACCTGACCCCATTACATCCTGATGGGCCTGGGTGGTAAGTGTGCCAAATCCCTCTGCGTTTAGGTCTTCAACAGCAGAGATCCTCTTTGTCTTATCAGAGAAGATATTTCCTGCCCATGCGCCGGTGTTAAATACCCCCTCATTCTTTCCTGATCCGGCATCTATGAATGTGGTCCTCTTGTCAATGGCCGTAGCCCTTGACGCAGGCTCATACATATAATAGCCTGCTGAGCCCATGGCCATATTGGGGTATTGATCCTCCATATCGAGCATCCCTGCCATATCCTTCTGCCACTCTGACTTCCAGTGCCAGATATTTACTGTCTGATCGGCATTTCCCATGGCAAAATGGGGCTTGCCATCAGGTAAGGTCTCAGGTTTCTTTACAGGAAATTCAACTGCTGCTGCATCCTTGAACTGCTCTGACTGGATGAACTGCTCATTCCTTGTGCCGTCTGCCCATCTAAGCCTGATACCGATCTCCTTTCCATTTGTTACTGCCTGGACATAAACAACCTTGACTGTCGGGTTATAGTTCCTGGGCTTTGCCACCACCTGGCCTGACATCGGTATAATGGTATCATCAGCTACACTCCATTGAGAAGATGCGGCATCCGGGATAGATCCAGAGATCTTGGTTACAGGTATGATAATGGGTGAGGCAAGCGGGTCTGATACTGATGGGGCCGCCACCTCGAGTGACCTTGTAACATCAGGCATGGCCTGGACCTCAATCGCAAGGGCCTGGCTTGCTCCCATGAACAGTACTGCTAAAAATATTATCGGGACGATATATCTGATCTTCAATGTTCCCTCCTTTTCATTATTTGATATAAACTTTGTAGGGGCGATCCTTGTGATCGCCCAGATCTGGGCTGATTTATTTTTTCGTCTCCTCTGGGGCGAATACAAGATTCGCCCCTACTGATTTATTTCTTTGTTTCCTTCATTAATTCCTTTATCGCCTTTGCGCCTTCTACATGACATGGGGTATCAGGATCAATTATAGAATCCTCATATGGATATGGTATGGGGTGGAATTCAGGGGCCTCAACAACCTTGGGTTTAACCCCAAAGAGCCTTACCTCATTGGCCATAAAGATAGAGAGGA
>CAZYNY010000249.1:0-2218 GCA_964648095.1 uncultured Nitrospirota bacterium | reverse complement strand
ACAGATTGCAGGATGGAGCTCTCACTCTCCTCCTTCAGGCGCGAAAAGATCATCCGCCCTGCCGTGGTCTGAAGTACACTCGTTACCACAACATCGGCATTCTTTCCAATAAGCCTGCGCGCCTCATCAACAACTATCATAGTACCATCATCAAGATAAGCAATGCCCTGACCGGCCTCCTTACCCTCCTTCAGGACAAAAACCCTCATGCTCTCACCGGGCAACACAACCGGTTTTAAGGCATTGCATAGCTCATTTATATTTAACACCCTGACCCCCTGGAGCTCCGCCACCTTATTCAGGTTAAGATCGTTCGTAATAACCTTGGCATCCAGTTTTTTGCCCAGGGCAACTATCTTGGAGTCAACATCCTTTATATTCGGAAAATCCTCGTCAATTATATTAACATTTATATCGGCCATCTTTTGTACCCTGTGGAGGATATCCAGGCCCCTTCTTCCCCTGGCCCTCTTCATAGAATCGGAGGAATCGGCAATATGCTGGAGTTCCTGAAGGATAAACTGAGGCACTATAAATACACCTTCAAGGAATCCTGTCTCGCACAGGTCGGCTATCCTGCCGTCGATAATCACGCTTGTATCAAGGATCTTTTTGTTAGATTCGACAGGGGCATCATTCAGCATCCTCCTTATCTCCTTAGGAGAAAACTCTTTCCCAGCCTTTATGCCAAAGGCAAGCCCGAGGTATCCGCAAGATAAAAGAAGGAAGAACCTCCATGGAAAATAGAGGAACTGATCCTCATTAAAAATGGAACCGCTCAGAAAACTTAGCAGGCTTGCAGAAAGGACCCCAAGGAGCAATCCCAGAAAACCCCCTATAATGGTCCTTGTATCAACCTTTTTTAATTGGTATTCAAACAGCAAGACTACCGCGCCTGTAGAAAAACCTGCAAAAAGACCAAAATAGCCGCCTTCAGCCGGATCCATTACATTAGAGAAGAGGGCCCATCCAAGCAGAGAACTTATTAATATAAATATAGCCCTTAAGATCATTTTATATCACCACCTTTTTATTGTATTTTATTACGCCATAACCCTATGGTTTTGCGATAATAAAGCTCTTTCTTCCTGCCCTTGTTATAAGGATAAGGGCCGATTCATTGGCCTTTATCCGGGAGACGACAGAGTCGAAGTCCTTGGTATTCCTCACAGGCTTCCTGTTTATCTCTGTTATCACATCCCCCTCCTGCAATCCAGCCCCCTCTATCGGACTCCCCGGAGATATACTGGTTACAACCACACCCGTTTCGCCCCTGGGAAGACCAAGCTCCCTGGCAATGTCAGGGGTTATGTCGGCAACCTCAAGTCCTTCCAATACATTTCCAGCATCTCCTTCCGACCTCTCCTCCCCTGACACCTGGGCCTCCGCCGGCAGTTCGCCTATGGCAAGTTCTATCTCCTTTTCCCTCTTATCCCGCATGATCTTTAACCTTACTTTTTTTCCTATAGGGGTCTGGGCAACCATGTTCCGCAGATGGTTTGGTTCATCAACTACCTTCCCGTCATACTCCGTTATCACATCTCCCCTTACCAGCCCCCCTTTTCCAGCAGGGCTGTTTGCCGCCACATCACTGACAAGGACCCCTTTATTGTCCTTTAATCCAAATTCCTTTGCCAGTTCCTGACTTATCACCTGGATCGAGACGCCGAGCCATCCCCTGACAACCTTTCCCGACTTAACAAGGCTGTCAACAACAGCCTTGGCCATGCTGCTCGGCACAGCAAAGCCTATGCCCATATAACCGCCGCTTCGGCTGAATATTGCCGTATTAATACCTATTAGTTCCCCCTTGACATTCACGAGCGCCCCGCCGGAGTTTCCCGGGTTGATCGCTGCATCGGTCTGAATGAAATCCTCATATTCTGCTATTCCGACGTTGGCCCTGCCTACGGCGCTTATAATCCCTGCCGTAACCGTCTGATTCAGACCGAAGGGATTCCCTATGGCCAGGGCATATTCTCCTACCTGGAGCCTATCTGAATCACCCCACGCCAGAAATGGAAGGTCCCTGGCCTCGATCTTTACTACAGCAATATCAGACTTTGGGTCTGTACCAATGAGTTTACCCTTGAACTCCCTCCTGTCCGATAATAGGACTACTATTTCATCGGCCTGGGAGACTACATGATTATTCGTCACTATAAGCCCACCCGGATCGACTATTACGCCCGATCCGAGAGATTGCTCCTTTCTCTCC
>CAZYNY010000248.1:0-2235 GCA_964648095.1 uncultured Nitrospirota bacterium | reverse complement strand
TAGGTATCCCCAGGGCCTCTGTAAAGGCGCATACGGCCTTCATCATAGGTATCGGCCCTACTGTAACAACAAGGCCCGGTCTTAGTGCATCGTCAACGACTATCCTTTTTAGTTCATCTATAACAAGCCCCTTTCTTCCATATGAACCGTCATCAGTTGTAACATAGACCTCATCAGAAACCATCCTTATCTGATCCTCCCAGATGACAAACTCCTTTGTCCTTGCGCCGATGATCACAACTATCTTGTTCCCAAGCCCCCTTAATCCCTTTGCTATCGGGTTTATTGTTGCTACCCCGTATCCACCGGCAACGAGGATAACCGTACCGAATCTATCAAGGTGTGTCGGCCTTCCAAGGGGCCCGACGATATCACGGAATGAATCCCCCATTACCATGGACTGGATCTCCTTTGATGTGCGTCCTGCCTCCTGGCATATAATAGTGATGGTGCCCTTTACCGGGTCTGAATCTGCTATGGTAAGGGGTATCCTTTCACCCCTCCTGTCCTTTCTGACTATAACGAATTGGCCGGGGAGGTGCTTTCTTGCTATATGCGGGGCATCGATTATAAAGAGGGATGTCTTGGGAGAGAGCGTTACTTTATCGATTATCCTTGCCATTCATGATCCATTTCTTCTAAACATCATATTAAAATAAGCTACTATTGGCGTTTGTGTCAAGCTGGATTCATTACCCCGGTATCATTTGATTTCTTTTTTCAGGTAATTCAGGCCGGGTTAGGTTGAGGCAAAGGTCGCGGCTTACGGAGGTATATACAAGGGTGCGCTGCTTCCTGAATGGGACCAGGCCCAGCGGGGATATATCTGTTTCCAAAACATATGTTACCAGTACGTAATTGAGTAGACTGGTTGCTCCATTTTGGTAACAGTCTTTGAGCAGCTCTGGACGGAAATAAGAATGACTTCCCTTATATTTCAATATGATAGATCAATGGCATGTAAATTGTAAGTGTATAATATCTACAATCAAGATTTGGGGGCGGGATCCATTTATAGTCTATGTTTAGTAAGTGAAAGGAGGGTATTATGAAGAAGGGGGCAATCATATCAATAATGTCAATGACCGTATTCCTGGCAGTTCTGCTTCTTGTTCTCGTGTTTGATCCAATATTTGCAGCCATAGGCCCAACAATAGGATTCACCCAGGAAAACTTGGGACAAGAGATAAGAGATGAGGCTGCAAACCGTTACAAGATGATGACCTATCATGGCAGATATCAAGAACAACTTGGTGCGGCCATAAGGAACAACTCAGAGGTGCGTTTCGAATGGGATGCGAAAGCCGGCATGTTCCAGGAAGAACTGGGAAAGGTAATTAGAGATGATGCAGTCCTTCGACAAATAGGTGCAGGCAATATGCAAGAAGAGATAGGCAGGGCAATAGTTAACGTCGCCCTGCTAGACTTCAAGTTGGTTCGGACCCAGGAAGAACTTGGTGTTGCCATAAGAGATGAGGCATCCACCAAATATGATACGATGACTGCTATAGGTAAATATCAGGAGCGACTTGGAGAGGCTATTAAGATGGATGCTGTAACCAGACTCAAAATGGCAGAGGAGGTAGTGCTCAATCAGGAAGAGCAATCTGTTCCAGTAGGCGAGGACAATGCATTGCCGTATACGAGCCTGCTGCTGGTCGGAATGACCATAGCAGCAGCCGCCTCATTTTTCTTCTCATGGGCTATATATTGCCCGCAACATGAGGGCGAAAAGGCTGAAGAGGAAGAGATCTCGAAGGCAGCTTAAATTAAGGATTGTAAAAATAAACAAGTATCCATCGGCACTTCCTAAAGTAGAGGGGGTGCCTTTTTTGTATATATAGAGGATGCTGTTTCCTTGAAACCCTGGTGCCGGAGGGGGGGGTCGAACCCCCATGGGATTGCTCCCGCGGGATTTTGAGTCCCGTGCGTCTGCCAATTTCACCACTCCGGCAAGATAATAATTCCACCCTGATAACAGCCTGCTCGAAGCGTTTTTACTACAAAAGGGAAAGGAAAGTCAAACTTCTTATACCTTTACTGCAAGACTTGAAGACAGAGAAAATATAATCATACAGGTTAAAATCCTATCCCATAGAGTCAGCTTTTTGTCCTTTTTTACAAAAACATGACAAAGACATGACAGACAAACAACTTGAGAAAAATGAGAAAAATGGCTTGACAAACCAATCTTGGGATGGTATACCGTCTTCATGTTTCTATAAAGTATATACA
>CAZYNY010000247.1:0-2268 GCA_964648095.1 uncultured Nitrospirota bacterium | reverse complement strand
ACTCACGGTGCCGGTCTCTTTCGAGAGGCGGTTGAGAATGCTATCGAGGACAACCGTCTCGACCTCCGTAAGGAAGCGCTCGGCGGGCACCTCTTCGCCGTTGGCATACTCGACCCGAGCAAAACGCGTAAAGGCACGCAGACCCGCCCCGACGCAGGCAATAACGAGGTCGGCGCCCGAGATGCCCTGGTCCCAGAGCGTAGCGACACGCTCGCGCACAATTACCTCAAGTTCGGGGTGCACTTGGTCTTCGTAACGTCCCACCTCCGCTCCTTCGCGCTTTCGAGCAATGAGAAGGATGCTGGAAGCGAGGGCGGCAGACTCTTGAGCACGCAAACGCCCCGGCTTCTCAGTGTCGAGGGGCCACGATTCGGTGACCGTGAATCCAGCCGCCCGAAGGGCCTCCACCAGCGTGGCCCAACCGAGCGTGGTCTTATGTGCATACACAACGACCATCTGTCCGCCCGGCATGAGAACACGGTGCGCCTCTCGGAAGGATTGGGCCATCATCTCCTCGTAGGCCCGGCGTGCCTTCTCCTTGGAGCCACCGTGCCGCGTTGCGTCTGCGACCGCTTCGGCCTTCTTGGGAGTTCCCTCCGACGCAAAGTGCTCGGGGTAAAGATGTCCGATGGTACGCCGGAGCCAGACATAAAAGAAGTCGGAGATATCTGCGTACGGAACGTTGTCATAGTAAGGTGGATCGGTGATTACTGCGTCGAACGACTCGCCCACCCAGGGAAGGGCAGTAGCCGATCCGCGCTGAACGGTGGCTGTAATCCGTATATCCGCGTCGCGAAGTGCCACCGGGACGTCTTTGATCCCAGAGACCCAGCTGGCGCCCTCGAGGTTGAACGGGTTGGTCTCCGCGAAGTCCCAAACCATTGGCAATGCATGGCGTCCATACGTGTTCTTGACACCGCGTCCACCGGTGTAATTGAAGACGCAGAGACTCGAGTTGAAGTCGGTTAGGCGATCAACGATGACACCAAGCAACGTGGAAACAGCCTTTGCGCGGTCCGCTTCATAGAGTGGCTCCATGGCTGCTTCAGCTTCCCTCACAGTTGCAGCAAATGAGAGCAGACAGAGCATCTGTCGGGGCGTAAAAAGGTCGCCCCATGTCCTCACGCCGTAGGGTTGTACACGGAAGCCAAGCGTCCCAGGTTTAGGCATCGGCTCTCTCGGCACCGTGAGCCCCGTGCGCTTGCAGAGTGCACCGATGCGCGTTCGGATCGCCTCATGATCGGGCACGTGGCTGGGTAGGTCATCTGCCGATAGGTAGATCTTACCTTTCGTTCCAGGTCGAGTGCAGGCGATAGCCATCATTTGCCGGCCCATCCGTCCGGCGCACCCCTCGGCCTTCACGTACTGGCTGTCGGCCACAGTCCCACAGAACGGGCAGGTCGCGTTCCCCCCCTTTGACCCTGCCTCGGGGTCGAACCCAAAGTCTGAAGCGCTTCGTGCCTCCACCACCTCGAACCGCACCTGCCTCTCTGACTTCGGCGCAATCACCTTCAGGGCCGCATACCGGCCGTCCTTCTTGCAAAGCCAGGTCTGTTTCACGAGCGGTACGGTAGCCTTGCACGCAGGGTTCTTGCACACGACCGTGCGGGTCCAGAGGTAGGCCACAGGCGTCAGGTATCTCGACGACGCTGCACTTGATGGTAGCACAGGCTTTCCAGCCTGTGACGGCTGCGCATCTGGCTGCCAAAACCATTGGTATTCCTCCGGCATACCGACCAAGCCGGCCTTGACTGGATTGTTCCGGATGTACCCCCACTTCTCCATGAGCTCCACTTCGTCACGGACGATGCGGTCAAAACTTTCCTCCTACCACAGCGGTCCGGTGCAGTCCCGAGACTTATTGATCTCGCGGGCGCTGAAACCCTTGATGCTTTTGAGAAGCTCGCCAAGTGGCCAGTCCGTGCCATCCGGTCGCGGAAGGGGTCTGAGCAGGATATGAGCGTGATCCGGCATGACAACGGCGGCAACGACCTGTTGTCTTTCGCTGTGGAAATGCTTGATGGCGTTGACGACCGTGTCGCGCTCGTTATCCGTCAATGCGCCTTCTCTCAGCCGGAACGTCACGAAATACGTGCTGCCCTGGAGTTGCCAATGGGGGAGATTCCGGCGGGAGGTGAACAGCTCACCTTGTTGGGAACAGGTTGGAAAACCTGTGCCACCATCCTTCCCCTCTCCTGGTTGGGCGCAGGTTGGGAAACCTGGGCTACTGTCCTTTCTCTTGTAGTTGGGGTCGGGGATCGAGGGGTA
>CAZYNY010000246.1:0-2290 GCA_964648095.1 uncultured Nitrospirota bacterium | reverse complement strand
CCACGACCGCGGTCATCAATTTTCCCAGTTGCCCTGCCTGTCCTTCGAAGCGGATGTCCTCCATGGTCATAATGATCCCGCAGCAGGGGCAAGTGGCGCCGGAGCGGGACATGGTGCCGGCGCCGATGCGTTTATCGTGCTCCCGGCTCTGGGCCGTGTTTCCGCCCTTTATTGGGACGTTCGCCTCGATGCCGAAGACCACTCTTGGAATAGTGGGACAGGCCTCTGTGCCTGTCATTTCCTGTTCCCATTGGGGAAATCCAACCCAGGCATATTCTGTTATATCAGGCCAGCGCTTGAAGGGATTATTCTGGATGTATTGGGCTTTCTCCATAAACTCTGCTTCATTCCGCACGATCCGGTCAAATGACTCATCCTGCCAGATGGAGCCTTTCCGCCCATGTTGCTGCTGGAGCTGGTGCGCGGTAAACGATTTCCAGGAATGTGTGATGTTGGAGAGATCATGGCCTAATAGAGGTTCCACCAAGACATGGACGTGGTCATTCATGACCAAATACGCCGAAAGCCTATACCTTGATCCATCGAAGTGGCGAAGAGTGGAAACGACCAGTGATCGCTCTTCCGGATTCAGTTCAGTCTGATTTTGGCGAAGCCGCCAAGTCAGGAAGTAGGTGGCCCCTTCCATTCGCCAATGAGGGAGCTTTCGCCGATAGATGCTGAAGGCATCCTTGCTCCCTGACCCCACCTCCTGCCCCACTACCTCCACAGAAAGGAGTACCCGCTTCTTGTCCTTCTTGCAGAGCCAGCGGGTTTTGAGGAGCGGGATGGTGGCGCGGCAGTTCTTGCACTGCACCGTCCGCGCCCAGAGGTAGGCCACGGTGGGCTTGGCCACCCAGCGCGGGTTGCGCTTATCCGCGAGGTATTCCTTGCTGATCTCGGCATTGAGCGCGTCCACATCCGGCGTGCCATCTTCCTTGTGCGGCACCAACTGCATGGGCTGTTTCTCGTAAGGCTTGGGGTCGCGTTTGTCGAGAGGCTCGAAGTCCGCGTAGGTCGGATAGAACCGGGCGAGCTCCCGCCGGGCATGGTCAAGCACCCATTGGCCCCACGCCCGCACGTGCCAGGCGAGGTCGGCCTTGGGAGCCCGACCGGAATCGGGTTTATCCCAGAATCCGGGGTCCAACCGCTCTTTTTCTTTCTGACTCTTCGTCTTCTTTGTTCGACCGACAAGATGCGGATGCGCCTTGTAGAAGGCGTCCATGAACTCCTCATTCTTGAGGATAAAGTCTGGCAGGGGATGCGTTTTCCCGGCGAGCTTCTGCGGATATTCGAGCGTGCACTTCAGGATGAACCACGCAACCGGGTTGATATCCATGGCAGTCGCCTCGCACCCCAGGCGCATGGCCTCCAGCGGTATCGCTCCGCCGCCCGCGAACGGATCCAGGACCTTCGGCGCACGGCCTCCGTAGGCTTTGCGGATCTCCTGCCGGAACCACTCCAGAAGTTCCTTATTCTCCGTCTCCCTCCCCCAGTGCAGGATGCCCCCCTCGGTGATTTCCTTTTCGCGCTCGATAGTCTGGCCGTTGGGCATCTTCTTGCGCTCGACCTTCTTCACCACCTTGCCGCCGATCTTCTCGCAGAGCTCCTTACGGCGGCGGATGATCCCCTTGTGCCACTCGTCATCCGACATACCCTCGGGCTTGAGATAGGCACTCGGGTCCGGCAGGAGCGTGGCGATGAGCGCGGCCCGGCACGCCGCCAGCGGCCGCCGCGCTGGCCAGATATGAAGCGTCGATATATGCCCATGCCGCACGTTCTTCTCGTGGACCGAATCCAGAGAAGCCTGCTTCAAAGGAAATGCATATTCAATCAATCGGGGTGAATCCATGAACAGCCTTTCATTTATCACACATCCGTGTGAACATTAACTTTTTCATCCAATGTTAACCACGAACTCGCCACTTCTGGCAACACATTTACCATCTTTGACTATAAAGCACTCGATCCAGTGCATGCCTTGGTACAAGGTGGTTTCCTTCTGAACCAATTCGCCAAGAAAGATACTCCCGCGCAGGCCGTTCACCCTTGTTGCCTCATAGCCCGTATTCACAACCTGCCAATAAACGGCAAATGGTTTGGGAACATTTGTGGATGCATCAAAGCGCAATGAAAAATGCTTCTGCAAAGAACTAGAATCGTTCTTGAAGGAAAACGTCTTAAATCCATCCTTGGAAGCACGCGCCGATATCTTGACCTCGTATTGAAGTGCTATGGGCCATTTTGGATATTCGCGATGAGGGATGTTGAAACGGGAAGACAGTTTATTCTC
>CAZYNY010000245.1:0-2308 GCA_964648095.1 uncultured Nitrospirota bacterium | reverse complement strand
GCAGAGTCATGTAGGAATAGCATAGGCATGGATGGAGTTATCCGGACAAAGATGGAGGGGGCTGCAAGAGGCGGTGCACTCCTTTCGACCAGAGCGGTAAGAGGCAAGCCGGTAAAATTTATAGGTGTTGGTGAGCATGTTGATGCAATGGAACCATTTTATCCTGAGAGGATAGCATCCAAGATACTCGGGATGGGTGACATTGTTTCGCTTGTGGAGAAGGTAAAAAAGAATATATCCGGTGATAGCCTTTTAAATCTTGAAGAGAAGATCAAGAAGGATTCCTTCGACCTTGAGGACTTCAAGGAGCAGCTAAAACAGCTTGTGCACATGGGGCCGATCGAGGAGATAATCGGGATGGTCCCCGGAGGGAGCCGCCTGTTGGGTCTTGTTAATTCCGGACCCGGTTACCAGAAGGAGATCAACCGCGCTGTATCGATCATAAATTCCATGACTAAGGAAGAGCGCAGAAATTATGTTATCATAAACGGGAACAGGAGGAAGAGGATTTCCAGGGGGAGCGGGACAACCGTGCAGGAGGTAAATAAACTCTTAAAAAACTTTTTCCAGGCAAAGAAGATGATTAAGGCATTCTCAGGTAAAAAAGGGAAAACTGCCTTGGGAAGGGCGTTGAGCTCTGTCAGGTTCTAATCTATTTAAGAAAAGAGGTGAGGTGTGGCTGTAAAGATAAGACTTACAAGGAAGGGAAAAAAGAAGAAACCTTTTTACAGGATAGTAGCGGCAGATACAAGGATGCCCAGGGATGGCAGATATATAGAGCTTCTGGGCACTTATAACCCCCTTGTTCAACCTGCTGTTGTTGAGCTTGAAAAGGATCGTATCCTGGAATGGCTCAAGACGGGGGCCCAGGTATCAGATACCGTAGGAGATATCCTTCGTAAAGCCGGCATCCCGCAGCAGCTTAAACAAGCCGGGTAATAGCTCAGGGTGGTATTCCGGAATAAGCCGGAGCATTAGGAATAGTTCCCCACTAGAATGGAGGTAGAATCGATGAAGGATCTGGTTGAGTATATTGCTAAGGCATTGGTAGACAAACCAAGTGATGTCTCCGTAAGGGAAACACAGGGAGAAAGAACAACTATCATCGAACTGAGGGTGGCCCAGGAGGATCTCGGTAAGGTGATAGGGAAAGAAGGCAGGACAGCCCGGGCAATGAGGATCATATTAAGCGCTGCCGGCACAAAAATGGGAAAGCGCTGCGTATTGGAGATCCTGGAATAGGAAAGAGCAGGCTTCCTTCAGCTTATACCCCTTGGTCTTCGAAAAGTTGAAGAAGGCTAAGGCTAAGGCCGAGGTTAAGGACTTCCTCAAACCTCAACCTTGGCCGGCTTTTCTCCCTTAACCTCAACCTTAGCCTCAATCTTTTATTTATGGGGATCTTTTAGGCCGGCATGAGAATAGAAGTTTTGACCATATTTCCAGAGATGATAAAATCGGTACTGGAGTCAAGCATTATGAAGAAGGCCCAGGAAAGGGGCTGCCTTGAGGTCAATGTCATCAATATCAGAGACTACACAGAGGACAAGCATCGTACAGTAGATGACTACCCTTATGGCGGCGGGTCAGGCATGTTGTTAAAGGCAGGACCTATATTCAGCGCTGTTGACGAGCTCAAGAAAAAAGATGAATTGCGGATATTAATGACAACGCCTAAAGGCAGGGTTTTTAATCAGGATATGGCATTGGATCTTAGTCTTGAGAAGAAGAAGATCGTTTTTATATGTGGACACTATGAGGGGATCGATGAGCGGGTCAGGATATTGCTTAAACCTGAAGAGGTTTCAATAGGAGACTATGTCTTGACAGGAGGAGAGCTTGCCGCGCTTGTGGTTATCGATGCATCTGTAAGGCTAATACCTGGCGCCCTTGGAAATGATCGATCATCGGCAGATGATTCCTTTTCCGGTCAGATCAATGCAGGACTTTTAGAATACCCTCACTATACCCGGCCTGCAGAGTTTTGCAAGTTAAAGGTCCCAAGAATGCTCCTTTCAGGCAACCATAAAAAGATAGCCGCCTGGAGAAGAAAAAGGACCCTGTTCAATACATTACTGAAGAGACCGGATCTCCTTGAGAATCTGGATCTTACTGAAGAAGAAGCAGGTTTCCTAAACGAGTTAAAAACCCGAAAATTCGGATGTAAAAAGAGGAGTTATGCCAATGGATGTTCTTGAAAGGATCGAGAGGAGTCTGGTTAAGAAGGAGATTCCTGTTTTTAGTATCGGGGATCTGGTAAAGGTTCATGTCAAGGTGGTTGAGGGAGAGAAGGAGAGGATTCAGGTCTTTG
>CAZYNY010000244.1:0-2320 GCA_964648095.1 uncultured Nitrospirota bacterium | reverse complement strand
GGTTTGGAGCGGGGGAAAGGCCGTAAGGCCCTACCTATCGCTACAAAAAGGTTAATAACCCTCTCCCTTGATGTTTATCTTGCTGATTTAAGAAAAAAATCTTATATTAGAGTGAAATACTCAATGCCGAGATCAATAAACGAGATACAAGAAAAAATCCAAGAAGGTGAATATCGTTTTTCAGATCATGCAGTAAAAAGAATGATTCAAAGGTCTATTGAACAATACGAAGTGGAGGAAGCCGTCTTGGGCGGTGAAATTATTGAAGACTATCCTGAAGATAAATACTCTCCAAGTTGTCTCATCTATGGCAAAACTGAAGCTGGACGAAATTTACATATTCAGGTTTCATTTCCACCGAAAGTTGTTGTAGTAACTTTGTATGAACCCGATCCCGAAGAATGGATCGATTGCCGAATTAGGAGGTGATTTTTATGAGATGTATTTTTTGTGGAGGAAAAGTCGAATTTCGAAAAGTTACTTTCGTTTATGATTACGACAAGGATTACCTCTTTATCGAGAACGTACCTGCTGAAGTATGTGTGCAATGTGGGGAGAAGACTTATACTCCAGAAGTTACAGAGGATTTGATTCGTCTTGCCAAAAAGAGACTTAAACCAGCTAAGACAGTCCAGGTGCCCGTTTTCGATTATACCAGTCAAATGGTTAGTTAAGTTGTCGTACGGAAGAGAAACGCGAAGTTGAAGTAAAGAGGAATTAAAGAAGTTAAAAAGCAAGAGAAGTCAAGAGGAAAGAAGAAGGCGAAGTAGGCAAAAGAATGGCAAGAACAAAGAAGAAACTAAAAGAACGCCTGATATAAATAAAGTGAAGTTAAAGTAAACAAAGTTAGAAAATTCAAAAAGCAAAGAAATCAAATTAACCAAAATCAAGGCAATAGCAAAAGACAAAAACAAAAAGAAAAGCAAAGAAAAAACAAAGAAAAGGCACAGCCTAACACCTCAAGGAGCTAAGAATGACGACAAGAGAGGAAGCACGCTCCCTGCTCACATTGCTCGAGGGAACGGTAATTACTGATCTCAGGTCTCTCATAGAGTGGGCAAAGAACTACAGCCCTGTTTCTGGTAGCTCAATCCCTCATCTAGGTGGTTTGAATTTCACCTTGAGTTTAGTGGCACTTGTAGCCTGTGAGGTCTTTGGGTTTTACCTAACAGGTGCTAAGCAACATCAGAGAACAGATCCTTGTAGCCAACTAGACACCGGTACTTACATTATGGAGTTTTTACAGAAATATTTTAGTTGTAATAGTTTTTTCAAAAAACTTAACAAGGTACTAGCTGATTTTCTCAGGCATGACCTTGTGCATGCCTTTGGTTCCGCTAACGTAAATTTTCCCTTTGAGATTTGTTTGTTCATTGATAGCGATGTAGGTTGTCAAATCCAGGTTGGTGAACACAATGGCAAAGAAGCACTCTTTATAAATAGTATAGCGTTGGCGCATCAAACCATTGAGGCGTTTTATAGATTCAAATATGATGTCGATCAAAACAGCAGTAATACGCTTTCTGATAATATCGTACAAGCAAAAAACTATTCTCATCGATTAAGCAAAGGAGTGCCAAATCAATTCAAAGCAGTCTACAAGCAGGCACAGCGAGAGGGCTTGGGTCCCAGGGAGCCACACGCTAATCCTACAGTTCAGGATGGAAAGGCTGGCGGGTAGAGCAAGTGCTTTTCGTTTGTGCCTCGCCTAAGTATGTCATGCTCGGAAACAGTTCTGCTGTCTTGGAGGTCAAATCATGTCAGTTACTGTCTCTCTCATCAACATGAAAGGCGGCGTTGGTAAGACTACACTTGCTTTCAATCTTGCTTGGCATTGTGCATGGAGAGCCAATATGAGAGTGCTGGCTGTTGATTTAGACCCACAGGCTAATCTCAGTCAATATTTCATGGGTGCTAAAAAATACCTTACTTATCTCCAAGAAGAGAAAGGTACTATTCTTGAGGTATTTGAGCAATTTTCTGCACCTAAAACTAAAAAAGGCTCTCCCACTTCACTTTTGCATTACAATTAGAACTTACGCAGAACTCAGAGAACCCAGTAAATTCGCGGCCCTTCAGGGATGAAAACCCAGAAGGGCCTGTCCTTCTTAGCTTGATAGCCGGCCGTGATCTTCCTTTCGGCCACTATCAGAAAGGCCGTAATCCGGCCTTACCCGTAACCCCTCTTAAACATTGGGGATTCCGGCCATATCGGCGATGTTATTTTCACCAGATTATAGCTACCTGGCCGAAACGACGATCATCGCCTGATAGCCAATTTATCGCTTTGCGTTTGCGTAACTCCTGAACTAACCCTATG
>CAZYNY010000243.1:0-2335 GCA_964648095.1 uncultured Nitrospirota bacterium | reverse complement strand
TAGTACTCAGAGGACGGGAGAGCCGTCCACAGGGGGAAGGAGCTGGCAGGAGTACGCAGCCTGCAAAGGAAACACGGGCCGGACGTGAAGGGCCGGACAACCCCGTGCCAACCTCCCTGCAGGGGATAGCAGAGAAGGCCAAAAGCCAACCGAAGTATCGGTTTCGCAACCTCTATGGGATGCTCGACGAGGAGTGGCTCAGAGACTGCTGGCGCGACATCCGCAAAGACGCAGCCTATGGCGTCGATCGGGTAAGCGCCCAAGGAGTACGAGCAGAACCTCGAAGAAAACATCAGACACCTGGTAGAGCGGCTCAAGAGGAAGAGATACCGGGCCAAACTGGTCAGACGGCACTACATTCCCAAGGAGAACGGCAAGCTGAGACCCTTGGGGATACCGACGGTGTATTCATAATGCACCTCCATACAATAAGCTTTCAGGATACAGGATACAGGGGTTTGATCTAATTGATCATCCCTGAGGGGCCCCTCGAACCGTCCCATTTCGAGGGGGATATGACACGTCATAGGACGTGACTTGTAATGTACAAACTGAGGGGGATTTCGAGAGGCTCTCTTGGCTCACTGCAGGCCGAGAGGAAATAAGTACTTTCCCCTCGGGGAATTTTTATCGGTTGCGATTGGGGCCTCGTTGGTCCATCCCATCTCAAGGGAGAGGATATATCATGTGATATATCCTTATACTATACGAATAGGGGACTTTAAAGGGTTCTCTCCGCTTTGTTCCTCGATGGGAGCACCCTCCCCTCAATGAATTTTTACCGGTTGCGACCAAAAAATCAAGAACATGATAGATTGTCTGTCCGTACAGGAACCCGGTGGATTCTTTGGCAAAGAGCGGCCAGCACCTCCGGGGTCACCTCATGCCACCAGGGGCCGCCGGGAATCTCTTGGGTAGCCGGAATTATACCATGTTGCCGCCAGTAATGGATCGTAGAGATCGTGACCCCGAGGCGCTGGGCGAGGGCACGGGTGGAGTAGCGGCCGTCAGATCGGGCATCGGTGCGGGCGGCCATGCGAGGATCCGAGCCGGGCTTGCGGATGCCATGCTTGTAACGGACCCAGGCCACAGAGGCCGCCGTGAAAGGTTTGCTCCGGCCGCTGCGCAGCTCTTGCTCATTGAGGGCGGCGGCGATCTCTTCATCAAGCCTGCCGGCTGCCAGCCGGGCAATGGCCTCGACGACCTGCCGGGGCGTGCGAAAGCGTTCCTTAATAGAAGGACGGGCTACCCAGAGCTCGGTGGTGGCCTCCGTATGCCAGAGGATTTGCACACGGGTCTGGCGCTGGGGGAGGTCGGCCGGCGTGAGGGCGATTTGTTTAACGAGCAGTCCCAACAGGCCCTTGCGTTCGGCCTGGGTCGTCGTGGGCGCCCTCCAGACGGCGGGCAGGTCGGAGGCCAGCCGAAGGATTTGCTGTCGCTCTTGCGGGGAGAGGTCAAGCCGCTCTCGTTGGCGGGCTTGGGCGTAAGCCTGTTCGATCTCTTCCAGTTGCCGGAGCTTCTCGTTCCAGCGCCGCTCGAGGGTGCGGGCTACCAGGCGGTTGTCGGGCTCGACGGCATCGTACTGGCGTTGGGCGCGCTGGGCTTCGTAATGGGCGCGCTCGATTTGCAATTGCCAATGGCGGTCCAGCTCTTGGGCCTCCTGTTCCATCTGCTGGAGGACCGCCAGCGAGATATCCAGATTGTCCTGGGTGAGGGCATCAAGCACATGGGCTTCGACTGCCATGTCGATGGGACCGGCGGGAACGCTCCAGCATACGCCTCCTTGGCCGTCGTGGAACCGACGCCGGTCGCACTGGTAGATGGCCTGACATCCTGCGGTTCCCTGGTAGCGAATGGTCATGCGACGTCCACAGCGACCGCAGAGCAAGAGGCCCTGCAAGAGGGCTGCCCCCTGGCGAGGTGTGCCCTGAGGACCATCGCCCTGCAGGTTAGTCCGGTTGCGGGTCAGTTGCCGTTCGTTTTCCAGATACTCCTCCCAACTGAGGTAGGCCGGATGGGCGTCCTGGATGACCACCGTCCACTGCTCTCTGGGGCGCTGCAGGGTGCGGACCCGAGCGAGCTGGCCTGCGACCACAACCGGTTGGCTTCGGCGCCGGCCGTAGACATAGGCGCCCGTATAAGTCGGGTTGTGAAGGATGGCCAGGATCCTGGTGAGGCTCAGAGGCCCCCATTGCAGGCAGCCGTTGGTGTCAGGGGCCCAGAGGCGGCGAGGAAAGGGAATCCCCTGTTCCGCGAAGAAGCGCATCATCCCATAGGCACTGCCCAAGGCCTTGAACTGCTGGAAGAGCAGGCGGATGGAGGCCACCACGCTTTC
>CAZYNY010000242.1:0-2337 GCA_964648095.1 uncultured Nitrospirota bacterium | reverse complement strand
AGGCGCGTCCGGACGATCTCCCGCTGGGCATTGGGGCCCCCGCCCTTCTGGTCCAGGGAGAGAACCAGAGGGTTGATCCCAAAGCGGGAGCGGAAGTGGAGCTCGTGGGTGGCGGCCCCCCCGACGTCCAGGTCCCCATGGAGGTCCAGGATTACCACGGCGCAGGCCTCCCGCAGCTCGTGGGCGATGGCCTTCAGGGTCTGGGACTTGCCCGAGCCCGAGCCCCCGACGATGAGCAGATGGGGATTGGGGAGAGACAGAGGCCGCCAGAGGAGGGGATCTGTGCCGTTGGCGCCCAGGTGGACGGAGATCCCGGCGCCCGCAGGGGAAGGGTCCCAGATGGAGAGGGGCTCGGGGTCCCCGATCGCCGGCGTGGGATCGTCTACCCCGTTGGTTCCCTCCAGCCGGGCCAGCTCCTCCCGCTCAAAGCACAACCGCTCTTGCTTCTCCCGGCGAATCCCCAGGTAGCTCAGGGCCCCCAGCAGCAGGATCCCGCTTAGGATGTAGACCAACGTCATGGACGCTCTCTCCCTGTTTCATCCACCGGATCCAGAAGCTTCCCCTTTACCCGCGCCAGCCCCTCGTAGGCCAGGGATCGCTTGAATTGTGCTCCCGCCATACCATCCAGGAAATGGGCTCGCTCAGCCGGAGCCAGGGCGGCCTTCTGTTCCTCGATCCGTTCTACCGCCCACCGATAGGAGTCGGCTGCCTCCCGATATTGTCCGAGGTCCTCAAAAGAGAGTCCCAGGCCAATGTAGACGGCCACGAGCTGCTCGATATGAGCTGGGGTCTTTTTCAGGGCCGCTCTAAACTGCTCCTGGGCCGCCTGGCGATCCCCTTTCATAAGATAATAGAGGCCCAACAAGGCTGGACCGGAATTCTTTGTCTCTTTGAGGATCTCGTAGGCCTCCTCTAACTTCCCCTGTTCCAGATAGCAAAACCCGAGGTTTCCTTTGGCCGAGGTCACCTCAGGGTGGCTGGGCCCCAAGGCCTTCTCTCGGATGGCCAGGGCCCGCTTGAGGAGGGGCTCGGCCCGGGCATAGTCCCCCAGGGCATCGTGGAGCGTCGCCAGGTTGTTCAGAGAGGTCGCTACGTCGGGATGGTCCGGCCCCAAGGCTTTCTCTCCTATGGCCAGGGCCCGTTTGAAGAGAGGCCCGGCCTGGGCATAATCCCCCAAGGCGTAATAGAGCCCTCCCAGACCATTTAGACCGGTAGCCACAAGGGGATGGCTGGGACCTAGTGCCTTCTCTCGAATATCCAGGGCTCGTTTGTAGAGAGGCCCGGCCTTGGCATAGTCCCCCAGGGCGTAGTGGAGTATCGCCAGGTCATTCAGACTCTCAGCCACTTCAGGGTGGTAGGAACCTAAGACCTTTTCCCGGATGGCCAGGGCCTGCTTGAAGAGGGGCCCGGCCTGGGCATAGTCCCCCAGAGCATAATGGAGTATCGCCAGGTTGTTCAGGCTCTCGGCCACTTCAGGGTGATGGGAACCCAGGGCCTTCTCCCGGATGGCCAGGGACCGCTCCGCCAAAGGAATAGCCTCCTGGTAGCGGCCCTGTCGATAGAGCTGGGCAATCTGCTGGGTGCGCTTAGAAGATTCTCGGGCCATCTGGCCCGTGTCCAGGCAGCCCGAAAAGAATAACAGGGCCAGGATAAAGACTCCTCGCAGCAGGATCCCGCTCAGGATGTAGACCAGCGTCATGGCCGCTCTCTCCACCGTTTGAAATGCGAGAGATACCAGGCTATCCCGTCAGGCCTTTTCTTTGGTAAGACTACCCTAAGATGTGGCCGGTTTAAGGTTTGAAGCAATCCCCGGGGTCCGGGGCAGGGGTCCGGGCCTCCAGGCCCAGGCCCCACTGTTTTTCTAAAACTTCAAACTACCGGTTTGAGGCAGGCATCAATGGCAAGAGGCGTCAGCGCGTCAGGTAGAGGTAAAGTGACCAGGCCAGCGAGGCCGCGATCAGGGCGGCCAGGCCCCCCCAGAAGCGATAGAATTGGGCGTCCCGCTTCGGGGGAGGCTTGGGGAAGATCTTCTCGGGCCCCCCGGGGGCGACCTTATCCCGGGCCGGGCCAGGTCGGCTCGCTGGCGGGGTCGGGTTTGGCTTACTCGAAGGCCCGGCCGGAGCAGACTTGCCTGAGGGGCCCGCCGCTGGGACCAGGGTAGGCTTACTCGCCGGCGGGGAGATCCCCAGCTCCTCCAGGGTCTCGCAAAACTCAAACAGGGAATCCAGCCGGGCCGTTTGGAAAGCCAGGCGCACCAGGGACCCGGCCCCCACCAGGCTGGCGCGGCCTCCCTTCTTCTTCAGCCGGTCGTTGGCCTCGATCAGGAATTGGAGGACT
>CAZYNY010000241.1:0-2348 GCA_964648095.1 uncultured Nitrospirota bacterium | reverse complement strand
GCGGACACTATGAAACAGGGAATTTCTTTGTACCATTTCTCCAGGAATGCTTGTGCACCAGGGATCTCTGATGCACTGATCACTTCATTCATCACAAGAAGAGAAAATTGCCTACAGAGATCTTTCAGTTCTATGTTGTCCAAAGATTTATTTAAAAATTCCTTGTAATAATGAAGAAACTTCTGCATGCGATTCATTCCGCCATGCAAACGATGATGTTCTACAACCTTTGCTACCACCTCAGGGCCGAATGGCTCAAACATGCGCGCAAAAGCCAATGTCTTGATATCTACCGAATCCACTATAACACCGTCAAAATCGAAGATAAAAGCCTGAAATGCGGATTGGCTCATGAAATGATATCCTTTAACTTTCGTGGATCCAGCCAACAATAGAACAAGGTGCGCCGTCACCGGGAAGGAAGCGCAGCGGTAGGGCAATTACTTGAAATAGGTGATCTCTCACACCTATAGCAGAAAGCGCCATATCCTCAAAAAATCTTAAACCAGTTTGCAAAAATAAGTGATGCACGAGGCGCCCTTGCTCACGATCGCTTAAACTGGAAACAGAAATGCAATCCATTCCAATCGCCCGCATTTTGGGAAATAAATTTATTAGATATTCGGCCAGATCAATTGATATTCCAGGACCGTTCTTCCAATATATTGGCTTCTTGCGATGTTTTTCAAATTCAGTTTTCAGCAAGACCAAGTCAATATTCTCTTCCTTTGAAACTTCTTCTTGTATATCGGTTGGTCTGATCATTTGACCTGGCATGGCGGGTATATTTACAACTTTCGGGCACTGGAATACCCACTCTTCAGGTGCGAAGTCAGATATTCTTTTTCCATTAGGAATAAAATGAAATGGAGCATCTGCGTGCGTTCCTGAATGACTCGGTAAACTTAAAATACTTGTGTTGCACGAATCACCCTTATCAATTGATTTTTGCGAATTAATTCTGATGTCATTTGCGCCTGCATAAAGTGGCGTGCCAGAATCTAATACATGAGAGAGCCATACAACTGACATGACGAGAAAATTATCGCTCCAGTATGCCTGCATCCTTAAGGCCGTTGATCAAATTGGCTACAGCCATCTCTTCCATCGCCTTCCGGGCCTCACGGGCATAGGATCCGATGTGAGGAGTCAGAAGAACGTTTTCAAGAGCCAGCAATTTGCCGGTGTAAGGCTCTTTTGTGAAGACATCTAAGCAAGCATAACCTATAGATCCGTCAAGAAGACTTCTATAGAGAGCATCCTCATCAATTAGGCCACCGCGTGCGGTATTGATCAAGACGACTCTTTTTTTCTTGATCTGTCCAAATTCATTAGGACCGATAATTGTTTGATCACCACTGGCATGAATAGTTATAATATCCGATCGGGACAGAAGTTCCCCCATATTAACTTGTTCAAATTCAACCCCCGGAAATCCTAGTGATTGAACATCGCAAATAATTATCGAAGCACCAAAAGCATTGACCAACTCACCAACCCGTTTTCCAATATCACCAAAGCCTATTATACCTACTAATTTTCCTTGCAGGAGACTGCCCATTTGTTTTTGCCATTGGCCATTTCGGACGAGTCTATCTTGGGACACAATAAAACGAAGAGCGGCAAATATGAAACCCATGGTAAGTTCTGCAACAGCTTCTGTAAGGACACCAGGTGTTCTGAAAACAAGGATGTTCATTGCTGCCGCGAATTCCTTGTCTATATTTTCCCAACCGACCCCAACGCGGGAAATAACACGCAGATGCCCCCTTGCCTGGTTAAGTTCTGTTCTACCGATCAATTCCGTGCCTGCCAAGATACCTATAGGCTGATATTCCTTGATCAAATCTATGAACTCTTCAGAATTTAACTTTCTTTTTCGTGGGTTTGGAATATAGACCAAATTACGTCTTTCTATGGACTCAATTAATTCCGGTGATGTTTCCGCAAACGTTGTTGTTGTAGATAAAATTTTATTCATATTGTCTGGTCAATGAAATGCTATTATTTGTTGGCATGGATAACTTTATCGAAAATCTCCTGCATACACAAAAGCAATCCCTGCCCCATATCTGTGTAATATATCTTGGAATATTTCTTGCCAACCTTCGGAATGAAGGTGTAAGGCGTGACACTATAATGATCTACGGGGTCATCAGATTTTGGTTTAATGTATTCAATGATCACATTTTTTTTTAACATCTCTTTGATCATAGTAAAAAGTTCACTAATTTTCATCGGATAGTGTCCGGTAATTGTTATGTGTTCGTTTTTGAACTCTTCCGACAAGATTTCTACACTATTCTGGGCCGCATCGAAAACATGGACGTATTCCCTTATTTCTTCAC
>CAZYNY010000240.1:0-2351 GCA_964648095.1 uncultured Nitrospirota bacterium | reverse complement strand
GTTGCCGCTCTACAAGGTCGGGGATAATCGCCTGACGGCCAGGCATGTAGAAAGCTAAGATCATACCACCAATAACTGAGGTTACCATGAGATGCCAGACCGCGATGGCGCCTGTGGAGATCAAGATCCCAGTTGCCAGGTTCACCACCCCGGTGAGAACTTGAGTGATGATAACAAGATTGCGCTTCTCCACACGATCGGCAACAGCACCGCCGATGGCGGAGAAAAGGAGCATAGGTAGGCCTGTAGCGGCGCCCATCAATCCCAGGTACAGAGGAGATTTGGTGAGCTCGTACATCAGCCAGCCCCGGGCCAACATCTGCATCTGCGTGCTGGCAGTCGAGCCCAGCATGCTATACCAAAACCATCGGTAGTTGCGGTTCTCCAGCGAGCTAAAGGTTGAACGCCACCCTTTGGCTGCAATTGGAGCTGCCATTCGCTCACTACGGGCTCTATTAAATACAGTCATCTCTTAAAGCACCAAGATCGGAGTGCAACTGACCACTTCCCGACTTTACCACTTTGGTGGCTTCGGCGCAAGAATACTTGTGATGTAATGTGGTGTGATAAGTCATCCGAATGCAGTCTATTGTACCCGGTTGGTGTTGCCCTGCGTACCTTCTCGTA
The DNA here is from genome assembly GCA_964648095.1 of uncultured Nitrospirota bacterium. Taxonomy (GTDB): domain Bacteria; phylum Nitrospirota; class Nitrospiria; order JACRHA01; family JACRHA01; genus JACRHA01. The sequence goes on along the minus strand of CAZYNY010000240.1, from coordinate 1,724 downwards.
TTGTGCTTCGACTTGGTAAACCCGGGCCGAGGGCATACAATAGAACTTGAGGAGTTTGAGGTGCGCAACACCGAGATCGCCCGCGTTTTCCAGGACATCGCGGACCTGCTTGAATTGAAGAAGGAGAACCCTTTCAAGATCCGGGCCTATCAAAAAGCGGCTCGCTCTATCGAACTCTTGCCCAAGGAGATAGAGATATACCTCAGCGAAGGCGCTGATCTCACGTCCATCCCTGGCGTGGGCGACGCCATCGCCAGAAAGACCACTGATCTGGTGACCACTGGCAGACTCGAGTATTACGACAAGCTGCGACAGGAGTTCCCTCCCGGCATTACCGCATTGATGAATATCCCGGGCGTCGGGCCTCGGACAGCAATGCGCCTGGTGGAAGAACTGGGGATTCAGACTGTGGTAGAGTTGGAGAAGGCTATTCTGGATGGCCGAGTGGCGGCGCTTCCTCATCTCGGCGAGAAATCGGCAGAGAACATCCTGCAAGGGATATTGGCGCTGAGACGCAAAGACCAGCGCATCCCGATTGGCGAGGCCTTGCCTCCTGTGGAGGCGATACTGTTGGAATTACGGGCGCTGCCGGGAGCGAAGAATCTTGTCCCGGCTGGCAGCCTGCGCCGTTTCAGAGAGACTGTCGGCGACATCGATATCATGGGCACTGCTGACAATCCGCAGGCAGTGATCGAAACCTTCACCAATCTCAAGATGGTGAAGCAGGTGGTGGCCAAAGGCCCGACCAAGGCCAGCGTCATCATCGGCGGGGGGCTGCAGGTCGATCTCAGGATGGTGGACCCCGGGCAGTTCGGGTCGCTGTTGCAGTATTTCACCGGCTCGAAGCAGCACAATATCGCGTTGCGCGACCGCTTCCACAGGCAAGCCCTTAAGCTGAGCGAGTATGGCATCACCGACCTGGCAACCGGCAAGACGGAGACTTTCGATACTGAAGAGGCCTTCTATCAGAGGCTGGGGCTTCAGATCGTCCCTCCCGAGTTGCGCGAGGGCGGCGAGGAGATAGAGTTGGCCCTGTCTCACGCCTTGCCTGTGCTGGTGGAAATAGCAGACATCAAGGGCGACCTTCATGCCCACACCGATTCGAGCGACGGCAGACAATCTCTGGAAGATATGGCGGCAGCCGCCAGGGACATGGGATATCAGTACCTTGCCATTACCGACCATTCGATAGGTCGAGGGATAGCGCACGGGCTGAACGAGCAGCGACTGTCTCAACAGTTGAAAAACATAGATGATGTCAACCGCAGGATGCCAGGCTTCAAAGTGCTTTCGGGAGCGGAAGTAGACATCAGGGCCGACGGCTCGCTGGATTTGCCGGATGAGATCTTGCAGAAGTTCGATGTGGTGGTGGCCAGCGTCCACTCTGCTATGGGGCAGGAGGAAGATAAGATGACGGGCCGGGTGCTCAAGGCCTTGGCCAACCCGAATGTCGATATCCTGGCCCATCCAACCTGCCGCCTCCTCGGGGAACGGGAGCCGGTGCGTCTGGACATGGAGGCGGTGCTGCAGGCGGCGGCTCAATATGGCAAGGCAGTGGAGATAAACGCTTCGCCGTCGCGGTTAGATCTCAAAGATACCCATGCCTACCGGGCGAGAGAGATCGGGGTGAAACTGGTGATCAGCACAGATGCCCATGCCCAGGACCACTTCCGCTCCATAAGGTATGGTGTGGAAGTGGCCAGAAGGGCGTGGTGCCGACGGGA
>CAZYNY010000239.1:0-2382 GCA_964648095.1 uncultured Nitrospirota bacterium | reverse complement strand
GAGTCCTCAACGCCGCTTCCATAGGGAGGAGTGCTTATCATGTTGAATAACATGATCCTGGCATGATGGACGAGGCGGTCGATGATGGCTGCCGCTACCACATGGTCTTGGAAGATTTGTCCCCAATCGTCGAAGTTATAGTTGCTGGTAAGGATAATCGACCCTCTTTCGTAGCGCATGGAAATGAGCTGAAACAGGAGATTGGCTTGTTCCTTGGTGACAGGCATGTAGCCTAGCTCATCGATAATCAAAACGCTTAGCCGCGAATAAGCCAGCAGATTCGCTGTAAGTCTTCCTTCTCTAACCGAAAGCGTCAGGTCTTCAAGCAGTTTTTGAGCAGTTGTAAAGAGAACACGGTATTTGGCACAACAGGCCTTAACCCCAAACCCGATGGCCAAATGGGTTTTTCCCACACCTGATGGGCCCAAAAACACTAAATTTTCTTTGCTTTCGATAAACTCCAGAGACCCCAGATGCAGGACATCCTTCTCCCCAAGACCTGGCTGAAACGAAAAATCAAACTCTTCAAGGTTCTTTAGGAAAGGAAACCTGGCCTTGTGGATCTTGCTCTTCACTGAACGGTCCGTTTTGCCTCTTAGCTCCTCCTCCAAAAGCAAGCACAGATACTCTTCATAACCTAGCTTGCTTTGGACCGCACGCTCTTCCAGCTCTCGATAGCAGGCCATCATCCCCTTGAGGTTTAAGGCTCTCATCATCTCCTCCAACCGTTCGGTCTGCTCACTCATGGCCCACCTCCTCGAGGATCGCATAGACCGACAACGGCCGGGTAATTTCCTGCCGGGGCCATCTCTCATAGGCAGAGGCCGCCTCCAGAATCGGAGGCTTTAACCGGCGGGGATCGAGCAACCGCAGCACGCTGTTCTTATGATAGGAACCCATCTCTTGGCACACCTCCAGGACTCTTTTGACCTCTTGGGGATCATAGAGCTCACAACAAGCCAGAATCTCTGAAAGGTGCCAATAGAGGTTGGCCCCGATTCCCTCCCGAAATCCGGCCACGTACCTCTGGCCGGTCTCTCCAAACAGAGAGATAAACCTCTGCACCGGGACGGAGCGAGTCTTCTCTCTCTTCTCTTGAAAGGCCTGGTTGATGGCCTCATGCTCGGGATGCTCCGGCCGCCTTCCCGGATCGAAGGGGCGGATCTCCTGCTCCAAGACCAGCATCCCCTTGGGGTCGTAAACCTGCAGTCGCCGGCCAAACACGCACTCCACCCAGACCTCCTGCAGGCAAAGGCGCATCGGAACCGGATAGAATCCGCCCCGGTAGCTGATATAGCCATCGTTGCTGACCCGCCGGATCTCCCGGTCGTAGAGGACCGTGGGCTCCACCGCCGGCAGGGGCTTTAACTGCCCTTTTTCCCGCTCAAATCTCGCCAGGGGTGGCTCCCCCAGGGAACTGTGCGACCGCCGGTTGTATTCATCTCGAAAGGTTTCTAACTTCTGGTCAAATTCCTCCAGATGATCTACACTCAGTCCCCGAAGCAGGTGCTCCTGGATATAATAAAAGGGCCGCTCCACCTTGCCCTTGGTCCGAGCCCGGTAGGAACGACAGGCGTTGGGGTCGATCCCATAGAGCCCACAGAACCTTAAAAACCCTTCGTTGTAGCATACCACTCCGTCCCGCCGATGGGTCACCACCATCTGCTTGGGATTGTCGATGACCAGCTCTCGGGCCGTCCCGCCAAAGAAGAAGAGGGCCGATTCAATGGCCCGGATCACGTCCTGCTCCACAATGCTCAGCGAGAAGCTGTAGTGCTTCAAGCGGCTGTAGCTTAAGACCACTTTGTGTAGATAGATCTTAAGCGGACTTCCTCCTACCGGGAGCATCCACTCTTTCCAGTCATATTGCATCTGCTGCCCAGGAGGGGTCTCAAACCGGGTGGTGGAGGCCTTCTTGATCTCTTCTTCCTCCTTACATTCGCGAATATAGCGGTGTACACAAGCCAAGGATCCCGGATAGTCCATCCGCTTGAGCTCGGTGTAGATCCTGGTCCCAATGTAGCCCTTCTCTAGCATCTCCCTTACCTGGTCTTGATAAGGATCAATCTTCTTCTCGTACTGCCTCGGTTCAAGCCTCGGAGGGCTGGAAGATCTCAGATACTTTCGCACTGTGTTCTTCGAGATCCCCAACCTCCTCGCGATCTCCTTGACCCCTGCTCCCTTCTCCCTCATCACCCTGACCTGGTGCCACTTGTACATACTCATCATCTCCTCAACCTCCTCCCTTAGTTTAGGAGGAGATTGTACCCGGTCAGGGGGTCAATTTTAAGTGACGATAGGGGGTCAATTCTAATTGTAGATCAACACAAAGAAGAGCGTTGAGCCATCAATGAGGCTGATCGAGCCCTTGAGGTAAGCCAC
>CAZYNY010000238.1:0-2397 GCA_964648095.1 uncultured Nitrospirota bacterium | reverse complement strand
CGTAACATAGCATTAAATAAGGGGAAATAGAAGTTTTAAATGAGCAAAAAAATCTCATGTAATGGGTGACCCTTTTTTGGGAAATTGTCAAATGCCTTGCAGCTGCCCTAGAGCGTAAAAACAAAGTCGTCATACAGATAATGTAAGGTCTTGTAAAGACTAAATCGGATCTGGATATTATGCCAATAAATAGGGGATGTGTCCCGGTTTATTAAAGCCTTCAGGGATGGTGCATAAAGGGGTGATGGTTCCTGCCTTATCCTTTGGATGCACACCATGTAAATGGCCCTTAGATGATACAGGCTCTACATCAAAGTTTACCACACATCCGCCTGAAGGTGCAGGGTCTGTTATTAGAGGGATTACTGCGGCTGTATTGTCATGGGAACTCTGGGGGTTATCAGTAGGCATAGTAGGCCAGACGGAATCAGGGAAACTTGGGAAGACATCTAAAGAGAGCCCCTGGCAGCCTTTGGCCCTGGCTGTAAAGGTTACAGGTGAACCGCTTGTACAATCGGGGCAGGGTTTGTAACCTCAAATCAGAGCGAAAGCTTATCCAACAGATACTTCCCATTGAAATACAAAAGTCCCCATGCCTCAGGTAAGAGATGCTTTCCCGTGGGGCAATTGTCGTAGCTTTCACATCCTTGTGCAGAGACCTCATTTAGGAAAGCAGAAAGCTGATTTGCTGCAGTCTTTGTATCACCTGCCTGAAGCTTGGCCTTGACCTGATCTAGCTTAACATCAAGGCTATCCTCTACACCCGGATTAGTTATCCAGCCAAGTCCTGCGGCCTGATGCTTTAGGTCAATAAGGTAAGTCAAGAAATCTAAGGCAACAAAATTGGCAGGAGGGGCTGTGGGGCTGAGGGTCTTGCCTTTGAAGGCTACTTTGTCTTTGACTTCTTTAATCTGTTCACGGGTTATTTCACCTTCGGGAGGAGGAATTAGCTCAGGTTCTATTCTGAAGTCTCTCAAGCCTGGCAACCCTCTGCTCGTCATAGTAAAGCCGCTTAACGTTTCTCCAGGTTTAAGTATGGCACCGCCCCATCCAGCCTGTCCGAATACGTCTAACCCGGAAATCCAGCCAAGAGGGGACCAAAGCCCCACTGGTATCATTTTAGGTGTCTTAGGATCTGATAAAATCAAGGCAGAAGAATGTTTAAGAAATCTAGGCCCGTTTACAAGTCCATCACAACTTAGATCTGCACCCACTTCCGGTTTAATAATATCAATACGGAATCTTAAAATATTTCCGCTATTTGTTTTCCCGCTACTTACCGTATAAATAAAGGTATAGATATCGCCATTTAGTGCTGCTTCTGCTTTTAGATTTGTGTCAGTTACACTTGGTAATTCACCACCCCAATATGTCTGGGCAAGGCCAAATATAGGAAATATTATTATGAGAAATATAAGAATAACTGCCCCTTTTTTCATATTCTTCTCCTTGGTTCATGGAAACTCATAATGGATTTTAGCAACCTCATGCCTAATACCATCATGTATTTCAGCAATTTCATTTAAAACCCTTTCATCCACCCCCTCATGCTCCACATCCACACTCTTCCCTGTCCGATGCCAGTTATGGCCTCCATTGGGGGCAGACGTACACGTATTAGCAATATTGAATGTACCGCAGATATCAAACATCCCACCCCAGGGCAGACTCATATCATTTATCCTGATCTTGATGCCTGCTGTACTCTCATTATTATAGTAATCCTGTGCCATACCCTGGATCTTGGATATTGTATCATTTACAGCATAGTGATTTTCAGTATGAGATCCTGTGGCGCCTGAAAGTGTATAGAATTCTGTCGCAAAAAGCGGCCCAAGCGCAGGCACCATGATGAATATCGATTTACTTACCTTCTCTTGTGTACCAGCCAGGGTTGCCGTAATCTTTTCTTCTCCTGATATCTGTGATGCTGTATATTGAACTGAACTGTCACATGTTACAAAACCTTCAGGGATGGTGCATAAAGGGGTGATGGTTCCTGCCTTATCCTTTGGATATATTCCAGGGGTGTGGCCAGTAGAATGTCCCTTAGCTGATACAGGTTCTACATCAAAGTTTACCACACATCCGCCTGAAGGTGCAGGGTCTGTTATTAGAGGGATTACTGCGGCTGTATTGTCATGGGAACTCTGGGGGTTATCAGCAGGCATAGTAGGCCAAGCTGCATCTGGGGAGCTTGTAAAGACATCTAACGATAACCCACTGCAGCCTTTGGCCGTGGCTGTGAAGGTCACAGGCGATCCTGATGTGCAACTTGGGCATGTCGCAGTAATTGTGTAGGTTCCGGCCTTATTCCCAAGCTTTACCGCCACCTGTGTGCCGGTTGTGGGACTTACACTCTGTCCAGTAGCCCCTGAAGGCCCAGTAATCGTCCAG
>CAZYNY010000237.1:0-2400 GCA_964648095.1 uncultured Nitrospirota bacterium | reverse complement strand
TGCGGGAGGGCTACTGGCTCTATGCGGTCTATGACTGCGCCACGCCGAGCCCGAGGCTGGTTCGCGTGCAGGATCCGTTCGGGAGCTTGCTTGCGAAGGCCAAAGGGAGTATGCTGATTAACGTACAGCAGATCTTGCGGGCGGGAGAGGCATGATCGGCAACGAACCCGATGAGTCCTCGGTCATTGGTCCTTGATCATTTGTCCAGGGACCAGGGACCAGAGACAAAGGACTATCGACCAATGAATGACAAAAAACTCGAGCAGCTTCTTGATGACATCGAATCCGACCGGTCGGAACGGAAGACCTCTTTGTCTGATCCTAATGAAATACGCCAGGCAATCTGCGCCTTTGCCAACGATATGCCCAATCATAAACAACCGGGTGTTATCTTCATTGGTGCGAAAGATGACGGAACGCCTTCCAATCTGCCGATCACCGACGAACTGCTTCGGCGCTTGTCTGACATGCGTTCGGACGGGAACATCCTTCCTTTGCCGATCATGACCGTTCAGAAGCGCAGGCTCAAGGGAAGCGACATGGCCGTGGTGATCGTTGAACCGTCTCTGGCTCCGCCTGTGCGCCTGAGGGGGCGCACATGGATTCGCGTAGGTCCCAGAAGAGCCGTGGCCACCCCTGAGGAAGAAAAACGGCTTGCCGAAAAACGCAGGGCGCGCGACCTTCCGTTCGATATTTCGCCGGTCAGTACGGCTTCAGTCGAGGACTTGGATCTCGATCTATTCAGGCGTGTCTACCTTCCCAGCGCGCTCGCACCGGATGTGCTCGAACAGAACGAGCGAACCGTGGAACAACAGCTCGCCAGTCTGCGTTTTGTCACGGCAGATGGTTCAAGTACTCCTACGGTGTTGGGTTTGCTCGTTGCCGGTAAATTACCGCAGGACTTCATTCCTTGCGCATACATTCAGTTTCTTCGAATCGATGGGAAAGATCTCAGTGACCCGATAAAAGACCAGAAGAGACTGGACGGTCCCCTTTCCGATCTCCTGAAGAATCTGGACAGTCTGCTCCATGCACATATTTCCGTGGAAACGGACATCGTTTCTCAACCGACGGAACAGAGGAAGTCGGACTACCCGATGGCCACGTTGCAGCAGATTACAAGAAATGCGGTTTTACATAGAACGTACGAAGGGACCAACGCGCCGGTTCACATATACTGGTTCCACGATAGAATCGAGATTATGAATCCCGGCGGACCATACGGCCAGGTAACCCGGCAGAACTTCGGCACACCAGGCCTCACCGACTACAGAAACCGTTTCCTGGCCGAAGCGATGAGAAACCTCGGGTATGTCCAGCAGTTCGGTGTAGGGATTCAGATCGCACGGCGTGAGCTTGAAAGAAACGGAAATCCTCCTCCCGGATTTACCCTCGAAGAAACGTATACCCTCGTGACTCTCCGGAGGCACCCATGAACCTGCCGGTCATTGCATTCTTCAATAACAAGGGCGGCGTCGGCAAGACATCCCTGGTTTACCACCTGGCATGGATGTATGCGGATCTCGGCATTCCCGTTGTTGCCGCCGATCTTGATCCTCAAGCCAATTTGACCGCTGCATGCCTTCCGGACGACCAACTCGAGGACCTCTTTGAATCGCATGCAGACGACACGGTATTCGGCTGCATCCGGCCATTGCTTGATGGCACCGGGGATATCTCGCAGCCAAAAGCGATCACGGTGAGCGAAAACCTCTTTCTCTTGGCCGGGGATCTTTCTCTTTCAGGATTCGAAGACGAGCTTTCCTACCAGTGGGCGCAGTGCCTCGACAGAAAGCCCAGAGCCTTTCGCGTGATTTCGGCCTTCTGGCGTCTCATGCAGAACGCCGCCGACGCATGTGAGGCGCGCTTCATTCTGGTCGATCTGGCGCCAAACCTCGGCGCAATTAATCGAGCAGCGCTTGTTGCTGCAGACTATGTGGTTGTACCTCTCTCGCCAGATTTGTTTTCTTTGAAAGGGCTGGAGAATCTTGGGCCGACAGTTCGACGGTGGAGAGGGGAATGGAATGAGAGGCTGCACAGAAACCCCCTGTCCGACCTCCATCTCCCTACCGGTTCGGTTGAGCCGCTTGGCTATATCGTTCTGCAGCACTCAGTTCGTTTGGATCGGCCCGTAAAAGCATACAACAAGTGGATTAACAGAATTCCGAATGTATACAGGAGTGCGGTTTTGGATCAGTCCACTTCCCCGGGCGTGACTATTATGAATGACCCTCACTGTCTGGCGATGTTGAAGCATTACCGGAGTCTCATGCCCATGGCCCAGGAAGTCAATAAACCCATTTTCCATTTGAAGCCCGCCGACGGCGCGATTGGCGCCCATGCCACCGCGGTAAACGATTGCTATCGCGACTTTGAGAAGCTGGCGAGGGCGATCCTGGA
>CAZYNY010000236.1:0-2408 GCA_964648095.1 uncultured Nitrospirota bacterium | reverse complement strand
AGCCTTCTTCGTGCCTCCTCGCCGCCTTGGTATCCTGTTGAATGCGAATTGGTATAAATACCTCCGGGTGACTAAAAGCCCCTATTACCAGCGGACCTTCTCTCCCCTGAGTTCATTCAAGGAGTTAATCATCCTGAGGAGCTTTCCCTTGTCCTTCTCGGAAATCTTCGTAAACTTTACCCCCATTCCGGGGTAGTAGAGTATATGCTCGAACTTTTGCCTTACCCATGTTATCGTGGCATCAGCATAGATAGTCTCCTTGGGGCGATCAGGCAGTGTAAACTCAAGTGAAATAGTATTGCCTGCAGGGAGCGGATAAAGGCTTTCAATGTATAGGCCTCCTCCACCAATGGTATCGGTGATAGACTCATACGCCTTCCCCTTGTCGTCAGTATATTTTATCTTGATCGAAAGGGGCGCCCTCGGTTCGCCCCTTTTATTTGTGTCCTTATATTGATCATCGATCATAGTGTTTATTACCCTGCCCCAATCGAAGGATTTTATAGCGGTACCATTTGGATCAATCAGGGTGAAGACCTCATTAGACGTGTCGATATCCAGAGAATAACCCTTGTACTTATCTGTCTTGTTTATGGAATTCCTCATTTACTCCTCCTGAAAAAAGATTTATACTATAGCAAGTTACAATATTATAAAATATCAGAATCCTTAATCCTTTGTGACAAGTCCGAGTAAGTTTAGCAGAAAAATCTTAATGCTTCAATCCCTTGTACTCGTTGCTGAACAAAAATACGATACAGAAGCGTATTCAATAAGTAGGGGCTTGCGTCGCCCCCTCCACCGGCAAAGCCGAAGCGAGCATCCGGCTCGGCCGGTGCAAGCGCGGGGTGTGGGGGCATCGGAGGAGCAACTGCACCGCACGGGCCCCCACAGATGATCGTCGCCTCCCCCTCAACGCTCGCCTTGCTCGCTGGACAGACACCCACTTAGGGGTATAACAGGTATTTTGCCCTGTTTTTCTCCTTGAATCCTCCCCCCATTTTCTGCTATCTTCATAAAATAAAAATCAAGAGGAATAGATATGGCTAATGTCTGGAAGAAGGCTACAAAGAAGACCATACCGATCTACATAATCAGTCTCCTGTTGGTCCTTTTTGCAAAACCTGATCTGAAGATGTATATAACTGGCCTGTCATTAATCATGGCCGGGGAGTTAGTGAGGGTCTGGGCAGCAGGTCATCTAAGGAAAAACCTGGAGGTCACAACCACAGGGCCTTATGCCTATGTTAAAAACCCCCTTTATCTCGGCACTCTGTTTATTATGACAGGCTTTTCCATCATGGCGAGGAATATATATATCCTGGCTCTAGGACTAATGGTGTTTTTCTTCTACTATGTTCCCTTTAAGAAGGGGGTTGAATCTGACAGATTGAGGGAGAGGTTCGGAGATCTATGGACAAGATATGACAAGCATGTCCCGGATTATATACCCAGGGTCAGGCCCTATCCGGAAAGGGGGGGCAAGAGGTGGGATTTAGATATATTCATAGATAATAGCGAGCATGGGATTGTCTTGATTGTGTTACTCGGTATGGCAGCAATAGGTATCAAGCTCCTTCTTAATTAACGGTGAGCTTGTCGAACCGTCGTTATTTGATATTATGCAGATCCGAAGGGAAGATATTGAGGGGCTTAAGATCGATGATCTCCGGAAGGGGAGTAAACCGTGGCAGCCCGATCTTTATCTTGTAAGATATGGTTCAAAAGAGGCGGTCTTTAAAGATTATGCAAAGAAGGATCTTATCTGTCGACTCTTTGTCGGTATCCCGGCTATATACAGGGAGGCCTATATATACAAGAGGCTTGGCGGACTTTCCGGGATACCTAAGTTCATCGGGAAGGTCGATAGGTATGCAATTATTGTCGAGTATATAAGAGGGAAGGATGCCTCGAGATGCAGGGATGGTGAGCTCTCGCCGACATATTTTGCAAGATTAAGAGAGACCATCGACAGGGTGCATGCCCGCGGGATTGTGCTTTGTGATATGAGGAATAGTAAAAATATCCTTGTTTCAACGGAACAGGAGCCCTATCTTATCGATTTCTCCACGGCCTTTGAAAGGGGTTTCAGGATCAACATCCTGAGGAACTTTATCTTCAATATATTCTATCAGGATGACCTTCTCGGTATCTCAAAGCTGAAGAGACAGAATGCCCCTCATCTCCTTACCGGAGAGGAGGAGGAGAAGCTTAATAAGGGGCTATTTCTTCAAAAGGAGGCTATATTTGTAAGGAACCACATAAGGAGTATTCTAAGAAGGTTAGTCGGCAGTTAACAAAAATTGGAGACAGGACATGGGCAAGATCAAAAGGGCATTGATAAGCGTTGCAAATAAGGATGGTCTGGTTCCGTTTGCTAAGAGGTTATCTAAGATGGGGGTGGAGAT
>CAZYNY010000235.1:0-2416 GCA_964648095.1 uncultured Nitrospirota bacterium | reverse complement strand
CAGAAGGCGATTTTGTTATGGGGCCCGCGGAAGGGGGAGGGCCGTTACTGGATCGAGGTGCGGGTCCCCCGGGAGCTGGTCTATCCCATCGACCCGCCCGGACAGCGGGCCGTCATCGTGGCCATAGATTATTTGGGGCCCCGAGGGGCCGTTCAGTTTACCCGGTTCAAAGAGGTGAAGTGTTATGGCAGCAGATAAGGAAAAAGATGACGCAGAGAGGATGGCTCATCGGTACGATTTCAGCCCTATCGCGGGTAAAATTCCATTTCCCCAAGCCCCTCTCCTGGACCATAGCCAAAGCATCGAGAGCGCCATGACCGGGGAGGTTTTATTCCAAATCGAGGCTCTTCATCCCCTTCACGTCGGCTCGGGACTCTATGAGCTTTCGGAGGATGCGGGATTTGAGAAGGGATATGTAGTCCTGGGTATCGCCAAAAAGGATGGGAGCCCTATTATTCCGGGATCTTCTCTTAAGGGCGCCAGCCGCTCTCTTTATGAAGCGATCACGAAGAGTTGCGTTAGCAAGCTGTCCCGCAGATCTCGTGAGCCCATCTCTTCCGACCGCAAGAAATCGAAGATTCCCCAAGTCTTCGTGGAGCAGTTATTCCGTAATAGAGTAAAGGATGGGGAAAGAGTCGGTGTCCAGTTGGCCCCTGATGAGCCTCAAGGTGCCCAACCTTGCCGGGAGATCAAGCAACGGAATCAGCTAAAACAGCTCTGCCCGGCCTGTGCCCTTTATGGAGGAATGGGTTTCCTTGGAAGGGCCTGGTTTAGCGATGCCGTTCCTGAAGAGTTAAAGCCCAAAGATCCCCGTAAGAAGGTCTCTACCGAATCGCTAAATTCCCCCCATCTCCACAGAGCAGGGAGGATCAGGGTGGTCAAGCGGGACCTGGTAGTTGAGGAGATCAAAGGACGCAAGTTCTATTATCACTCCCCCGAAGTGAAGCGAGAAAGCGAGCCCGTAGATTATATTCCCCCAGGCTCTACCCTCTGCTTCAAGCTAAACTTCGAGAACATCGCGCGCGAGGAACTGGGGGGAATCTTTACTTCTCTGGCCTTGGATGGCTCCTTCCCTTTCAGGGTAGGAGGTAAAAAGGCCTCTGGTTTTGGTCGGGTCAGGATATTGCCGGTGAAAATCGCATGGCTCCCAGGGGCTGATCGCTACCTGGGCTATGATAGCCCACTCCAGGAAGAGGATAACCTGCCTGCCTTTGTTAATAAGGCTATTGCTGACTTCAAGCGTTCTGCCTGGTTTCACCGGGAGGGGTACGAGGCGGTAATCAGGATTACCAACCAGAAGGTTTGAATGGAGGCATTGTCAATGGAAATCAACTTCCTGGCGGTGAATCAGACGGCCAAGGCATTGGCTCAAGAGAGGGTGGATGATACTGAGTTGGCCAAAGTCCTGACCTATCTGAAGGCCACAAGAGACGAGAGGAAGACCCGGGAGCTTTTGAGAAGGTTTGCCGAAACCTCAGACTTTTCCCGATCCGGACAGACCAAAAGGCACTTCAAAAAGATCAACGAGCTCATGGGCCAGCATCTCAGTGGGGATATAGAGAGAGACGTGCAGTTCATCGGTTGGGTCAGAAGGCTTCTAAAATACCATAAATCATAAAATTTAAGGAGGACCCTGCGATGACCCGATCTATCCTGATCTCCTCCCTGGGCGAATCGCCTGCAGTGGTCACCGAGACCATCGATGCCTTGCGGAGGGAGGAAGGCATCGAGCTGGACGAGGTGATAACCATCGGGACCAGAGACGTGGATTCGCGCCAGTCGAGCGACTTTCTGGAGAGAGTCCTCCGAGAAGACTACCATGGGAGGATCCATTACATCCCCGATTTGCTGACCGATTTCGTCGATGTGGACTCCCAAGAGGCCGGCGCGGCCTTTATGGAAAAGATCTGCGGATGGCTGGACTATTACCAGGGTTGTGACGTCTACCTCTCCCTGGCCGGCGGCCGCAAAACGATGTCTGCGATCATGGCTTGGGCGGCCCAGTTTTATCCCGCCAGGCTCCTCTGCCACGTCATTGTCGATCCTCTCACGGAGCAAGAGGGGAAGATCAATTCTTTGAAGAAGAAGAGCCGGAAAGAGCAGCAAAAGATCCTCCATTACGAAGAGGTCCGACTGGTTCGGCTGCCCGTGGTCAGTCTCTTCCCCTTTCTGAACGATATCCTGACGGCCCTGAGGGGAGAGAAGATCCGGAGTCGTTCGGTCGAGGAGCTCCTGAAGCGCAACGGGCTGATTGAAGAGGGCCGTCCTACCAGGGCGGGCGAGCGCATCCTTCAGATGCTGGAGCGGGTGGGACCGCCGCCCGATTCAGGCCTTTCCCCCCAGGCCAAGAAGATCATCTATGAGGACAAGAACCCGGGTAAACATCCCGGCCTGCAGGAGTACCTGGAGGGGTGGA
>CAZYNY010000234.1:0-2421 GCA_964648095.1 uncultured Nitrospirota bacterium | reverse complement strand
GCCATTTCCCGGGAAAGAAAATTACGCAAAAAGAGCCTTTTTTGGACGCCCTAGAATAGAACTCCAGAGCGAAATCGTTGAACTTTGGGCTGTAGGTCTGCTGGAGGACCTTCCTTCTCAAAGCGAACCGCTGGCCATCACTGCTTGAAGTTTTTCCCGTACCCCAAGCCTGAGTGATGTCCAACTAGCTTATGGCATTCACCACCACGGCCAGGGCTGTACGCTCTCGCCTCCTCGGTTAGCATCCAATCCGTGATATGTTTGAGGCGGTGGTAGCTTATCCCATTGATGAGGTGGGACATCGTGTAGGATCCGATATTGCAGCCGTGGGCCATAATAGTAGCCAAGATGGCACAGATGTCATCTGCTTGCGGATTCTCCTGTTGAGCGGTGGACATAAAAAACCTTGTGATCCCGAGTTCATTATCAACCTCGATGAGAAGCTCAGGCAATTTTATCATCCGTATGTTTGCAGAAAGCCATTCCTTCAGACGTTCAAGTCCTTTTTCTGCCTCTTTGTCCAGCTTTTCTCCAGGATCGGATGAAAGGTGCCATCCGCCCTCTTGGATGCTGGCAAAGGTATTTCTGGGAGTCTTTCCAAAAACAGGTCAAACGCTGCGTTCAGACGTTCCGTAAGGTATTGGCCGGCTTCTTTCGGGTCGCTTGGCAGACCGGCCCGCCTGAAGAAGGATTCCCTCATCCCATTCCATTTTTCTTCGAGTACGAAGAAGTTATCGAACCGCCCGAAACGTTTGCTGTTCGTTACTGAAAAGTTGCCCGACTTGATCTCATCTCGAATGGCCGTGAGCAGGGCGCACTCCCATGCTGACTTGTCCATTTTGCCTTCGACCTTGACCAAAGGAAGTATCTTCTTCGGAATGAAGTCTACGGAGGCGTCTTCAGGAAGTTTCCTTTTGTTTTCTCTGTTCATCTCCCGAAGCGTATCTATGGCCTCCAAAAGAGACTAGTTTGCTTCGCCTCCGCTTTCTGAGAACAGGTGTAAGTGCTTCAGAAAGGCTGGCGAAAATTGGCGAATGTAGCTGAAACGATCCTTCACCAGATTGAAAATATGGCTATGTTTGCCATTGAGCCAGGTGTCGACCTCTGCCATTTGGTTTGTGAGCTTCTCTTTGCCAACCTGCTTGAAAAGCTCCTTCCGGAGAACGGCGTCCTCAATGGTCTCATCCAAAGTAAGCTCTGCCATGGTTCTAAAGGTTGAAAGGGATTCCCTGATCCGCTTGCGCTGTGATTTATTATGGTTGTCGATGTCATCTTGGGCATGGTTATAGATCTTGTTGATAAGCTTGTCATACATGTCCACCATAAAATCCATGGTGTCCCGGAATGTCTGAACCAGGAAGCATACCAGTGCCGAGTATCGCCGATCCGGTTCCAGCTCGCGCATTTTGTGTGCGTCACAGTGTTTTGTATAACGTGTCAGGGCCCGCTGGAAGTTGTTGCTCAGCCAAGTCAGGTCAATGTCCAACACCCCTGTTGCCTGGATCATCTCGATCTTTTCGATCAGATTGAGCATGGCCGGCGGCGAAGGTCGGCCTGGCGACTGCTTGAGAAGATGAAAGTCGGAGATGCGTTTATCTCTGAGGTCAAGAAGGGAATCCAGACTCTTCTGAAGGCTTGGTGAAAGGGAGACAACAGTTTTTTTGAAGATAAACTCTCTTGCTGCCCTTTTCTGGCTTCCGATCATCCGTTGAAGCGTGTCATCCGAAGGCCTCAGAATCTTCCGCTCCTTCATGAACTGTTCTGCTTTTGCCATAAGGGCACCTATCTGTTCCAACCTGCAGGCTTCCTGGAAAAGGAACTCATTGATAAGCGGAACCACCTCTTCGCCGAACCTGGTGAGACCAAGACCAGACTTTCGGCAAACAGCCGATTTAGCCAGTATTTTCAAGGCTTCAGGCTAGATGCCTAACTGATTTCATGGAACCCTCATGAGTCTCAAGGTTGCAAAGGCTATAGTGCCTAAATAGGCCTAAAAATCGCCGGAAACCCTTGAGTTTATTGAGTTTTTCCCGATTCCCCGAAAAGCCTTGGCATTGTTGGGTTTGCGGGATTTTACCGAAAGTCCGGCAAGATACTCTCTGATCCGCTCTTGATGTTCGGCCACCGTCTCTCTTCTCCGGGCATATGAGTAGATGGAATTTCCCGGGATGGTGAGCTGGACGCTGACGTAGTTCAATATGTCGTCAACCATCTCGAAGGGCTGCTGAACTGGAAAGCGGTTGAGCAGTTTGACGTATCTTCTCAATAATTGGGGGAATTCTAGGAAGAGTCCCAAGACAAGCCCAATGGATACTGTTTGGCCTGCTCGGTGATTAAGTCGGCCAGGCTTGGCAATTTGAGGATACCGGAGACGCGGTCATGGATGTAGTGGTAGAAGCTCACCCCCAGCTTTTTGGCCGT
>CAZYNY010000233.1:0-2464 GCA_964648095.1 uncultured Nitrospirota bacterium | reverse complement strand
GCTCGTCACCCACAAGGTCACCGAGACGCGTGGCATCCTGACCAACCTGCTGCACCCTCACCTCCAAAAAGAAGGAGTATATGGAGGCTTTAAGCCTTTCTGACCTCATGGCTGCGGGCAGAGTGGGATGAGGAGGCGGCGAAGAGGTAGGAGGGGTGGATGTCGGATGAGGTGAATCGGCAGAGGTTGCCAGTAGTCGACAGAAAAGAGGGGATTTGACCAATGGGACTGACTGATATGCTTGCTACTTATCTCAGCGGCGAGGACGGCGTTGTGTGCCACATGGTTAACCGTGGCTACGCACTTAAAGCCGCCAAGTCGGAGGGCTATGAACATGGGCGGCACGCAGCGGATTACTACGTTGAGCAGTCCATCCGAACTCACGTCCTCAACGGGCTATTTTCTATCACGCGGCTGCTGGCTTACCTTGAACGCAGGGACATCTTTCATCTGGACGACGCTGATTTCCGTCGCTTGCTTGCGTTGTTCACGACTCACGATTTGCACAAGGACGAGGACGTGAGCAAGGGCAAGCGCGGTGAATTTGACATCAGCCTTGACGATATGGCAGCGGAAGTGGAGGCGTTGGACATCTCTAACTTCACCGATACCACGCCCGCTCAACATCGTTGGGCGATGGTACATCTACAAAGCCCGAAAGTCGGCGACCTGTCTGACGCGCCTGCGGGCACGTCGCATTTCAGTTCTCTACTCCGCCTTGCTGACACACTCGCAAGTATGCAGACCGCCCGTGAGTGCGGCGGCGCGCAGAACCGCTTGAATGAAATCCTCTCGCAAGCCACCTTCCGCCATCCCGAACGGACGCGGCGGTTTTACTGGCACGAGTTGGACGACTATCGCGGGCTGTCCACGCTGATGATTCACCACGCGACGGCGGCGGTGCTGAAAAGGTTCGGCTTGGACCCGCTGCTTTACTTCCCGAACGGGATTCTTTACGTCGGGCCTGACAGCGTGGACTTCGGCGACGCGGAGGGTTTGCAGGGAGAGGTAGCGAAAGCGACTTTTGACACCGTTCAAAGTAATCTCCAAGCGCAGGCTGTTTCTATTGCTGCGGGAGCCGTTAGGCCACAACAAACCGTTAAGGTGGACAAATACGCCTATCTCTTCACGGACCGCCGCGCGCTGCTTCGCGCTTTATCTGATTTCACCGCAAGTCGCAAAGGCAAACAAGTGCTGACGACGCGGTTAGGCGAACGTTTGAAACGGAAATTGGGGCGCGACGCAACGGATGACGAAATTTGTGAGAAAGTTGCTGAGTTCGCGGCAACCTACGCAATGGACGCAGCGCGGGAGGAGGACGACGTTTTCTCCCAGAACTGGCTGTGCGTCTGGAAGTTTGCCGAAGGCGTTGACAGCATCGCGCGGGCGCTGGTCGGCGAAGAAAAGGCGCGCGACTGGCTCTTTATTTTGTTTGGCACGCCGCCCGCCGTGCAAGCGCAGGTCAACGATCACTGGCGTGAACTGACGGCGGGTGCGGTCGGCGATCACTGTCTGGTCATCGCTTATCATTATCTCGTACAAAACACTTTCGACGGGCGGGCGGCAAATCAGGTCGAAGCGCCGACGATTCTCAACGCCCTCGTTGCCCAAGCCGACACCGCGCTTGCCGACCACGACACAGTTGAACGCCGCCTGAGTTTTGTCAACGACGAATTAGGTTTACAGACCGACATGGACACCTACCTTGCCAGCCACCTGAACTTTTCCTTCGCGCACCAGCGCGAAATCCCGCCAACAGCAACGAACTATGCTCGTCCGCGTTCAGGCGCGCATGGACGGTTCTGCGTCGTTTGCAACCGCGAAATCCCGCGTGAGATGGGCGACGCCATCATCAAAACCAACATTGCGGAAGGAAACGCGCTGGTCTTTTCCAATCGCCTTGTGCCAACGGAGAAAGTCGGCGGTCAGATGAAGTGGTGCCCGATGTGTTACCTGGAGTTCATGCTGCGGAAACTGATGAATATGGGCTATGCGGGAGGCGACTCAAACGTTTCCGACCGCCTCTACCTCTATCTGCTGCCGGATTA
This sequence comes from uncultured Nitrospirota bacterium, assembly GCA_964648095.1. Classification (GTDB taxonomy): domain Bacteria; phylum Nitrospirota; class Nitrospiria; order JACRHA01; family JACRHA01; genus JACRHA01. Next base: position 416 of record CAZYNY010000233.1, on the reverse strand, counting down.
CTCTTTCACGCCCGATTTTTGGCGTTACTCTCACGACACCCTTGAGTCGTTCAACCAGGTCACCAGCCTGAAACTGCGGCAATATGGCAAGGATGACCCATCGTTGCCTGCGGTCTGGTTGACGACAAGCGGCAAAGTGGACACAACGACAGTCAGGCAGCTCTCTGAACTATTCCAGCGTGAAGCAGAACGCATGAGGACTCCGATTGCCAAAGGCAAGGCACAGGGAGTAGAACCACGACAGATGTTAGGTGAGAGGCTTCACCTTCCCAAAGTGGAGAACCCAAACTATCTTGTCCTCACCTACGAGAAATCCGCCCGCGACGCCAAACTTGCGCCCACACGCTCCGAGCTCTGGGCAAAGGCGACTTACGCGGGTTGCCTGCTGCATCTGCTGTTGGGCGTGCGGGTTTACG
>CAZYNY010000232.1:0-2466 GCA_964648095.1 uncultured Nitrospirota bacterium | reverse complement strand
ACAGAGTGGTGGTCAGGGACGACGATCTCCAACTTCATTCTGACGAGCGATGGGGGGAATGCAGCTGTGGGAACATCCAGCGGTTATGGTGTCGTCGTTAAGCTCGACGCCAACGGGACTATTGAGTGGAGCCGGATTTTCGACACGGGGGAAAAGGATACTGAGTTTAGAAGCATTGTGGAGACCCAGGATCTCGGCTATGCTGTGGCAGGTTACGCCAATGTCACCTCGGGTATTGGAGGGTATGATATTTATGTTGTGAGGTTCGACTCCGGCGGGACTGTCCTCTGGGAAAGGCTCTATGGTCGTGTTACAGATCCGGAACACTCTCCCACTGAGGAGTTTGCCCAGAGAATCTACGAGAACGATGATGAGACGTTGACCGTTACGGGAAAGATTTTATACGCTGGGATCGGTGACTGTATTTACTTCGGTAATGAAAGCGGGCTGGTACTGAATCTTGATAAAGACGGTGGCATTATCTCGAAGTACGTCCTCGCCGGAGCTAGGACGGAGCATCAAGTCTATGCGACCTCGGACGCAGGGTATCTGGTAAGTGTCGTTCTTTTTTTTCCAAGCTTAGGAGATTACACCGTGAATCTCCAGAAGTACGGTTCAAACGGGGGACTGGTTTGGACCAAAGCTTACTACGCAAAGGACGGGACGACCAACGAATGGCTCAGCGGGGGAAGGGTGGTCGAGGTATTGGATGGCTATATCATCAGCACGTATTTCTCCGAAAGGCTTTATCTTTTCAAAATCGATTTTTCGGGAAATGTGGAATGGCAGAAGAAATTCAACATCTATAACGATGGTAGAAGCGTAACACCAGGGCAGGTGATTGAAGCTGGCGACGGTGGAGTTATCGTCTCGATTACAAGCGTTTACAGCACGGTGGACAATGTCGTCATCAAAACAGATCAGGACGGGAATTTGGATTGGGCAAATCTCTACGGTGAAGGTCGCTATCTCAGGGTGCGATCTTCGGTAGACGGAGGATACGTGACGGCTGCTGATGGATATGACTTCCTCTTTGCCAAACTCGATGGGGCCGGTTTCCTCGAGAATCCCTGTAAAAGGCTGCCCGTATCAAGTCAACCCGTTGTCGAAGAGACGGGGTCAAGCACCGCTAAAATCGATGGTTACGGTCCTATCAGTTGCAGTGGAGTGCTCGCTACGACCGGGAGCTGGACAACCGTTGAGGTGAACCTGGCTTTAAGCAGTGCATATTCAGAAGTAGACGCCTGCATTCCTGATCTGGAAATCGACAGCACGGTACCTGTTGACTTCAGTTCCGTCAAAGTCGGAATGACGTCTTCACCAAAAACTGTGACGGTGTCAAACTATAACGGCCTGGCTTATCTTCTTATTGGTGATGTTTCACTTACAGGCACACTAAATTTCAGCATCGTGAGCGACAACTGCTCCCACCACACCGCTTATCCAGTGAACTTCGGCACACCAACAAGCTGTGACATCCAGGTTGTATTCAATCCGAAGTCTAAAGGGCTGAATACGGCCCATCTGCTTATTCCCTCCAATGGAATCCAGGGGGATGTCACTCTTACCGGGACAGGATATCTGACCCAGTACACTCTGACTACTTCAGTGTCTCTGGGAGGAGCAGGGTCGATCGGGCTTGATCCCTCTGGAGGAACCTATGATGAGGGGACTTCGGTAACGGTGACACCGAATGCTGCACCAGGATATTGGTTTGATCATTGGACAGGAGATTTGACTGGGTCAGCTAATCCCGGTCACATCACGATGGATGGAAACAAAGCTTTGAGCGCGGTTTTTGTCCGGCAACAACATACGCTCAATACCAGGATCCTTCCTCCGGGAGCGGGCTCAGTATCGCCCGCGGGCGGCCTTTACGATGTTGGAACATCTGTGCCCCTTCGAGCTGATGCCGAGACCGGGTACCACTTCGATCACTGGGAGGGGGATCTTACGGGAAAAACGAATCCTTTCGCGATTACCGTGGACGGAGACAAGTCGGTCACTGCAGTCTTTTTGGTCGATTCGGGAGGGCCCACCGTCTTTGAGGCGAATCCCAATATATTCGGGCTGGGAGCAATGGTTACACTCTCTGGCGTGGGATTTGGCACGTCCAAGCCTACAGTCATGCTTGGCAGTCTTAAGCCTAAAGTGGTAAGCTACAAAGATGATGAAATCGTCTTCAGCCTGACGAAAGGTCTGGCCAACACCTATCTGGCAAAGGTCATTGTCAAAAAAGTAGGGACGAGTAATGAAGTTCCTTGTACCCTCTCTGCCCCTGTCATTACTGGTTTGGATAAGACCGAAGGGAAACAAAACGATCCTGTGAAAATCTCCGGAAAGTATTTCGGAATCAAAAAGGCCGGCTTACGATTATTTCGGGCAGCAACGCTCGGATCATAAAAATCTGGACGGAGAATGCGGATAAGCTTTTTTCGGTTCAATCCGTAGCGGCCAGCTCCATTC
>CAZYNY010000231.1:0-2466 GCA_964648095.1 uncultured Nitrospirota bacterium | reverse complement strand
TTTTTGGGTCTTTAGGTCTTTTTAGGAATTTCAAGGGGTTATGCAATCGGCTTGACATTCGAAGTCTATCGCTCTATCCAACTGAGCTACAGGCGCTACTGATCTTGTTCTTCCTCCTCGCCATAGGGAGGTAAAGGTTCCCCGGATATAGGTTCGTCTTCCTCCTTTTCAGGATTTACGGGGAGACTATATCTTTTTTCTATCCTCCTGGCTATTGTTTCCTGTCTCCTCTTTATATAGCTGGAGTTTTGGTGTTTGTCAAAGAAGACGGGGGAGGGGATAATAGCTGCCAGCCATGAGGCCTCGTATGCCGTAAGGTCCTGGGCGGATTTCTTAAAATAGTGCCGGGCTGCTGCCTCGGCCCCGTATACCCCATTGCCCCATTCAATGATGTTTAAATATAATTCAAGTATCCGGTCTTTTTTGAGTCTTCTCTCGATGGCCATTGTAATGAGCGCCTCCCTGATCTTCCTGGTCGGATTTTTTGACGGAGAGAGATAGAGGTTCTTGGCAAGCTGCTGGGTTATTGTTGATCCCCCGCGTTTGAACTCTCCCTTCTCCCAGTCTATAGCAATAGCATCTCTTATGGCATCCCAATCAAAGCCATGGTGTTGATAAAAAGAGGAGTCCTCGGCCTCTACGACAGCGTACTTTAGATATGGTGAAATTTGTCCTATCGGCGCCCAATGAAAGTTAGGTGAGTAGGACCTCTTTTTTTTATCCGCCTCAATCCTTCTGATCTCCATTATGGTGGTCCTTTGGGGGTTCTTGCTTATTAATAGAGAGATATCCGGAAAGGTGATATACAGATAGATAGTAACCAATGAAAGGGATAGAAACAGGACAATGAGAATAGATCTTAACAGCCTTTTTATGGGGGCTCCTTGCGTTATTTATAATTTTTATATTTTATCATACTCTTAAAAAAATGTTGTAATGATCAGCCTGTAAAGGTAATATTCAGACATGGAAAGGCATATTACGGGAACCCATTTTTATAACTATTCCCAGTGTCCTCACAGGGTATATCTCGATGCCTTCGGAGATAAGAACCTGATGGGTAAAGAGCCCGAATTTCTTCAGCTTCTCTGGGATATGGGGGTTCAACATGAGAAGGAGATAATCAAAGGGAAGGATTATGCGGAGGTTGATTTAAAGGACCCGGAGGAGGCCTTTGCAAGGACAATAGATTTTATGACAAGGGGGCTTAACCTTATATATCAGGGGGTGCTGATTGATGGCCGGAAGATGGGGAGACCGGACCTGCTTGAAAGGCATGAAGGGAGATCGAAGTTTGGTGATTACTACTATATACCCATAGATATCAAGTCAGGGACCGGATATGAGGACAAGGAGAAAGAGACGCCGAAGAAAAATTATGGACTTCAGCTCTCATTCTATGCAGACCTCCTTAATTCCCTTCAGGGATTTAAACCTGAGACAGGGAAGATTATAAATATAGAGGGCGAGGAGATCATATACAATCTCTCAATATTCGAAGAAGAGTATAAATCTATCCTCCTCGACCTCACAATGATCTTAAGCGGGAATGTATCCTATGAACCATGCCTGGGCAGTGTATGCAATCTGTGTCACTGGCAGTCCTATTGCGAGGGCTGGGCCAGGGAGCAGATGGATTCAAGCAACATCTTCTATCTTGGATGGGAAAAGAAATATGAGATGAAAAAAAGGGGCATCCATACTGTCCAGGATGTGGCATTAATAGACGTTCCGATATTTTTAAAAGAGAAGAAAATAAAGGGGGTCGGGGAAAAGATGCTCAAGAAATTCAAAGAGAGGGCAGAAGTTATCATCAATAAGAAGGAGGCCCTTCACAACAGGTTCGATTTCCCGTTAAGGGAGACGGAGCTTTTTTTTGATATCGAGGATGATCCTACCAGGGGGATCTACTACCTCTTTGGTATCCTGAAGAGGAGACGGAAGGAGGTTCTGTATACTCCCTTCCTTGCAGAATCTCCTGAGGAAGAGGGGAATGCCTGGAGGGGATTCTGGGATTATATTAAATCAGAGCGGGACTTTATCATCTACTACTATTCAAGCCATGAAAAGACGGTACTGAACACCATGAGAAAGAGATACTGGGTAGAAGACGATCTTTTTAACTGTTTTTTTGAAAACTCCATAGATCTCTACACAAAAGTAATACTCCCGAATACCGATTGGCCATTCCATTCTTACTCCATAAAGAGGATTTCCAAATACCTCGGCTTTAGATACTCTGTTCAGGATGCAAGCGGGGCAAAATCGATCTACTGGTATTCTGAATTCCTGAAGGACCCCATTGCAAACAGGAGGTATATGGATATGATCGTCAAATACAACCGGGAGGATTGCGAGGCCACAATGCTTGTTAAGGACTGGCTTGCGGGCGAGTTTGATGCTATGGGGTAGATACCAATTTGCCTTCATTCGGCTACCTGGAAAAAAGCAGGTTGAGGTCAAGGT
>CAZYNY010000230.1:0-2491 GCA_964648095.1 uncultured Nitrospirota bacterium | reverse complement strand
GTATTCGCCGGCGATAACTACTTCAACGAGAACCTGGAAGCGGCCAACGGCCAGGTGCTGGAAATAGTAAGGCAAAAACAACCGGATGTTCTCATTGCCGGACCGGCTTTCGATAACGGGCGCTACGGAGTGGCCTGCGCCGAAATATGCCACCGGGCAGCCGCCGCTCTCGGCATCCCCGCGATTACGGCCATGTATGAAGAGAATCCCGGGGTGGACGTCTACCGCGGCTACAAGAACCTCAGCACCTTCCTTTTTCCCTGCAGCGAAACGGCTGCGGGCATGAAGGACGCCGCGGAGAAAATGGCCGCCTTTGCCGCCAGGATATCCACAGGACAGTCGATCGGACCCGCCGCGGAAGAAGGGTATTTCGCCCGGGGGGTGCGAAAAATAGTCCGCGTGGACAAACCCGGCTGGGAGCGGGCCATAGACATGCTGCTGGCTAAGATAAACGGAAAGCCCTATACCACCGAGGTACCCCTGCGGACTCTGGAAGTAGTCACTCCGGCCCCGCCGGTGACAGACCTGTCCCATGCCACGGTGGCCCTGGTAAATACGGCCGGGATCATGCCCTTTGGCAATCCCGATGCCTTCAAACGCCGGCGCAATAGCCAGTGGCGAAAGTACCCCATAGAAGGCGAAACCGCTTTGAGGCAGGGGGCATGGGAAGCAATACATAGCGGCTACAACACCATGTTCGTCAACGAAAACCCCAACCGCGGCATGCCGGTGGATGCCCTCAGGGCGGCCGAAAAAGAAAGACTGATAGGGCGGTTGAACAGTTACTTCTACGTAACGCCGGGGGTGCAGGCTTCGGTCAACACCATGAAAGAGATCGGGCGGCAAATGGCCGAACAGATGAAGGCCGAGGGGGTCCAGGCGGCGGTGATGGTGAGCACCTGAGGGTCATGCACTCGCAGCGGCGCTGCGATAACCAAAGAGCTCGAGAGGGCCGGCCTACCAACAGCTATGATCACGGCTATGTATGCCTTGAGCAAGCAACTTGGCGTCCCCCGTTCGGTAACCGGCACCCAGATACCCCATCCGTGCGGTAATCCGCTCCTCTCGCCGGAGCAGGAGTTTGCCCTGAGAAGGGAAATTACCCTGACCGCGCTGGAGTCCATCCGGACGCCGGTTTCGGAACCTACCCTGTTTACCCCTAAGGTTACTTTTAGTTCCCGCTAATTGCATCTTTTGGAGGAACGCATGCGTTTGGAGCTTTGTAGTTTTCCGGTAAGAGATATCGTTTTTGACGGGCAAGCCGCCTACAGGGACGGTGTAGTGTCCCTGTCGAAGCAGGCCGCCATCGCACTGCTCAGGGAAGACAAGAGAATAAGCGAGGTGGACCTGGACATAGTCCATCCCGGTGATGAAGTACGCATCGTCGCTGTGCGCGGCGTCTCTGAGCCCAGGATAAAAGCCTCCGGGCCGGGTTGTGTCTTTCCCGGCATAATGTGCTCGCCCACGGTGGGAGAGGGCGTCACCAACCGGTTGTCCAACATGGCCATCGTCAGTTCCGCATACTATAAGTCCGAGATGCGCTCCGGGACCGGCGCTCCCAGCGCGTCATTCCTGGACATGTGGGGCCCTGGAGCCGGGGTTACCCCGCTCGGGTCCACGCACAACGTGGTGATGACTCTCAACCTGGTGGACGGGCTATCCGAGCCGGACGCTCACGACGCCATCCAGGGCGCCCAATTCAAACTGGGGCGCCACCTCGCCGCGACAACCCTTGGATTACCGGCGCCTCAAAAGGAAGTATTTGAGCTGACCCCGGTTGATCCCGCCTTGCCCAGGGTGGTTTACGTCCTTATCTGCGTGGTTACCCAGTTCACTCCGCATGCCGGTCATACCCTGTACGGTCAAGGCTTGCAGGAGTCATCGCCGACCTTTATGCATCCCAATGAGTTTTTCGATGGCGCCGTGGTCCGCGACGCCCGCCACGGCCAGTCCAATTACCCCATGAACTGGCACTGGTTGAACCAGCCCATAATCAAGGGCCTTTATCAAAACCACGGCAAGACTCTCAATTTCCTGGGTGTCATTTTCCACCGCACCAGCTTCACCACTCATACCGGAAAAGAGGTGGGGGCGCTCCTCGTGGCCCAGATGGCCAGGATGATCGGCGCCCAGGCCGCGGTGGTGACGCGGATGGGTACCTCGGGCAACAAGTTCGTCGATGCCATGCTCAACGTGCAGGCCCTGGAGCAAAAGGGCATCAAGACGGTATTTGTCACCCCGGAATATGGCGGCCAGCGGGGGGACGAATTGCCCCTGATTTACACCGTGCCCGAGGCCGACGCCATCATAAGTACCGGCAGCCAGGAACGGCCGATAAACGTTTCCGCTCCCAAACGGGTGATCGGGCCTCCCGGCCATGCCCTTCTCCTGGACCTGGACCGGACCCCCGGCCGGAACCCGCCGCCGGCGGATACGGATCTGGCGCTCGACGGGTGGGACCGGATTTCGGGCGGCATCGACTGGTGGGGCG
>CAZYNY010000229.1:0-2491 GCA_964648095.1 uncultured Nitrospirota bacterium | reverse complement strand
CTGAAGCCTTGAAAATACTGGCTAAATCGGCTGTTTGCCGAAAGTCTGGTTAATAGCTTCCCTTCAAAACCTGGATCAACAAGCGGCCCAGTGCCCAATAGTAGACCTCGGTGCACGTTCGTAATTCTTAAGTTGAAACGTAGCGCAATATAGTCAGGGAGGCGAAATATAGACTCAGGGGTTACAAATGCAATAGAGTTCGGCTTTAAAGGAAATGTATCACTCTCCTTCTCAAGGGGAATAACATGTTTTTCGCCCTTCTCATCCCAGGAAATACAATTGCCTTGCAAGTTAACTTCGTACGAGGCTGACTTCAACTTGTTCGGATAAAATGGGAAAATCATGCCTGTTGTAGCAATGTAGTCCTCAATATCAGCCGAATTCAACAAGGCCGGCGGGATATCGGGGAAAGGATCCTGTGATTTGTATTTTTTGAACCGAGCTGCGGCTTCCTCGTCTGTCGAAGCAAATCGGCTTGGTTCTTCTGAACTTTCTTGTGAATATTCACTCATACCAGCTCGATCCAAAATAAATTTCAGCACATTTCGCAAGAGACGACGGCCCAAATCCATAATAATCGATCCTCGCGCCAATTAGTGTCTCGACCTCATTAACAAACTGGGACGCTCTTTCCGATAATGAACTCAAATGGCGGCAAGAAATATCTATATAGTCCAAATGATTCAAGACGATCCGAGTGGGTCTATTTGCTGTGATTGCCTGACGAACAACATCAGGGTGAAAGCGCGCAACCCTCCTGATCGAATGTGTCACCGATGTATACTCAATGATCGGCTTAGAGCCTCCCGACTCATGGGAGACAATTTTCCATTGAATTTCGTTTGGCAAAGGACCGGAATTTCCGCTAACTCGAATAGGAAACGCACGTAATACCAACACGATATCATCGACATCCAATGGGCTAAGGCCGGCCTCCGAAACAAAGGCGGCTGCGGTCGTATCACGACTTGTCACATACGGATAATCGGTCGAATGCAAAAGTGACAATCCAAATCCCTGTGTTCCTTCAATAATGATTCGCTTACCATCCGTAAGACAGTCCCTCATAAATGATGCCACAGGCTTGACAAATTGACGCAAGCGGTCCTCATCTTTGGATAATCGAACCGAAAACTCACGATCAATTCGTCTGCGCACCGCTGCGCCTGTGCCACTTAAAGTGGATCCGATAGATTTGCGTAACGAGCTACCCTGTTCCTCAAGTCGTTCATGCTCGGTAATAATGATCGCATTGGGGTCGATCAGCAGCCGATCATCAGAAAGTCCCACGCGGGCGATCTCATCAAGCAAGGTCTCCGGGTCTATGTAACTTCCCGCACATAATACACACGTCACGTTTGGAAGAAGCGCAGCGGTAGGTAATTGACGAAAAATGACGGGATCGCCGGATGAATCGATCACTGTATGTCCAGAATTTGGACCACCAACGCGTACTGCTATAGTCGCACTCATTTCTTTTGCTAAGAGATGGGCAACTTTTCCCTTTCCTTCCGACCCAAATTGTCCCCCGACTACCACGGTTACAGGCACGAGAGAATCTCTCCTCTTGTGTTCTGCTTATCAGTTATAGTTTGCATGAATTTAGATAGGAATGATTCGATGCTGTTAACATTAAAAATCTTAACATGGGCCAAGGAGGCCATCTTGGAGACGCTTTCCTCTATTGAGCGGGAGCTTGCATTGATAAATTGTTGATGATCACCTCCCCTGGATATATATCGTTCCAGACGGACTGTGCTCGGGGCATCGAAATGAACGTGTAGAAAGTCCGGACCAAACGTTTCCACTAAAAGCGCGTGATCTTCAGGGAAACGTAAACCATCAATAACGAGATTCCCATTCTTAGGAAGCTTTCGAACAAGCTCTTGGCATAGCCAACGCTGCCCTGGATGTTTGCTAATCTCCTCTCCAACCTTCTGGAGAGCCTCACGGCAAGGCGTAAGGCCACGAGCGCGTAAAATATCTGCGAGCACAAGGCTGAACCGACCGCAATGAAATCCCCGCGATTCTAGGCATTGTCCAGCAGTTGTCTTTCCGGCCGCAATTGGCCCACTCAATCCGATAACCCGTTGTCTTCCCCATGTATTTGTAGAACAGTTGATATCTGGGATGATTAGATATTCTTCCTCATTATTCCCTAATGCTTCGAATTTACCCATCCAAAAGAAAAGCCCTACGATGGCAGATGTGATGGCATCCAATTCATCATGACTTACCGGATGCTCAATAAAATCCCCCCTAACACCGAATCCGATAAGCCCACTCTTAAGGAATTCCAGATTGGCTCGCTTACGTGGAATATCCATTATATCCTGCGCTGCACCAGGATAACTTTCAATCACAGGTATACCCAGCTGCCGAAATTGTTTAGCAAGGTAAATCCCACGGGCCGTTAGATTCTGCATACTTTTGATCAAACATGGATAAACATTTATGCCACGCTTCTTCAAAATCTTTTCACAATATCTGA
>CAZYNY010000228.1:1698-2531 GCA_964648095.1 uncultured Nitrospirota bacterium | reverse complement strand
ATACTGTCGGCAATGCTCGAAGAGCTCGACCACGTCCCTCAGTGAGGCACCGGCTGAACTGTAGGCCATCGAGGAGAAGAGCTTCCTCGCCGTATCCCAGGGCTGTGCGAAGTCCGTTGCCCAACGAGTCATCTCGTCGTCGATGTTTAGAGCGAACTCGATGCACTGATCGAGAGACGCGATTGCCTTTCCGAGCCGTCTTGCCCCTATATGTCGTTGCGCGTCACTTAAGAACGGCTTCGATTGTAAGAGCTCGTCACCCGGCAGGCCTTTTGCCCGCCACGCGTCAGTTTCAGACTGGATGCTCGCCATCCTGGCTTGGTAGTCCTTCAAAAGCCTCGCCTCAGCTTGCCGCAGTTCGTCATGTGCAGCAGCATGAAGCTGGGGATCGGGAATTTGCCGCAAGCAGGCCTCACCCAGAGACAGCTCGCCACGCCTGAGATAGACCTTCATAGCATCGGAAGCTGGAGAATTCGACCGAAGGTAGTCAAGAAGATCGGCCGCCAGCTCGTCGAGGGAAACGAACTGCTGGACGTCCAGCCGGGCAATTCCTGCCGACGGGAGGAGCATGACGTCCAGGTCATTGTCGAGAATCCAGAGCGGAATTAGTCTTGGTGTCTTCGGATTCGTCATGGCTGGCTTCCTAATTGATCCGGGTTTCGTAGATCCTGGCGAGCTTGTCCCTCAGCCATGTGTTGATACATTCGATCGTGATTTGGTGTGCGGCTCGTGCCAATTCGGTCGCATACGGCTCGGTCAAGTCCTTGACGGCGCTGGTCTGAGGGGCTTTGGCAATACCAGCAAGTTTCGCTGGCCGCTCAAGACGTGATCCC
>CAZYNY010000228.1:0-1688 GCA_964648095.1 uncultured Nitrospirota bacterium | reverse complement strand
AAGGCAGAACCCCAACGACTGGCGGTATCTTCGATACACATATTCACTATTGAATACATCGTTGAGAAGAGACACCAGTTCTTGCGAACGCTTGGCGGTCTGCGCATCTGCAACGATAAAGTACAATAGCGGCGCGTCCGGCTGGATTGACACTGCCAGAGCTTCGTCGCAGTCATAGAGCCAAGACCAAAGCACCAGGGCCATTCCGTATTTCCCGGCTTCAATTAGGAGGGGTATCGCCTTCGCTAGAATCCTCGATTGCTGTCGCCGGTCGCGCGACGATATCTCGGCGATCAACCGCAAGGCTTCCCCGGGAGCGAGCGTCACCCGCTCCAGGATCCGTGGGGCAACCGCGTGGACGAAGGTCTCGAACGCGGGATGCCCCAGCCCTCCCCGGACAACTCCGTACAGGACGCCAGGCTCTCCCTCCGCAGCCAGGATCGAGAGCTCACTGGCGTTCCACCCGGCATCTGCCGTCGCCTGGACCAGTTGTTCCGCCGCAGCCTTCGATTCGGGAAGACCCTCCTCGATCAGGAGGCGGATTGCATCGATGAACCGCTCGACGCAGCGATCGTGACAGGCGTGGCCCCTCGTCGCCGGGACGATATCCAGCCAAGCTGCGGCAACGGTCTGGGCGTGCTCAATGGAATCGAATCTCGAGAACTGCTCAATCAGAGCCGGGATCATATCCAGTTTCTCTGGAACGACGGCAACGGCCAGCTGTTGAGCGAGAGAGGCCAGACTCTGCACTTGACGTGTCTTCTCTTGTCGCTCTCTTTCTTCTAAATGCTCCCTGACGCGCTCCGCGACAGCGACTTGCACCTCATGGACTCGACGGATGTCTTCTCGCCGGAGGACTTCGGTGTGCGGCGGAAGAGCGGCGAGTTGCCTGGCGACTTCTTCATCGCCCGGTATGGATTCGACGTCGCGCCTAATTCCTTCGAGAAGGACGATGACTGCCTCGTTGCGTTCGCGAACCGCTGATCTATAGGCCTCTGATCGAGTGCCGAAATGCTCGAGGGTAACCAGAATGACGCCCATTTCGGTTGCGCTCAAGATCTCGGAGGCATGCTGCTTCAATCTCACAAAGTCCTCATCCGAGCGTCGGCCGAGTTGGATCAGGCACTCGGTCACCTGCTCGGACTGCTGCAGGTCGGCTAAGCCGGCAGTCTTGCAGGCATGGAAAGCCTCTTCTAGTTCACTTCCGATGTGCCCCAGTTCATCCATTACGGCATGCCATTGCTTGAAGGCCTCCGAATCGAGGCGCTCCAGAAGAGACTGTAGAATGGCAAGCCGGGTAGCGCGTCTCTGGTTGACAGTAAGGAGATGGTCCAGGGCAATTCGTACAGGTCGAGCGACGTTGGCCTCAAGAGGCTCTTCTTCCCGCAAGGGAGGCAACTCTGCCTCAGACCCGGAACCAGGTAAATCGGGGTCGCTTGGGTCATCGGCGTGTTCGTCTGCCTGGCCCGCAGGTTCTGGCTGGGATGAGGCATCCTCTGCAGCTTCGTGGGAGGATGCCTCGACTGCAGTAACGCCCCGCACATCGTCTGTAAGGAGCCTGCGGACCAGTTCGTCCATGGACTCTGCCGGGCGCACAACCTGCTTCCAGAGATTCAGAAGTTTCTGGACCGACAAGGAGGCCCGCGATTCAAGAAGCGGCTGAAGCAGGTCAGGACGTCCGGTGCTAC
>CAZYNY010000227.1:0-2548 GCA_964648095.1 uncultured Nitrospirota bacterium | reverse complement strand
CCTAAAGGGGGTAGAGAGATGAAATTTGGAATCCTGATCCTAGAGGGACCCTACCAGCATCAGGCGGCAGATAGTGCCTATCATTTCGCAAAAGCGGCTTTGGATCGAGGACATGAGATTGTTGGCATCTTTTTCTATCAGGATGGCGTCATCAATATCACAAAATTGATGGATGTTCCCCAGGATGATCGTCATATCAGTAAAAGATGGTCTGAAATGGGCGCTCGAGGAATCGATATGATTGCATGTATCGCTTCCGCCAAACGTCGTGGGGTTGTTGGTGACAGCGTGATTCCAAATACGGAAATTTCCGGCCTGGGACAATTGACGGAAATCGTTGCACAAGCAGACAGAATGATTACCTTTGGGGGTTAGAGAGATGGAGGATGACAAGAAGAAAATTATGTTTCTAATGCGTAAAGCCCCCCATGGGTCCAGCTATTCTTATGGAGGGCTTGAGGCAATGTTAATTATGGGAGCATACGAACAGGATGTGAGCGTTGTTTTTTTGGATGATGGAGTCTGGGTTATAAAAAAATCCCAAGATACATCTGAAATTGATTTAAAAGAATTTTCAATAACATTTCGTGCTCTTAGTGATTATGATATTGAGAAATTATACATAGAGAAAGAATCAATGAAGTCCAGAGGACTCACTACAGATGACCTTGTCGTTAAGCCGGAAGTGGTGGAAGCATCAGAGATCGCCAAATTAATGGAAGAGCAGGACGCTATCTTTACTTTCTAAGCAAATCGTATAAGGATCGGAACATGCTCCACACAGTGAATAAATCGCCCTTTCTTTTTCGTCACCTGGAAAGCTGTCTGAGGTTTGCCCAAAAAGACGATCCGATTTTGCTTTATGAGGATGGGGTCTATGCGGCCATGTCCGGAACGGCGATAGAGCCCTTGATGATGGAGACACTGAAAAACCATCCGGTCTATGCGATCCAGGCGGATCTCAAGGCAAGGGGGATTACGGAGCTCTTACCAGGGGTCCAGGTCATTGATTATTCGGGTTTTGTTGAATTGGTGGAGCAGCAAAAGGTCTGCTCCTGGTTCTGATAGTATTGAGAGGAGAGTTGGGTGATGCCGGATGATAAGGAATCGAATACCCCGCTTTTGGATGAATTAGAGAAGGGCCCCTGGCCGAGCTTCGTCAAGGATATGAAGCAGGTGGCGGAGAAGAGGCCCATGATCAAAGACCTGCTGGCCCAGTTGGAGCTCTCCTACCGGGAGAAGCGGGGGCATTGGAAGCACGGCGGCGTGGTGGGCGTCCGGGGGTATGGAGGGGGGGCGATCGGGCGATACTCCGACCTGCCGGAACAATTCCCCCACGTGGCCCATTTCCATACGTTTCGCATCAACCAACCCGCGGGGTGGTTCTACACGACGGAGGCCCTGAGGCAGTTGTGCGACATCTGGGATCGGCATGGCTCCGGCCTGACCAACATGCATGGCTCCACGGGGGATATCATTCTTTTAGGAGCCAGGAGCAGCGAATTGGAGCCCTGCTTTACGGAGCTGACGGAGGCCGGATGGGACTTGGGGGGCTCGGGCTCGGATGTCCGGACCCCCAGTTGCTGCTTGGGGCCGGCCCGCTGCGAATTTGCCTGTTATGATACCCTGGCGCTTACCTATGATTTAACCCAGCACTATCAGGATGAGATCCATCGGCCGGCCTTTCCTTACAAGTTCAAGCTCAAGATGTCGGGGTGTCCCAACGATTGTGTGGCCTCCATTGCCCGGGCGGACTTCTCCGTGATCGGGATCTGGCGGGATGCGATCCGGGTCGATCAAGATGCCGTGCAGGAATACGCCGAAGCAGGGCTGGATATCCGAACGGATGTGTGTAGCCATTGCCCCACCCGGTGCATGAGATGGGATGGGAAAGCGTTAAGGATTGATGACCCAGAGTGCAACAAGTGCATGCATTGCATCAACGTGATGCCCAAGGCCCTCCGGCCCGGAGTAGATCGGGGCGCCTGTATCCTGATCGGGGGGAAGGCCCCGATCATGCACGGTGCGATCCTCTCTTCGGTGCTGATTCCCTTCATGAAGATAGAGCCTCCTTACGCAGAGCTAAAGGACCTGCTGGGGAAGATCTGGGATGTCTGGGGCGAAAATGGAAAGAATCGAGAGCGGGTCGGGGAGTTCATCCAGCGGGTCGGATTGGGAAATTTCCTGGAAGAGATCGGGATCGAGCCGGTGCCCCAGATGGTCTCTCACCCCCGGGCGAACCCGTATATCTTCTATGAGGAATACTTGGCCGAAGAAAATGAGGTCCATGAGGAAGAATCGGAAGGAGATGATTGAAGATGGCTACTCAACCAGGCTCATCGAGAAGAACGGATATTGGCCCCCCGCATTATGAGCGATTCTTGCATCCCATCATCCAAGAGAATTATGGGAAATGGAAATACCACGAGACGCTGAGACCTGGGGTCTTGGTCCATGTATCTGAGACCGGGCAGAAAATCTATACGGTGCGCGCGGGCTCACCCAGGCTGATCAGCACGGATTTCATCCGCCTGATCTGCGACCTGGC
>CAZYNY010000226.1:0-2552 GCA_964648095.1 uncultured Nitrospirota bacterium | reverse complement strand
CCTCTGCCATTTGATTTCTCACCGTGGCATGGGGCGCAGTTGGCCCTGTAGAGTTCTCCTCCCCTCTCTGTGATGGCCGCATAGTGCATCTTAGCTTCGGTATCATAGGCCCCAGGTTTGTTGGCTGAGATAAGTGTTGTAAAGGGGTTTTTCTTACCGGCAAACTCTGTTGGCGGCGTTGAATGGATGATCTTCTTTTCTATCGGTACGGGGAAATCTGCGGCATGAGATAGTGCTGCTGCCCCTAAAAAGAATATTGCCGATAAAAAGATGACTATTTCTTTTTTCCTCATCTTCTCACCTCCTAAAATTATTAAAATAAATAATTGGCAACCACAGGGGGTTGCCCCTACCTACCATTTACCTACTATTGCCCTGTAGACCTCATCACATCTCTCGCAGAGGCCGTCTGATGGGTCCCAGTGGGGTGCATCCTCTTTAACTTTTTCTATCACCTCCTTTAATATAGATTCCTCTTCTTTCCAATGATGTGTTGGAAACTTACAGAGCGGGCAGAGCATGCCCGGCAGATGGATCTTCTTTTTCTTCTCCTGTTTTTGTCTTTCTATCTGCTCAGGGGATAAGGACGCCCTGTACTCTAAGAGCCCTGTCGGGTTCTTTGCGCAGGCTAAGATCTTGGGATGGGTAAGCGCCTCGGCTTGCCAGAGCCCTTCAAAGATAGAGATCCTGTCATCCTCAGGGATGGATCTGTAGGTTTGATCAAATTCTTGTCTTCTTTTCTCTTTTAGTTCTGACTCCTGTGCAGGAGCGGTCGCCACGTCACTGCTTCGGGCGGACACAAGGTCCGCCCCTACCTGTGGGCAGACACAGGGGTCTGCCCCTACATCTGACTTCTGTATTCTGTATTCTGTATTCTGTATTCCGGCTTTATCAAGCCTTTGATCTATATATATGTCCCAGATGAGGCTGTAGTGGTTTTTTACGATGCACTCCTCTGATGGGGTTACGCCAAGGGGGTTATTGTCATAGCAGAAAACAGGATCCAGCATATCGGTCACATGCATGAGCTCATGGCGTAGGAAGATCTTTAGGCCCTCTTTTTCAAAGAAGCGGGGCGATGTTATTTGAAGGATAACAACAGAGAGTTCCCCCCGCTCCGGGTCTTCTATCTTTCTTTTGGCAAGGTTTGCCTCTTCTTTTTCTACTGCATAGCAGACCTTAACGACGATCTCGCCTACATGCTCGTCTATGACAGGGTATTCTGCGAGTGCGGATAGGACGATCTCCTCGTAGCCTAAGATCTTAAAAAACCTCATGTATATACCCCGGAATGCATCCTCAAAGCCTATATCATCCCTATCAGCAATGGGATATTGATCGTATATGGGATCGCAGGCCGCCCTGAAGGCATCAGGTATCCTCATGCTGCCTTCCTGCTCTAAGTCTTTTATCCCCTGGGATACGATCTCTTCTGTGAGCTTTGGGTCGAATTCGATCTTGTATCTTGGCCTGGTTATCTCTTTTGCTTCTTTTACGTCTTGCATTTATCTCCTAAAACCTTTAGGTTAAGGTTGAGGTTAAGGTTAAGAAAGACCTAAAACTTCAACCTGATTTTTTTCCTCAACCTCAGCCTTAGCCTCAACCTGATTTTTCGGTCTTACCCTGATTGCAGGTGTCGAATTTATGGTAGAGCAGGCAGATTCGCATACACCGCATCCTGTGCAGGCCTCGCGGTTCACAGTGGGTTTGAAGTCATCAAGATATATGGCCAAATCTGACAGCGGACATTTAATATGGCAGAGTGAGCAGTTAGAGACACCATCGTAGGCAGGGCAGTTTCTCTCGTTGATATATGCTAGTCCTATCCTGACATCATTGATATTACCAAGAGGAAGAAGTACGCCGGACTTACATGCCTTGGTGCATAAAAGATCAGCACAGAGCACACAGGGGGCGCGCCTTGGTATTATTACCGGTGTCCCCTCGATATCGCCATAATCAGGTCCTGCCTTGGTAATAGCAGACCTTGGGCAGACAGATACACACAGGCTGCAAGTCTTGCAGTGTTCAATAAACAGCGACTCATCATGTGAGCCTGGGGGACGGAGGAAGTCTTTTCGTTTAGATTTAAATTCCGGCTTATTGATGATAGTGGTCTTAGTTAAGGCATCTACCTGGGTCTTTTTCTCTTCTACCTTGGAGTCGATATATTGGGCAACATTTCTTCCTGCTAAGCGGAAGGCCTCACGGAAGAATGCCCGTCTGTCATAGGATATATGCTGCGCTGTCTCCTTTGATCTGCCCGTATCCATGGTTCGACTAAGCTCACCAACCATTATGGTCTTACTCCACCTACTGCCGCAAAGGCTGATCCGGGGGTGACCACAATGCTGAAATCAACAAAAATAAAAACATTTGATCTTCTGGTCCTATTCATAACCCCCCGGCGATAGCGATATGAAGCAGATATAACGGTTGCAAGATGTCTGCCAGGGAAGTTAAGAATGTTAAGGATCTTAGATATTATGATTTGATCAATATTTTCAAGGGGATGGAAATTCCTACTAAGACGATAGGAATAATCTAGGTAT
>CAZYNY010000225.1:0-2553 GCA_964648095.1 uncultured Nitrospirota bacterium | reverse complement strand
ATGAGCAGACAGAAACGCTCTGGAAGAGAGCGCGGGATTTTGGAATGACACGCCGTAAATTCCTGGCTTTGCTGGCTGGCAGCGGGGCCATGTTTTTGGCCACTTTGCTGCTCGCACTCAGTTGCCAAGGCCCGGTAGTGCGCATTGACAAAGACGACATTGGTGGCATAGTCACCAGTGCCAAGGGGCCGGAAGCCGGTGTGTGGGTGATTGCGGAAACTACCGACCTTCCCACCAAGTTCGCTAAAATTGTGGTCACCGACGACGAAGGGCGATATGTGGTGCCTGATCTGCCGGAAGCCAATTACAGCGTTTGGGTGCGCGGGTATGGGCTGGTGGATTCGCCCAAGGTGAAGGGGATACCGGGCAAGACCCTCGACTTGAAGGCAGTGGTAGCCCCTGACGAAACCGCCGCCGCACAATACTATCCCGCTATTTACTGGTATTCGATGCTCAAAATCCCGGATGCCAGCCAGTTCGGCGGCGCGAGCGCCATTCCCAAGAACATTACCCAGGATACCTGGCTCAGGCAGATGAAGAACGGGGGCTGCATCGGCTGCCACCAGCTCGGTCAGCTTTCCACCCGTACCATCCCCAAAGAGCTGGGCACCTTCGCTTCATCGGAAGCGGCGTGGATCCGCCGCGTACAATCGGGACAGTCCGGGCGGTCCATGGTGACCACATTAGCCCAGACACTTGGCGGCGCGCCGTTCAAGTATTTCGCTGACTGGACTGACCGCATCGCTAAGGGCGAGCTGCCGCATGCCAAGCCGCCGCGGCCGGAGGGCGTCGAACGCAACATTGTTATCACGGAGTGGGAGTGGGGGGACCCGAAGACGTACTTGCACGACCTTATTTCCACGGATAAGCGCAATCCGACGGTCAATGCCTACGGCCCCCTTGTTGGCTCGCCGGAGCATAGCAGTGACATCTGGCCGATACTCGACCCCAAGACACACACCGTGACGTACTTCCAGGCGCCGGTGCGTGATGCGAATACACCAGACGCACAGGGACCGGGATATGCTGCGGACGCCCAGCCACTGGCGCCCTCAGCCTACTGGGGCAACGAGAGGATATGGAGCGGCAAAAGCAATAATCATAATGGCATGTTTGACAGCCAGGGGCGGGTGTGGTTCACGGCCCAAGTGCGTGCCAACGAGACCCCGACCTGGGCTAGGAAAGGCTCTGACCATCCCTCAGCCAAGCTCTTCCCGCTGGAACGGAACACCCGCCAGGTGTCGATGCTTGACCTCAAGACGATGAAGTACACCTTCGCCGACACCGCCTTCGGCACTCATCACCTGCAGTTTGGCTATGACGCTAACGAGACTCTATGGTTCTGCGGCGGCACCGACATCGTTAGCTGGTTCAGCACCAAGATATTCGATGAGACCGGGGACGCCGCCAAGTCGCAGGGGTGGACCGCATTAGTTCTCGACACTAACGGCAACGGCAAGCGGGATGAGTATGTCGAGCCGGATAAGCCGGTCGACCTGACCAAGGACAAACGTATCGCTCCCGGCTTCGTGTACGCCATACTGCCGAGCCCGGTGGATGGCTCCGTCTGGGGCACGGTCGGAGTTTTTAGTGGCACCGCAGCCATCGTGCGTGTCATTCCGGGGTCGAACCCGCCGGAGACAGCGCTAACTGAGATTTACAACGTACCGAAGCCCTATTTTGGCATCCGCGGTGGTGATATTGATAAGAATGGCGTGGTCTGGGTGTCACTGGGTAGCGGTCACCTCGCCAGCTTCGACCGACGCAAGGTTAAGGGCCCGCTCAATGGGCCGACGGCCACCGGCGACCATGCCAATGATGGCTGGACGTTCTACCAGTATCCCGGCCCTGGTTTCCAGGGCATTGGCGAGAACAGCGCCGAGTCAAGCTACTTCACCTATGTTGACCAGCACAACTTCTTCGGGCTCGGCGAGGATGTGCCGATATCGACCGGCAATCTCAATGATGGACTGCTGGCTTTCAAGGACGGCAAATGGGTCATGATACGCGTGCCCTATCCGTTGGGCTTCTACGCCAAGGGGTTTGATGGACGCATCGACGACCCCAACGCTGGCTGGAAGGGCCGAGGGTTGTGGGCGACTAACGGAGACAGGACGCCCTGGCTCAAGGAAGGCGGCAAGGGCAGCAAACCCAGAGCCCTACACTTCCAGCTTCGTCCCGATCCACTGGCGAAGTAAAGGAGACGCCAAATCGTCTAGAACTTTGAGAGAGGGGGCTCCGCCCCCTCTCTCATGTTGTTGTTTTTGGCTATCTTTTTGGCTATACTTAGCTGACGGTCTGTCAGGGAGAATAACCCCAGCTACCGCGACTGACGTACTATGCCCGAACCGTTTGACAATGTAACCGACGAAACGTCAATAAAGGTTGCTGCTGAAACAGCCTCCAAATGTTATAAAATGTTATAAATATGTAACCTTTTTCCCTTTAACTTTAGTTGTTTTCCCTCTGCCAGTTATAGTATACTTTTAGATATATGTATTAATTTATAACCACGGATTTTCTATTACGGAGAAGGAGGAGAAAGGATGAATG
>CAZYNY010000224.1:0-2556 GCA_964648095.1 uncultured Nitrospirota bacterium | reverse complement strand
TTTTCATAAGGGGCATCGAACCTAAGGGAGAGGTCTTTTTCTCTCCCCAAAACCCCTTGACATCTATGTAGTACTCTCCTTTATTTAGATTCGTGGCCGGGCTGGCCGGGTGGTTGAAAGCGACGGGCCGCTTCGTGGAGGAGCTCCGCAGTGATATCGAGGTAGACCTGTGTAGAGACGAGCGAAACGTGGCCGAGGTAGTCGGTCAGTAGGGGTAGACGTGCCTGCACGTCACCGCCATCGCGGTACCATTCGAGGAGGCGATGGACCGCAAAGGTATGACGGAAGTCGTGGATACGGGGGCCACGGGCACCGGCTGGCCCGCGTACCCCAACGCGGCGAGCGATGAATAGGAAGGTAGCGCAAACCAGTGGATAAGCGCATCCGGTCCGACGCTCGTTGACGAAAAATGGCGCCTCTGGGTCTCTGGGCAAAGCGCGTTTGTCACGCTCCTCCTGGTAGCGCTGCAGGGCATTGCTGACCCCAGGGCTCAGAGGAAGGAGTCGTGACTTGTGAAACTTCGACTCCTGGACCAGCAGCAGATTGGTAACGAGATCTACATCCGCAAGGCGTAACGCGAGCGCCTCGGAGATGCGAAGGCCGGTACAGTACAGCAGACCAAACAGCATCGCATAGGTATGCGGTCGCAAGGAACCGACCGGAGTTAAGCGACGTGCCTCGGCAAGAAGTGCCCCTATTTCCGCCGGAGTGTAGATGTAGGGGCGGAACCTGGAATTTTGAGACCCTCCCCACGCAGGTCCGGGGACGTAGGTCTCCGGGTGGGTGTGGGCAATAAAGCGGCCGAGCAAGCGCATAGCCTGCAGGCGTGCGGCGCGGGAACGGGGCCGCAAAGCCCCGTCCGAGGCCACCCACTCCTCCACGGCCTCTCGGGTGAGGTAAGGGTACGTCCAGCCGCGAGCCACGAGGTAGCGTCGAATTGAGCGAGATGACTGCGCAGGGTATGGTCCCTGTAACCCAGGGCTTGCCGGTGTTCAGCGAAGGAGCGCAGGGCAGGGGCCAGCGCGCTGGTGAACGACGGAAGCCTCATCGGATCACCTCCTCGGGCCAAGGCAACGGCACGGTGCGTAGACGGCCAATGTCCACCTTGGTGTAGATGCGAGTCGTCTCAAGGCTCCGGTGGCCCAGGAGATCGGCAATGGTCTTCAGCGGTCGTCCCTCCTCGAGCATGCGCGTCGCCCAGGCATGACGCAGAGCGTGACTGCCATGGTGGGGTGAAGAGATGCCTGTCTTGGCAAACGCGCGAGCGACCAGGCTACCAATAGAGGACCCGGCAAGGGGCGGAAACGGGGGTTTAGTGCTCAGGAAGACACGCCGGCTGCCGGTCTGCGGACGACCACAGCGGAGGTAGGACAGGATCGCTTCCCCAACGGAAGGCACGAGTGGAACCTCGATGCGGCGTCCTCCCTTGAGAGGTGAGAAGGCGAGCGTGTCACTGCGCCAGGAAATGTCCTCCAGGGAAAGCGAGCTGATCTGCTGGGCACGCACACCATAGGTAAGCAAGAGCTGCAGGATCGCATAGTCTCGCCGCCCAAGAGCGGTCATGCGGTCTGGCGCATCGAGGAGTCGCCTGGCTTCCTCCCACCAGGGGCCACGGGGCAGACGATCATGCTTGAAGCTTGGCACGCGCTCGATAGCCAACGAGAGATCGCGTGTGAGATACCCACGGCTCCAAGCAAAGCGCAAAAAGATCCGGAGGGTGGAAAGGACCGCCTTTCGTCCCGAGCGGGAACGCCCATTACAGGCATGCACCAGATAGTCGCGGATGCAATCCACCTCAAGATGCCGGATGCCAGCCTCAGTGGCATCCGCACCCAGGTATTCCAGGAACCGACGGATGTGGCGGCGGTAGAGGTTGAGGCTCTTGGGCGCTAGCCCTCGGTGTCGTTCCAGAAATCCTAGCCACTCCTCGAGCAATGGTGAATAGACCGGCGCCAGGGTCGGCTCCTCCGGCACCGTGATGCCGGTAGCACATGCGTAGCGCCAGAGGTGACGGGCTGCCCAAACACCCCGTGAGATCGGGTATCGGTATTTGGCCTGGCACTGTCGGAGTGGCTGTGTGGCGATGAAGGCCTCCACATGGTGAAACCGGAGCTGGCTGAGGTCGCCGAGCCCTTGCCTGCGCAGGTACTCACCAAACTGGATTAAGCCGTACGCCAGGTCCCGCAATGAGCGGGACTTGTAGCCGAGTGGTTCGATGGCCGTGAGGATGTTGTCGATGTGGGTACCGAGTGGGGCTTGTCTGGCCCTTGCCCGATTTGCGGGCGAGTGGACAATATCTTCGACAGTCATAGCCGCCTCCTTTCTCCGCGCTGATGGCGCGGTAGAGGCAGCTTACTACTACTGGCACATTATGTGTACAAGCGATCCTGGATGACGAGTAACTCCTGGCTAGATACGGGCTTTGGTGAAGAACCAAGGCCCCTTCCTTCACATAACCAGGCACTGCACATAATCAAATTTATGTGGAGCTCCACATAAGTACGATTTCTCCTTCCAGCCCACCCTCAGCCAGCGCAAAGTGGCAACCCTGGCCAC
>CAZYNY010000223.1:940-2558 GCA_964648095.1 uncultured Nitrospirota bacterium | reverse complement strand
TGGTCCTGGTCTTGCCAGCGGCGGCGACCAGCCCTGGGGACCTGGACACTTCCTTTGGCGGCACGGGCAAGGTAATCACCCCCTTCGGCAGCTACATGTCTATCAGCCAAGCCATGGCCATCCAGAGCGACGGCAAGCTCGTGGCGGTAGGGATTTCCATGTTGGATGCCAGCACCGGCGACTTCGCCCTGGCCCGCTACAACACTGACGGCTCCCTGGACACCACCTTTGGCACCGGGGGCAAGGTAACCACCAGCTTCGGCAATAATAGTGGCCGCGATCAAGCATGGGCCGTGGCCATCTACAAAACTGGCCCGAACGTTGGCAAAATTGTGGCGGTAGGGGACACCACCGCAACCGGAACCGGAACCGCAACCAGGAAACTGTACTCTTTCCGGGACATCGTACAACTGAAGGTGGCCAAGAGGCTACGGGATGAGGGAATAAGCCTTCAGAGGGTCCGCAAGGCCCTGGCCTACCTCCGAAAGCATTTCCCAGAGGTGGAGGCTCCTTTGGCGGAACTTCGCTTTGTCACCAACGGTGTGGACTTATTCGTCCTGACGGCCGACTCCCAAGAGCTTTTGTCTGCCCTGAGCGGCCAGTTTGTCTTTTCCTTTGCCCTGGGAAAGATGATCGAGGAGTTGAAGGGAGAACTTCGAGCCCTGGTAATTCCGAAGGAGGAGAGGCTGACGGTGGCCGGAATGTCCTTTACGGCTGTGTTAACTCCCGACCTGGAGGAGGGGGGTTACACTGTGACCTGCCGGGAGAGACCGGCAGCCATCACCCAAGGAGAGACCGAGCAGAACGCACTGGATAACATCCAGGATGCAATTGAGCTTTGCCTCGAGGCTGAGAAGGAGTTGGAAACCAGGGAGAAGGCCCATTTCGCATGAGACTCACCGGAAAGCAGTTGAAGCGGGTGGCCGAGAAGCTGGGCTACGAGACCAGGGAGGGAAGGAAGCATACCGTTGTGATTGGCCCAAACGGGCCAGTGACGACCCTGCCCAGAGGGAAGGTGAAGAAGGGGACATTGGAAGGGATCTTAAAGCGGTTAGGGATCGACAAAGGGGAGTTAGAGAGACTGTTGTAAGGTATGAAAAAGATGAGCAAAACTCAATTACCCTGTGAAAGTATACTTACTCCCAGTTTCAGCTTCTACCCACTTTGAGAACTCATGCCCACTATGCGCCTGAGTTCTCAAGTACCTGGAAGGGCAGAAAAGAGAGGCCTTTTTAATGAAAGGAGAAACTCGTGTTTACTGAGCAACAAAAACTCCCCAAGCACTTGACCCAGGAGGAGCTGAAACGCTTCTTCGGCGCAATTAAAAGCAAACGTGACCGAGCGCTCTTTGCCTTAATCTACCACTACGGGTTTCGGGTGAGCGAGGCTGTGGGTTTGCAGTTGTCCGATCTGGACCTGCATCGGGGAAAGATCTACGTCAGGCGACTCAAAGGATCTATTTCCGGGGAGAAGCCCTTGTGGCGGGACACCCAGAAGATTGTGAAGGCCTATCTCCGGGAGAGAATCCCCAAGGGGGAAACCCTTTTCACCGGAAGATCGGGACAGCTCACAACCCGAAGGGTGAGTCAGCTTTTTAAGCGTTACCTGGGGGAGGCGG
>CAZYNY010000223.1:0-930 GCA_964648095.1 uncultured Nitrospirota bacterium | reverse complement strand
GCACTCACTTAGGCACTCTATAGCCGTGCATATTCTGGACGCGGGCCAGCCCTTGGAGTTTGTGAAGGATCATCTGGGCCACGTGTCGATCAAAAACACCGAAATCTATGCACGGATCTCCGATCCTCGAAGGCAAGAGATCTTTGATCGGCTTGAACGCCACCCAGCAGTGGTGAGGCCTTAATTGTGGCTAGAGGAAGGTCAATGAAGAAAATATTAATATTCGAGGACGTACGGGCTCTCGAAGTTGAAGTGATCCGACAGTCTGAGGCCCGAAGTCCCGATCCCCAGGCCTTGGTAGATGCGGATTTTGAATTTAACGATGAGACGGTTGAGGAAGCAAAGACTATGGAGGCTTATTGGAGCCGCTTGGAAGCAGTTTATGAACCTTCCCGCCTCTCCTGCCTCCTGGAGCCAACAAAAGAGGCGCGTTTTGGCCTTATTCGCAAGATCCACCCGAAACCCTTCCACGGGAAGTTGTCAGAAGAGCAGATTGAGAGGCTAATGTCTTCGGACACCGCGCGGCTGGAGAATTGGCTGGAGGAATGGGACGAGATCCTTCCAGAGACCCCCCTTGAGGCGGCCAGGCGGCTGGCGGCCATGATGCCTTCCGTTAAGGTTTTCGGGCCTCAGCAGAAGGAGCTACGGGAGGAGGCAGGGGCGCGGAGGACAACCCCGAAGGCCTTGCTGCGTGAACTCTTTGTTACGGGGCTCTTCCTTGCCAAGGGAAAGGAGGCTACCCCCCAGCGAATTCGCTTAGAGAAAGGGTGGGTGAAGCGCGAGGGGCGGATAAGCATCATCGAGCCCAGGCTTCTGGGGGTGTACAAATACCTCCAATGGTTCAACGCAAGGGCGGCAAATTGGGCGAGGGATTCCCTGGGGCGGTTAGAGGCTCCTGCCCAAAAAGGCAAAAGGCCTTGCCCCTCTTGC
>CAZYNY010000222.1:0-2570 GCA_964648095.1 uncultured Nitrospirota bacterium | reverse complement strand
TGACCTAAAGCATCAGGCCGCAGAACTTGGCTGGATAACTAATCCGGGTGTAGAGGATAGCCTTGATGTAAAACTAGATCAGGTTAAGGCAAAACTTCAGGCAGGGGATATAAAAACCGCCTCAAATCAGCTTTCCGCCTTCCTAAATGAGGTATCTGCCCAGGGATGCCAAAACTATGATTCATGTCCTCCTGGCAAGCATCTTAACCCTGAGGCATGGGGACTTTTGTATTTCAATGGGAAGTATCTGTTGAGTCAGCTTTCACTCTAAAAATGATTTACCGTTCATTAATATTGATTATTGCTGTATTTCTGCTTTGCATTTCCCCTGTGTGGGCCGCAGTCCTTTGCTACGATGACAAATATTATCCTTCGGTTACTAGATTGGAGCAAACTCAGACAGGCTTCGTAGCACATCTAGGCGGAAGATATTTATCAACTGATAATAATGTTTCATCCCCGCATTTTAATTGGCCTAAACTTATTTATACCCAAAAAGACGGATGGGAAAAAGGCGGAATGGGATCATGTAGCGGTTATGAATGTCTCGTGAGAAAAGACCCTGACAGGGTTGATGTCCCACCAGTGGCACTTTCTTACGGAGAAGCAGTGGTCTTGCGTCCGGCGTTAAAGGATTATAAGTATGAAATTGAGCAAAAGATCACTGCCTGGACAGACCGTACTGGGATGATCTGGTTTGGCATCGAGTTCTACTCTGGAGAAGGGACCACTGGGGTCGGCGGGATTGGAAGGTATAATCCCAAGACAAAAAAGATGGAAGTTCGCAGACCTATGCTTATTCGAGATTCCTCGATCCGCCCTGTTCTTTACGACGGTGAATATCTTTGGTTTGGCACTTTCGGGGCCTATGAATGTATCGGCAGTACACCTACACATGGACTCGTCCGGTACGAGTGGGATACCGATCGTATTGAAACCTTTAAGGGAAAAGAGGATGGACCGTGCGGATTCATCATTAACGATTTGTTACTTCAAGGCGACGACCTTTGGGTGGCCACAGATCTAGGATTGTCTCGACTGAACCGTAAGCTTAAGAAATGGGACCACTATCTGCCTGATCCAGATGCTATTACTCCGATGCGCCAAACTACTTGTGCTAAGCTTTATATTGGCCTGCTGGATACTTTACCAAAAAAATCAGATACGAATCTTGATTTTGAAGGTTCTTATATTCAGATGTTCAATTCCTTGGCCCAATTTAGGCCTGATTTTCTTAGAGGCTATGTGAAAAAGAAGCCCTCATTAGATTGGGATTGTCATGACCTAAGATTCTTGGGCAAAGATGCCAAGGATTTTAGCTCCCTAAAAACAGAAGTAATTTCATTCAGGCCGGTTGACAGCCCCCATTTTGAGTGTCTTTTGGATGGATTTGGTAAAAAAGGAAATCGTGAGCCTGAGTGGCGCGACCTTCTGCTTTCTATTGTTGGATTACCCAGAAATGAAAATTTCAGGCTTCGGGTTAAAGCTTTATCTCTACTAAGGTCATTTCAGAGTGATAAAAAGGTTGGAGAGACGGTTGTAAATCTTTTAAAGGATGTTCAGCCTGGGAAAAGGCTTCGTGGAGATGAAGAGCTCGTGTTCGAGCTCTTGCCTATCACCTTAGGCAAGAAGAGCGTACCTATTCTAATGGAGGCCCTGGATAGATTCAGGGATGACAAGACGATCGAGAACATTGGTGAGGCGTTAGAAAAAGCAACTAATTATTACTGGCATCCTGAAACGAAAACAATAGAGCCTTTATCCGAGAATCAGCCTGAGCGATATTTTAAGATATCCTTTAAGGATGCGTTTATTTCCCAATGGAAGGCTTGGTGGGAAACCCACAAGTCGGAGTATGAAGATCCATCTGGGCGACCTTAATTCCCCCTAATAATCGATATCAGAGAATCTGTGAGGGAGGCTATCTCCAGTTCAGATTGGGTCTTATTTTTCATATCCCTCAATACGGCCTTGCCCCTTTTTATCTCATCTTCTCCAATTATCACCACATATCTTATGCCAAGCTTGTCTGCCCTTCTCATCTGGCTCTTGAGGCTGCCCCCATCATAATCTATCTCTGTCCTTATCCCTCTACTTTTTAGTTCAAATATGATGGGGATTGCAATGTCCCTGGCTTCCTTTCCAAGGAGGGCGATGAATAGATCCGGGTTGGAAGGCTTTACCCGGCTTCTATCAATCAAAGAGGCTACCCTTTCCATCCCGATGGCAAAACCTATGCCAGGGATAGGAGGTCCACCGAGTTCCTCTACGAGCCCGTCGTACCTTCCACCGGCGGCAATGGTATTCTGTGCCCCAAGACGGGTTGTAGTCATCTCAAATGATGTTTTTGTGTAATAGTCAAGGCCCCGTACAAGGCGATTATTAATCTTATATGGAAGTTTTAGTCTGTCAAGCCCGGATCTTACCTCGCTGAAATGGGAACGACATTCTGGGCAGAGAAAATCTATAGTTGCCGGGGTATCTATGCTGGCAGATCTGCACCCCTCTCTCTTGCAGTCAAGTATCCGTAAAGGGTTCGTTGAAAACCTCCTGACGCAGTCTTCGCAAAG
>CAZYNY010000221.1:0-2587 GCA_964648095.1 uncultured Nitrospirota bacterium | reverse complement strand
TACCAGTGCTTGGTGGTCCTTACCTCCGGGGTGCTCGAACAAACCTTACAGCGGGGGTTCTTGAGTTCCATCGGGTCAAACTGCAAGCTGCACTGCGGGCACTCATCTCCCCGGGCTTCCGGATACCCACATTTGGGATTGGGGCAGGTCCCCTCGAGAAAGCGGTCCGCCAGAAAGCGCTTGCACACCGGGCAGTAGTGTTGGTCGCTCAGTTTGGTACTGACGAGGCCGTTTTGCAGCAGGTTTAGGAAAAACTCCCGGGCGATTACCGCATGGTGTTTGTTGTGGAGGTTGCTGGTGCCGGAAAAGTTGTCAAAAACGATGTTGAACCGGGCAAACGCCTTTTCAATGTCGTCGTGGTACCTCTTGACCACGGCGCGGGGGGTGACATTCTCTTTCTCCGCCCGCAGGGTAATGGGAACGCCGTGTTCGTCGGTGCCGCAGATGTACACCACTTCATTCCCAATCAAACGGTTGAACCGCACGTAAATGTCCGCAGGTAAGTAGGCCCCTGCGATATGCCCGAGATGGATCGGGCCGTTGGCATACGGTAACGCCGAGGTAACCAGGTACTTTAATTTACTCATCGCCGATGTCGTCGGTGGCAGGCCCACCGTCCTCCTTTCTCATTTCCGCATTCCTGAATATGCCCCACTTCTTCCTCTTCTCCCACAAGGTCTTTCTACTAAACCCAAGGATCCTCGACAGTTGGCTGTCGTTGTATTTGCCCTGGTAGGCCAGGACAAAACCGCGGGCATATTCGTCTATGGACAATTCTTCGCTAAACAGGTCTATCTTTTGGGAAGAGCCGACCAGGAGCTCCTGAAAGTGGCTGGCCGTAAGCTCCGGCTCGTCCCTGAGGCTAAGCACATTGTATAAGACGTTGCGTAGCTCCCGAATGTTGCCAGGCCACTCATACCCCATCGACAGTTGCACCGCTTTCTTGTCACCTTTACGCATCTCGGTTGAGGTTTCCTGGGCAGACTCTTGCAGGAAATGGGCAACGAGGAGCGGCACGTCCTCCTTTCTTTTGCGCAGAGGGGGCAGAGTGATCTGCACCACCTTCAGCCTGAACAAGAGGTCCTCGCGAAAGGCCCCCTTGGCTACTAACTGTTTCAAATCTTTGTTGGAGGCCGAAATGATGCGCACGTCCACCGGGATGGTATCTTTGCCGCCCACCCTGCGGATCAAGTTGGTTTCGAGTACCCTGAGCAAAGTGGCCTGCATCCCGGGGCTCATATCCCCCACCTCGTCCAAGAATAACGTCCCCCCGTCGGCCAGCTCGAACAGGCCTTTTTTATCGGCATACGCCCCGGTAAATGCCCCTTTGACGTGGCCGAAAAGCTCACTTTCGAGGAGCGTCTCACTGATCGAGGCACAGTTTTCCGAAAGGAAGTTCTTCCCCTTTCTGTGGCTGTTGAAATGGACCGCTTTGGCTACCAGCTCCTTACCGGTGCCGCTTTCCCCATAAATTAAGACCGGGATATTCTTATCCGCCACCTTGTCTAAAATTTTGAGCATCTCTTGCATGATTTCACTTTGGCCTACGATGTTGGCGTAGTTGTACCTCTTTTCCCACTCATGGGGAGTGTGGTGCAAGATGTACTTTACCTCCTGGAGCTGGTCTTTTTGGTGCTCTACCTTTTTGGCGAGCTTCAAGTTGAGTGAGGCCAGTTCCCGGTTGAGGAGTTCGATCTGGCGGGCCGATTGTGCGAGCTCTTCTTGCTTCTTTAAATTTTCCTGCAGCAGCCTGGTGTTTTCAATGGCAATGGCAGCCTGGTCGCTAAAGGCTTCCAGAAGAATCTTTTCTTTCTCTGAAAATACGGCTTTCTCAAAGCGGTTGTCAATGTAAAGTGCGCCGATGGTCTGTTCCTTCACCTTGAGCGGGACCGCCAGAACCGAGTGTAGCCCTAGCTCCGAGACACTGCGGTAGCCGTCAAAACGCTCGTCCTCCAGGGCATCGGTCGAGAGGATAGGGACACCGGTGCGGATGACCTTTTCGGTGATGGAGTGGCTAATCTCAAACTGCGGGTTGGCGATGGCTTCCCCCTCAAAGTTTCTCGCCACCTCAAACAGTTTCTCCTCGGTCGTGGTGGTGAGGATCAAGAAACCCCTTTCGGCATTGGTAATCTCAACCGCGGTGTCCATAATCAAGTCGAGCAGCCTTTGCAGGTGGTGTTCACTGTTGAGCTTTTTATTGAGCTCCAGCAGCCTATGTAAATTCCCGTTTTCTTCCCGTAACGCGTTGAGGGAGGTGGTTTCTACCTCCCGGTGATAGTCGGACGCAATCTTGTTGAAGTGAGATGACGGCTCGTTCATTTTCGTTTCTTGAGCCTCCTTTGCTACGGATACAGCCTCTTTGAAGCGATCCCCAATGCCTTCCGGCAGCTCGGTAGTGAGCATGGCAAGTACGTCTGCCAAAAGCTTGGGGTAGGGGCTGTGCAAATAGGTTTCGCCGAGTTCACGCGGCAGCTTTTGGGCAATCTCCTGGATAATGTTCCAGGCCGTTTGAAAATTCTCTAACGCCTTGGCGATATTGCCGGTGGTGCGATAGGCACACCCCCTTTGGTAAAACAGTTGCCACAAG
>CAZYNY010000220.1:0-2593 GCA_964648095.1 uncultured Nitrospirota bacterium | reverse complement strand
AGCAATAATGATGGATTTGGGAATTTCTTTTAAGTATCCTTCAAGTTCATACATGATTTTCAGTGCGCCCTGGGATATCACCTCAGGCTGGAGGGGATGAATCTTACTAAAACCAGGAAGCCTTGCGATCTCCTCATTGATCTTCGGGTTGTATTTCATAGTGCAGGAACCGAGGGGATAGAATGTTGTGTCTATAGCATAATTCCTTTGTGATAAAGATGTAAAATGCCTTACTACATCGAGCTCGCTTAGTTCAGGGAGACCGGGTCTGTTTTTCCTCCTGAACCTTTCCGGAATAAGATCTTCAATGGCCCTTTCTTCGATATCATTTGCCGGAAGTGAATAACCCTTCCTCCCGATGGAACCCTTCTCGAAGATCAGTCTATTATCCATAGTTATGACTGTCCCCTGATTCTAAAATGGACTGCTGATAGGCCGGCTATGGTCTTTGCATCGTTGATGATCCCGTCTCTTATCCCGCGTATCGCCTCATCAAGGGGCATCTCTACAATGTCAAGAACCTCATCCGGCTCGAGTCTCTGCCCGGTTTGTATCAGATCCCTTGCCATAAATATATGGATCCTCTCATCACAGAAGCCTGGTGTCGTTAATATGGTGATGAGTTTTTCCAATCTCCCGGTCTTGTAGCCTACCTCTTCCTCAAGCTCCCTTGCGGCGCATGCAGCGGGATCCTCCCCTTTATGTAATCTGCCAGCAGGTATCTCATAGATAAAGCCGCCTGCGGCATACCGAAACTGTTTTATCAGGACAACCTGGCCGTTGTCCTTTAAGGGTACTATAGCCGATGCCCCCGAATGATGTATGACCTCCAGTTCAATGGTCTTCCCGTTAGGGAGTCTCACCTGTTCGATGTTAAGGTCAACAATCCTCCCCTTGTATATGTTCTTCTTGTTTAAGTCCGTATAGCCTCCTTTATGGCAGAGACAAGGCAATCTATATCCTCTCTGGTTCTTTTTTCCGTAACAGAGATGAGCATGGCATTGCCAAGCTCAGGGTATAGGCCGCTCAAATCAAGGCCGCCTATTATCTTTCGCTCCAGCAGTTTATCCAGCAATCTGGAGGGAGAAGAAGGCGTTCTGACAGCGAATTCCTTGAAGAAGGGCCTGTCAAAAAGGGGAGAGAACCCCCCTATCTCGGATATCCTGCTCCTTGCATATGCAGCATTGGAGATGCATAGCCTCCCAACCTCACTAAGGCCGTTCTTTCCCATAATGGCAAGATATACCAGCGCTGCAAGGGCAGTAAGATTTTCATTGGTACATATATTGGATGTAGCCCTCTCTCTTTTTATATGCTGTTCCCTCGTCTGAAGGGTCAGGCAGAACCCGCGCCTTCCCTTGTCATCTTTAGTTGCACCGACAATCCTCCCCGGCATCTGTCTTAAGAACTCCCTCTTTGCGGCAAAGAGACCGAGGTAGGGTCCCCCAAATGCAACCGGTATCCCCATCCCCTGCCCCTCACCAAGGACGATATCGGCCCCCATCTCTCCAGGGGGTTTCAGGATTCCAAGCGATATTGGATCGACCATAACAACGAGAAGCGCCCCCATTCTATGGATTATTTCGGCAATCTCTGTAACCTCTTCAAGGCAGCCAAAGAAGTTTGGGTGCTGGATCATGAAGCATGCAGACCCTCCATCCATCTCTTTTTTTAATATCTCAAGGTCTGCGGCACCATTGTGGAATGGTATTTCGACAACAGGGATCTCCAACCCGGACAAATAGGTCTTAACAACAGCCCTGTAGTTCGGATTTATTGATCTTGAGATTATTACCTTATTCCTCTTTGTTATCCTTGCTGCCATTAGTGCAGCCTCTGCAAGGGCTGAGGCTGCATCATACATAGAGGCATTGGCAACATCCATTCCAGTGATCCGGCAGATCATGGTCTGATACTCATAGATTGCCTGGAGCGTCCCCTGGCTTGCCTCAGCCTGGTATGGTGTGTATGATGTACAAAACTCTGACCTTGATATCATCTGTGCTACTACAGCCGGGATATAGTGATCATATGCCCCAGCCCCAAGGAAGGAGATATAATGATCAAGGTCAGCATTCGTTTCGCTTAAGCTTAGCATCTCCCTTCTCAATTCACACTCTGAGATTGATGAAGGAAGGTTTAAGACCCTTTTCAGTCTTAATTCAGAAGGGATATCTATAAGCTCATCGATCGAGCCGACACCTATTAGTTTAAGCATCTCTTTTTGGTCTGCCTTTGTATTTGAGATATAAGACATCATCCCTCCCTTGTTAATGAAATTTTGACCGATAATAGGGCCTTTGTCAATATTGGGATAACAGGGGGGTGGCGACAGAGGCTATCTGTCCAGAGGACTCCGCACACCCAGAATATTCTTTGTCGCGACATGGGTATAAATCATAGTCGTCTGGAGATTCCTGTGGCCAAGCAGCTCCTGAATAGTCCTTATGTCATAGCCTTTTTCGAGCAGATGTGTCGCGAAGCTGTGACGCAGCGTATGTATTGATGCATGTTTTGCAATCCCTGCCTTTCTGACTGTTCGGAATCTGTCAATGACTTTGAGACACCCCTCGTCCGCATTTAGTGTACTTTT
>CAZYNY010000219.1:0-2638 GCA_964648095.1 uncultured Nitrospirota bacterium | reverse complement strand
AGCTCCACCCCGTCAGCCTTCGGCTGCCACCCCTCAAGAGGGGAATTAAAAAGACCTTCTTGTTCAGCAAAAAATGTCCAACTGTCAACGCCCCCTCTTATCCCCCTCTTTAATCAAAGAGGGGGAAGGGGGAGTTAAGTCGGGGTTGTTGGTTTGTGTGGTATAATTTCAACAATTAACCGAGGTGGCGTAATGGGACCGGTTTGCTTCTGGGGGGGTGGAACCATTAATATTAAGAAAGGCCCAGCGGCCCTAACAACAACTCGCCTGCAATGGATTTGCATAGGTATCGGAATCCTTTTCTGGTTTATTGATTCTGCAATAGATGCTTTTATATTTGGCGAACATACCTTTATTGAGCAGATAATCGCTCCAGATCCTATGGATATCTGGATGCGTCTGCTGGTTGTTTCTCTCTTTATTATTCTTGGCCTTTATGCGCAACACCATTCAGGAGTCGAGGCCCTCGCTAAAAAGCTGGAGGAGGAGATAACCTTGCGCAAACTGGCGGAGGAGGAGTTAAAAGTCCTGGCTAAGTTCCCCGATGAAAACCCCAACCCTGTTCTTCGGGTAGCAAATGATGGTACGATCCTCTATGCCAACAGGGCCAGCCTTTCCTTGTTGAGTTTTTGGCGCTGCCAGATAGGCGAGTCCTTGCCTGATTATTGGCATCAATCGATCCTGGGTCTAAACAGCTCAGGCTCAACTAAAGAGATCGAGGTCGATCTTGTAGATCGGATATTAGTCTTGGCCCTCTTGCCCATTGCAGGTACGGACTATGTCGATCTATATGGACGTGACGTTACTGAACATAAGCGGGCAGAAGTGACATTGAAGGAGAGTGAGGAGCGGTTCCGCTCTATAGCTCAAGTGGCTGTCGATGCTATAATCCTGGCCGATAGCAGCGGCAGGATCATTTTCTGGAACAGGGGAGCGAAGATAATATTCGGCTATTCAGATGAAGAGGTTATGGATAAGCCTATTACGACACTGATGCCTGAGCGATACAGGGATTCTCATCGAAGAGGACTAGAGAGATTCCTTTTAACAGGAGAAGGGAGTGTGATTGGAAAGATAGTGGAATTGCATGGGCTAAGGAAGGATGGCAGAGAATTTCCATTGGAACTCTCTATTTCCACCTGGGTCAAAGAAAAGGAAAGATACTTTGGGGCTATCATTCGAGACATCTCAGAAAGAAAACAGACAGAAGAGGATCTGCATAAGAACTATAGTCTCCTTAACGCTGTAGTGGAGGGGTCAATTGATGCCATCTTTGTAAAGGATCTTCAAGGTCGCTATTTAATGATAAACTCTCCTGGTGCCAGACTCATCGGAAGGTCTGTGGAGGAGGTTATCGGCAAGGATGACACTGAATTATTTGAACCAGAGGCTGCAAGTAAGATTATGGAGGATGATCAGAAGATTATGAGGTCAGGAGAAACTAAGACATATGAAGAGGAACTTATAGCAACTACAGGGATTAAACATACATATCTCACTACCAAACGCCCCTATAATGTCCATAAGGGAAAGGTCATTGGTATTATCGGTGTTGCCCGCGACATAACCGAGCGTAAACAGGCAGAAGAGCAGATCCGGCATCTTGCCTATTATGACATCTTAACCGATCTCCCGAACCGCCTCATGCTCCGAGATGACATTGACCGCGCAATAACAGCGGCAAGGAAGGAACTGGTTCCTTTTGCCCTGCTTGTTGTAAATCTTCATCGTTTCAAGGAGATAAACAACACCCTCGGCTACCAAAAAGGAGACATCGTGCTGCAGCAGGTCGGTAAGCGCCTGAAGACTATCCTTTCATCGGCATTTTCAATCGCCAGGACAGGGGGGGATGAATTTGGAGTCCTTATTTTAAACACTGATGCAAATATCGCAGTTCTGGAGGCGGAGAAGATCGCAAGGGGCCTTAAGGAGCCGGTATTTGTTGAAGGGTTCTCGCTTGATCTTGCTGTAAGCGTTGGTATTGCCCTGTTCCCCGGCCATGGCGAGGACGCCGATACGCTGATCAGGCGGGCGCATATAGCTATGCATGCCGCGAAACAGACTGAAAGCGGATATGCCATATACACACCTGAATATGACCAATTTATCCCGGAGCGCCTGGCGCTTATAGGTGAACTCAGATCGGCCATTGGTCAAAATCAGCTCTTTCTGGTATACCAGCCGAAGGTCGACCTAAAAACCGGCCGGACATTAGGTGTAGAGTCTCTTGTCCGGTGGCAGCACCCGGAAACCGGCCTTATACCCCCTGATAAATTTATATCGCTTGCAGAAGAGAGCGGTTTGATTAAACAACTTACCTTCTGGGTTTTAGGGGAGGCGCTTCGCCAGTCAAGGGCCTGGAGTCAGGCCGGACTTGAGGTTTCTGTAGCGGTAAACCTTTCAATAAAGAACCTCCGGACCCCATTGTTATTGGATCAGATAAGGGGACTCCTTTCCACATGGGGTGTTTCCCCCGGCAGGCTAAGGCTTGAGATCACAGAGAGTTTAATAATGGCCGACCCGAAACTCACGATCGATATACTGACCCGGTTGACACTAATGGGGATATGCTTTTCAATCGACGACTTCGGTACAGGATATTCATCGCTTAGATATCTTCAGAGGCTGCCGGTGGATG
>CAZYNY010000218.1:0-2672 GCA_964648095.1 uncultured Nitrospirota bacterium | reverse complement strand
AGCCAAGTCCTGCGGCCTGATGCTTTAGGTCAATAAGGTAAGTCAAGAAATCTAAAGCAACAAAGTTGGCAGGTGGGGCTGTGGGACCGAGGGTCTTCTGGGTTACAACAATTGCTTTCTTAATGGAACTTAACCTTTCCAAATCTTCATGTGTTGCCTCATCAACTGGTGTTTGTTTAAATTTAGGCTTTAATATTGTTGGGCGTATTCCAGGCAGACCTCGACTCGTTATTTCAAATCCGCTCAATGATTGCCCAGGATGGATTCTAAAGGGTGCATCAGAACTTCCCCATTGGGCTGTCCCGCCCATCGATAAACCAGAAGTCCAATTTTTTGGGGAAAAAAGGCCTACCGGAATTAAAGATATTCCAATTTTGGAAAGGACAAGCTCTGAGCTGTGTTTTGTATAGCGTGACCCATTTGTGATTCCTTCGTTGCTAATATCCTTGCCTTCATCCGGTTTTGAGATATCGATATGAATCGACCAGATCTCTCCTGTGTTTGATTCAGGGTTTGATATTGTATAGGCGTAAGTATAGATTCCTGATTTCTCATCAAGAGTTACCTTTGCTTTGACCTGAACATTTTCTAATATGGGAAGTGCCTCACCAGGCAAAAGTTTCAATTCTTCTGGTATAGCTGGCCCTTGGAAAGCAAGAGCAAGAACTATTGAAAAAAATAATCTTTTTAACTTCATTTAAATCCTCCTAGAATTTAAGGAAATTCATAATGAATCCGCGGTGTATCTGCCGGTCCCTCGCATGGAGGAGGTTTTAGAGCACTTTCAACAATTCGATCTCCATTATGTC
Organism: uncultured Nitrospirota bacterium; assembly: GCA_964648095.1. GTDB lineage: Bacteria > Nitrospirota > Nitrospiria > JACRHA01 > JACRHA01 > JACRHA01. The sequence continues at coordinate 1,863 of CAZYNY010000218.1, read as the reverse complement.
TTTCTTCAACAATGGTATCTAGATCATCCTGCCTAACCAGCGTCTGTGCACATCTATCAATATCAACACTTTTACCTCCTCTGTGGAGGCCATGCCCTGTCGCAGAATTCCAGTTGCCATCAACATCAAATAGCCCGCCCCATATAAGGCTCATATCATTTATGCCAAGGGTTTCATTGCAGATATCCTCATCGCAGAGATCAAAGTAGTCCTGTGCCATACCCTGGATATTGAATATTGTATCATTTGTCCCGTAGTGATTGTCAGGGTGGTCACCTGTTTGACCTGTAAGCCTATAGAATTGTAACGAAAACAGCGGGCCAAGGTCAGGCACCATGATGAATATCGATTTACTCACCTTCTCTTCTGTGTCTTTTAGGGTGGCCGTTATCTTCTCCTCCCCTGAAATCTCAGGGGCTGTATATTGAACTGCGCTGTCGCATGTTATCATACCCTCAGGGATGGTGCATGAGGTAGTAATCTTCCCTGCCTTATCCTTTGGATGTATCCCATGGGGATGTCCTTGGGATGATACAGGCTCTACATCAAAGTTTACCAGACATCCAGAAGGAGGTGCAGGGTTAGTTACCTGTGGGATTACAACGGCTGTATCGTCATGAGAATCAGATGGGAGTGTCGGCCATACTGTATTATCCGGTAGCATTGAAAAGAGATCTAAAGTGAGTCCCTGGCATCCTTTGGCCCTAGTTGTAAAGGTCACAGGCGATCCTGATGTGCAACTTGGGCATGTCGCAGTAATTGTGTAAGTTTCAGATTTATCTCCAAGCCTTACGGACACCTGGGCCTGTCCACCAGACCCTGTGGTAGAGGTTGTGGGACTTACACTCTGTCCAGTAGCCCCTGAAGGCCCAGTAATCGTCCAGTTTACTGCTTGGCCTGATACCGGGGCGCCGGTTTCATCTGTTACCTTTACTACCAAGGGCTGGGGTAATGTGCTATTGATTGCGCCCTCCTGAACTGGACTATCCCCTGAGACCTTCTGTAGGTTCATATTTTTTATTATGCGGACAGTATATGAGGCGCTTCCCTGGAAGGTACCGTCAAACCTGAATACAAAACCTTGGGTAGAGGATGAGACAAAGATCTCCTGGCCTGGGACTACATTTAGGCTGACCTTTTGGGTAAGAGCCTTGCCGCAGGAAGATAAACCTGGAGAACATACAGCCACATCAGAGAAGATGGTGATGGTCCTTCCGTCTGATCCTTTTGTGCTGACAGACAGGCTTGATCCGCTTTGACTGTTTGGTCCGTTAGCTAAAAGGGAGATGCTTTCTTTTATTTCAACTGTTACGGTGGTAGGCTTGGTGACATCAACAAAAAATGAGGAATTGCCCGTTGCCCTTCCTTCGCTCTTAAAATGGGCATCCGGGTTTGCATTTAATACGCCTGATATGGTCTCTTGGAACTCTAATCCGTTTTCGAATGAATTTATTGTCAGGCTTGCCTGGGATGAGACGCTGTTTACCCCCTGGCTGTAAGAGGCAGATGTATCGACACTGCCTGATCCCGAGAGGCTCTTGCTGCCGCTGCTTATACCACTACAGACATTCCCGGCATCATTGCACTGGGAGACTAGGGCAGATACAGAGCCTGAGGCCCATGTGTTGCCGGCAGATATTAAAGAGCCTATTCCCGCCGGCATTATAATCGCACATATGGCCATCGTCTTATTTATAATCTTCATCTTTATATTCTTCATAAATTCCTATTCCCTTTAGTTTTGACAATACTTACTGTGTACATACCTTATATAATATTCCTAAGTTAATAGTAGTATATTTGAAATGTATATATACTTCTTGTTCATGATTGTCAAGTTATATTTTCGTAAAGTTTGTAAGG
>CAZYNY010000217.1:365-2683 GCA_964648095.1 uncultured Nitrospirota bacterium | reverse complement strand
CCCGTCCCCGTTTCTTGACAAACCAGTTAGCGATGGCCACCGTCAACGGTACACCGGTGAGGTTAAAACCGGTCCCCAAGACCACGCCCCAGACCAGGTAGAATGCCCAGAGCGAGTTAACAAAATACATCAGGATGTAGCCGAGACCGGTAAGAGCCACGCCGCAAAAGACGACCCGTCTTGGTCCCAGCCGATCGGCCAGCCAGCCGGTCAGCGGTGACTCAAGCCCGCTCTCCAGACTGGTGATGCCGGCCGCCAGGGAGGTTGCCGCGCGGCTGAACCCGAGTTCGGCAGCGATGGACTTGAACAGGGCCGTAAAGCCATAGGTATGGAAGCCAGCCCCCCACAGGCTATGAAAGCTGCCGTTAACTACGGCCCACCAGCCGAAAAATATCCTCCGTCTTCGCTTGCTCAAGAGCTTCTCCTTCTGCCCTATCGGCTTATGGCAAATCAAACAGTCCGCCAGAACAAACGGGATTAACTACGGGTCCGGACCGTGGTCAATCCAACTACCAGCCCGGCAGGTCAATTTCCTTGGCCCCATCATATAATCTGGTGGACATCGGTGACCTGAGCCGGTGGTTTTGGGGGTAACGCCAGTGAGATGAGGACCACGGCGGCGATGAGGAGTATCCCTGCCGCGGTGAAAGCGGTAATGTAGCTCCCGGTAGTATCATACACCCAGCCAGCATATATGGGGGCGGCGATGCCGACCGGTGTCATGAAAAACATCGACGAGCCGCGAATGGAGCCGACCGCTTTGCGCCCAAAGTAGCTTACCCAGATGGGGGTACTGGGACCATAGGCTAGCCCCTGGCCAATACCGTAGACAACGAACCAGACATAAATCATGGGTTCAGTCTGGTTCAACAAAAAGATGCCCAGACCGAGCGCCTTTGAGAGATATCCAGCCATCACTAATAAGCGCAACTGGTTTTTGTGGACACGGTCGGCTAGAATCCCGCCGATGAATCTAAAGGGCAGACTGATAGTAATCCACATCGCCACCAGGCTGGCGGCTTTGACCGGGTCGATTCCGATGTCAGTCAAAAACGGTATGAGATGTATGTTTAGCGCTGGACCCGCCAGGGCAAAGCCAGCAAAAGTTAGAATAAGTAACCAATAGCTGGATGTTCTCAATGCCTGTCTCAGAGTGAACTCCACCTCTTCAACTTCGCTGGCATACTTAATGCCTTTCTCTATCATTCCATCTGTTTTTGTTGCCTCTTCCTTTGATGAGGCACCATCAGGCAATAGCCCATAATACTCCGGTCGGTGCGGTTTGAAGAAGAACCAGGCCAGCGGCAGACAAACGAGGGCCATTGCCAGCCCGCCCACGAGAGACGTCATCCGCCAGCCCACCAGAGGTATGAGCCAGGCGATAAGGGGCAATATTATCATTCCAGAAAACCCATTAATCGTCCACTTGGCGCCTAGTGCTGCCCCCCTTTTCTTGACGAACCAGTTAGCTATTGCCCTGTCCACCGGTACACCGAGGGCGATGTTATGTCCTGTGCCCAATAAGACTCCCCAGACGAGAACAAAAGCCCATAGGGAATTTATGTAATACATCAATAAGAGGCTTAAACTCACGATGGAGACACCAGCTAGTACTAGCCACTTGGAACCGAATCTATCGGTAAGCCACCCGATTATCGGGCCTTCAAGCCCTCCTTCCAGACGGCTGATACTGGCCGGTATGGAGGCCGCTGCCCGGCTAAAGCCCAACTCTAAACTTATGGGCTTGAACAACGCCGAAAATCCATAGGTGCCAAAACCGGCAACCCACATGCCGATGATACCACCAGTCAGTACCATCCACCAACCGAAGAAAACCTTGGGGAATCTTGTCGCCTTAACTAAAGTACCTTCCATAATACCTCAAGGGGATAGTGGGACACATAATAAGTACTACCAGCGGGAAAGTCAAATAAACCGAGCGCGCCTACAACAGGTCGCTCATACGGCAAGAGCGCAAGGCCATGAGGGCGGTGTCACGGGAGCAAAGAAGAGCAAGGGAAGCAGAATGTACAGAACAATAGACCCATATTCCTTAAGAAACTTTTTCAGCTTTCTCTACGGGCGCCTGTTTCTGACCACCATGACCAGTATGATGGCCAGCAAAAGGACAATGGCCAGCAGCAATGTTCCGAACAGATAAAGTACCCACTGCGGGAATGAGGGAGTAGTTTCTTTTGGCAATATCAACGCCGATGCAGAAGGCGAAAATGATGAAGTCGGAGTGGGTGTTTGGGGTGGAATAGGAGCCGGAGTAATCACTGTTGTAGAGATAGCCTGTGACACAGTAGTGAAAGCCC
>CAZYNY010000217.1:0-355 GCA_964648095.1 uncultured Nitrospirota bacterium | reverse complement strand
TGCGTAATCCAAAGGCACATCGCTTTGCCAGGCATTAATCGGTAAGAGCGCATTGCCTGTCCGGGCAATAAGAGGATTATCAAAGGAGGTATTCGCCGAAACCAATAACTCGTAGCCCTCGGCGCCCTCGTAAGCACTCCATTGGAATACCGGTTTTATCTGGATGCTTTCAGCACCAGCTTTAGGACTGTAAAGCTCTGGCCCCGCTACGACTGCACCGAGGTTCGTCGTAAACGATTGCGTGGCCGACCACCGGCTCGATACCGGCTCGGTAGCTCTGACTCGCCAGTAATAGGTTGTTCCCAGGCGAAGAGTAGGTAATGGTGTGCTGCTACTTTCAGTATCGCCCTCGAAA
>CAZYNY010000216.1:0-2702 GCA_964648095.1 uncultured Nitrospirota bacterium | reverse complement strand
CTTCCTTAACCTTAACCTAAACCTCAACCTGCTCTTCTCCCTTGACCTCAACCTGCTTTTTTCCAGGTAGCCGAATGAAGGCAAATTGGTATCAGGTCTCGCCTAAACTTATCAAAGAAAAACCTAATATAAGGGTTAGAAGTTCTAAAGACAGGGATATTGCAAATCCTGAAAAATAGATTAGTCCTAAAGCATAACCAATAGGCCTCCCCTGGATAAGGCACCTTATAACAGAATATGTGAATAACCATGCTGCCAGTATATATACGAAAGGAGGGAGGTATAGCGTAAAACCGAGCGCCCAGGTTCCTATTACTGCCAGGGCGTATGGGTCTATCAGATCGATAATAAGGAAGACGAGGGAGATGAAGGACGGGATTATAAGAACCTTGATCCGCTCCTTAGATAAGATGGCCGACAGGCCGCCTGTAGATATATCAGAATAGGCTAAAAAGAGGGGAATTACGGACAAGACAACAAAGGCCTCTGCCAAGCCTACCATCCCCGAGATAAGGGGTGGCGGACTTGTCATTTTAAACACAATAAACAGACCCTGAGATATTTTAAAATAGAAGAAACAGAGATAGGCTAATCCAAGGAAGGCCGTCATAACCTTTTCTGACCCTTTTTTTAATATAGAGAGGCTGGTTATCGACAATAACAATATCAACGTTACAGTTGCTATGTCATTTATGAATGATGCCGCCAAATTAGTGTTCATAACATATGAAAAGATTGCTGCGACAAGGAGAAAAAGGAGGAAAAAGGAGATGACAAGATCGAGCTTCCTGTTGCTGCTCATCTTCTGGTATAAAACATATATTAGCGCCAATATCACAAGTCCCATTGAAACATAGCTTATTGCGGAACCCAGAAAAAAGATGGACTTAAAAGTAAAGATAATAATCGGCGCCTTCCTTACCTGGGCCGGGATGTGCATGCCAAATCTTGAAAATATCCTTATGAGTGCAAGACTGGAGAGCGTGGCAAAGAATAATACCTGGACTATTTTTTTGAAGAACGTTGGCTTATTGAATAGTGAATCAAAGAGGATATTCAAGGATCTCCGTCTATTTTTGATTGGCCATCCGCCTCATCTTTCAGGTAGCCCTTCATCCTGTCGAGTATTTCCTTATCTATCAGCCCTATCTTCCCCTTCTTTGTCACATATTCTCTTATGTCGGAGAGTCTTTTTTTGGCCTCTGGTGTCTGGAGCTTTTTCATCTTCTGGATGGCTGTATCAAAGGCATCAAATGTAAGCTCTTTATGGCCAAAGCGTTTTATCCTCTTTACTGCCTTCATCATCGCATCATTTCTGAATGATGTCAGCATCTCAGAGGTTATTATTTTAGCGCCTATCCCCCTCGCCCTCTTTTCGGCAGCCTTCCTAATCCCATTCCTTATAAAATCAGGGGCCTTCTCAAGCCTCCTTAGCGCCTCCTCGCTCCACTCAACCGGAGACACAGAGGATTCCTTCCAGCTCTGGAGAAGATCCTTCTCGGTTATCTCATTTATTCCTTTTGCCCGCGCCCAATCTTCTGCCTCTTTTATAAGCATCGACTTCACTGACTCTGAGGCTATGTCAGGTATCTTTTCGATCCTCTTTTTTATTAGATCCCTGGCAGAATCAGACCATGGCAGTGATTCAGGTCTCCCTTCATGTGACTCTTCGGTATTGGCGCTCAATCTGTCCAGAAGGCCGATATCTACGGTCTTGAGCCCTGCGCTAATTGCGGTCTCCTCAGCAATCCTCCTTATAATATCTCTTAGGAAATCAGGGATATTCTCAAGCTCTTTTCTGGCCTCATCTGTCCAGGAAATCATGGGAGCAGGGGTATCTTCTGTGCCGCCCATCAGTTCTGTCCTGATCTTTGAAAGGATATCAGAGGTCACAACCTGGCATCCCATCTCAGTTGCCCGTTTCTCAGTCAGCCTCTTTACCATCCCCCTCAGTGGAGCTGGCGCCTTTTCAAGTCTAATCCTCGCCTCATCATCCCAGGTGATCTCTCTTTTTTCTGCCATAAATAACACCTTAAAATTTTTGTTAAAATAACACATGAAAAAGATTAATGTCAATTTGAGGACAGATATCCCATTTTGTATTGACACCTCGTCGTCTCTTTGTTACGATATTCCAGCCAGATGCCGAAGTGGTGGAACTGGTAGACACGCTAGGTTCAGGGTCTAGTGGGGGTGACCCCATGGGGGTTCAAGTCCCCCCTTCGGCACCAGGAGACATTGTTCTTGACATCTTATGGATATCTGGTATCTTAGTATGGATTAAAATGAGAGACTATAAAGGGAGAAATAAGATGAAGCATAATAAAATCCGGGATATCGTCATGCTGGTTCTTCTTGTGCTGATCACTCCTGTTCTATTTGCTGCAACTGATGCCGGAAAGGATAAAAAGTCATCCTCAGACGATTCATATGTCATAAAAAAAGGGGATACGCTTTGGGATATCTCCACAGCATACCTAAAAAATCCTTTCCTGTGGCCCGAGATCTGGAAGGAGAATAAATATGTTGCGAATCCGGATCTTATATATCCTGGCAATAGATTGAATATCCCGGGCATGTTAAAGACAGAGGATACAACCATGACAGATGAGGCAAGGGAGAGGCCATCTTCTCTTGTTTCTCCAGGCAATAAAGTGGAAGAGCCGGTTGTAACTGAGGATAAAGGGGAGGAGAGGATGCCC
>CAZYNY010000215.1:0-2704 GCA_964648095.1 uncultured Nitrospirota bacterium | reverse complement strand
TGGGAATCGGGTCCCCGTGGGTAAACCCGGTGGAAAGGCTGACAGCCACTACCTTCATGCCGCGAAAAACCTCGACCGCTCTGGCCGCGGTAGCGCCGGTACTGGAACCGATGACAATGGTCTTGATACCCAGTTCTTCGGCGCGCTTTCGGGCGATCTGGAGGACCCTGTCGGTATTGGCCCGGCCCGGCTTTTCGAAATAGACGGTCGTGGTTTCTATCATCTTCGTAAGCTCCTTGCAAATTCCCTCTCCCTCGACGGGAATGGGGTGAAAAGTGTTATCGAGTTCTTGGTTCGCTGCGGCAGGGCGAGCCCAATAACCCGATAACTCGATAACTCACATCAGCGCGTCCTGCCCAGATTAAGACCGACGATGACCAGGTCGTAGAGGTCAACGGTACCGTCCCCATTGATATCGGCGCCCGTGTTGAAACCCGGATCGCCGGCGCTCTTGTTGAAAGACGCTACTACCTGTGTCAGGTCCGTGGCGTTTACGACCCCGTCCCCATTGACATCGCCAGCTAAAGGCATGGGTGCTGGTGACGGCGACGGTTGGGGAGACGGCGAGGGCGTCGGCGAAGGCGCAGGCTCCGGTGTCGGAGAGGGTGTTGGAGTTGGCGCCGGGGTAGGAGAAGGCGTCGGCGTCGGTTCCGGTGTAGGTGACGGAGCTGGCGCCAGAGTCTGTTCATACTTCCCGACAAAGGCATCGCTCGCTCCCGCCCATGTCTGGCCAGGAAGGGCATTGCCGGCCGAGCCGGCCACGAAGACATTGCCCGTTGGACCAATCGCTATGCCTCTGCCATAGTCGCTGGAAGCGCTGCCAAACTGGCTCGTCCAGAGAACGTTTCCCAGCCCATCATACTTGCGGACAAAGGCATCCCGCGCACCGGATGACGCCTGGCCCGGAAGCGTACCATTAACATTGCCCGTGACGTAAACGTCGCCCGATATAGCGACGGCCACCGCCGCACCGCCGTCGCTGCCACTGGTGCCAAACTGCCGCGTCCACAGAGGATTGCCCGAGCTGTCATACTTGCGGACAAACGGGTCGCGGCTGCCATTGTATGCCTGGCCTGAGAGCATGCCGTCGGTATCGCCGGCCACGTAAATGTTACCGGCGCCGTCGACGGCCACGCCCCGGGCATAGTCTCCGGTAATGGTACCAAAGGTATCGGCCCACAGGGGGTTTCCTGACAAATCATAGCCGCGGATAAAGGCATCGCCTGCGCTCTCGCCTACCACGTAAATCTTCGCGATTCCGTCCGAGGCTACCCCATAACCTTTGTCCGAGAAGCTGGTGCCAAACTGGCGAGTCCACACGTGGGTGCCCCAAGGGTCATACTTGCGAAGAAAGGCGTCATCACCGCCATACGATTGCTGAAGCGTGCCGCCGGTATACCCTGCCAGGTAGACGAAGCCGGAGGCGTCCACGGCCACACCGGTCGCGGCATCCGTTCCGGTGGTGCCGAACTGCATGGTCCAAACGGCATTCCCCGAGCTGTCATATTTACGGAGGAAAGCGTCGGTGCCCCCCGCCGTGGTCTGGCCGGTAATGGCGCCGCCGGTGGAGCCAACAATGTAAGTATTGCCCTGGGCATCTACGGCTATGCCCGAGCCGTAGTCCCACGAGCTGCCGCCGAACTGGTCGGTCCAGAGAACGGTCCCCGAAGGTCCATAGGCGCGGACAAACGTGTCCTGGGAGCCGGAACTTGTCGAGCCCGGCAGGCTACCATAGGTAGAACCTACAACATATACATTTCCCGCGCCATCCGCAGCCACCCCCGAGATATCATCGGAGGAACTGGCGCCAAATTGCTGCGCCCAGTCGGGCGCCGGGCCTGGCGGTGGAGCAGGCGTGACCGACGGTGTCGGGACGGGCGCCGTCTCCCCTGTAGCCAGGCTATGGGAGGCCCCCGCCGTAATAGCCGTGCTTGAGCCAACACCACTCACCTGCACCCGGACAGGGCTGTTGGTAGTAGTACCATTGCCCAACTGGCCGGCAGGATTGCTTCCCCACGCCCATATCGTGCCATCGGATTTGCGGGCCAGGCTGTAGTTCATCCCCGCCGCCACCGCCGCCACCCCGATGAGGCCATACACCTGGACCGGAGAAGCGCTGTTGACGAAGGCCCCGTTGCCCAATTGCCCGAACGCTCCCAGGCCCCAGGCCCACACCGTGCCATCGGGTTTCACAGCCAGGGCATGGCTGCCGCCGGCGGCGATGCCGGCCACTCCGCTCAGGCCGGTGACCGGCTCGGGAACCCTGGTCCTGTTAAAGTCCATCGGAACAGCCTGTGGTGACATACCCCCCTCCCCCACCGACTCTCCTATCCCCCCACCGATGCTGTAGGCGCCGCTATAACCCCAGGCCCACACCGTGCCGTCGGCCTTGAGTGCCATACTGTAACTGCCACCGGCGGCTATGGCCATAACCTCACTGAGGCCGCTTACCTGCACCGGCGTGGTCCTGGTTGTGACGCTATTGTCACCCAGTTGCCCGTCATAGTTGTAGCCCCACGCCCAGACAGTACCATTGGCCTTGAGCGCCAGGCTGTGAAGCGCGCCTGCGGCCACGGCGGTGACTCCAGTGAGCCCGCTCACCGGAACCGGCAGGTTTCTATTCGTCGTGGTCCCGTCGCCCAACTGGCCAAAGCCATTGAGACCCCAGGCCCACACCGTGCCATCCGACTTGAGCGCCAGGCTA
>CAZYNY010000214.1:0-2729 GCA_964648095.1 uncultured Nitrospirota bacterium | reverse complement strand
TACCTGAAAAATCCTTTCCTGTGGCCCGAGATCTGGAAGGGGAATAAATATGTTGTGAATCCAGATCTTATATATCCTGGCAATAAATTGAACATTCCAGGTATGTTAAAGACAGAAGATACAACCACGACAGAAGAGGCAAAGGGAGCACTATCTTCCCTTGTTTCTCCAGACAATAAAGTGGAAGAGCCGGTTGTGACTGAGGATAAAGGGGAGGAAATGATGCCCCTGCAATCTAAAGGTTCTGAGATGAACCTGGAAGAGGAGAGGGTATTGCCTGACAGGGTCACTGAACCTAAAGCTGAATCTAAAATAGGTGATTTAGAGGCTGTTAAAAAAGAACTTAGGTTGCAAGTGCCCCCCGAAATGTTTAAAAAGAGGGATGAACTAATATCAATAGACTATATAGGGGATAGCAGCATAGATGGCGGGTCTATTATTGGTTCCAAGGATAACAGGGAGCTCCTGGGGGAAAGGGACAGGGTCTTTATAAAGGCGCCAAAGGGAGAGACACCCATCATAGGTGACAGCTATGCAGTAGTTAGGAGGGTAAAAAAAGTAATACATCCAAAGACCGGAAAGCCTATTGGCGATCTTATCAGGAACCTTGGCGTTATTAAGGTAATAGAGGTAAAGGACGATCTGATTACGGCTGATATAGTCAGATCCATTGATTACATTACAAAAGGAGATCAGATCATCCCGCGTGCACAGGCGCCGGAAGTCCCGGGCGACAAGGCCCAGGAAAGGCTCAGGCTATGGGGTTATATAGTGGAAACCAATGAAGGCAAGGTGGCCAATGCCCAATTTGATATAGTGTATATTGATATGGGGCGGATGGAAGGGGTACTTCCTGGTGATAGATTCCTTATTTATAGGGAGGGGAAGAAGACAAAAGGCTATTCTATTGACGAGGAAGGTCTTTCTGCCGAGGTCCTCATAGGAAGCCTTAAGATACTCACTTCTCAGGAGAATACCTCGACTGCCCTGGTGGTTAAGAGCTCTGATGTAATTGAGAAGGGTTTCATAGTGGAAAAGGTGGTCGAATAGTCTAAATTATATAAAAAATGCGGGAATAGCTCAGCGGTAGAGCATCGCCTTGCCAAGGCGAGGGTCGCGGGTTCAAATCCCGTTTCCCGCTCCAGAATTTTTCAGGTTGATGGTATTACCGTAATCACAGGTTTGAGAAGAAACCCTCCGTATGATAAGAAAGGCCGAGGCTTTGTCCAATCTGTGAGGCATTCCACAATTGACCATGAACGGCCGCTAACATTTTGAGCAGGCGCTGCATCACCTGTGGTTTGGCGCTCAGTCCCCAGTTTGGCAAATCGCGCTGTGTCAGAAGGTCGAGATAATCCTTTTGCCATTGGGGATAGAGGCTGGATGTCAGTATGCCGCCATCCGGAAAGCCGCCTCTCAACCAGAGTTCCCTCAGCGGGGTGTCTGGAAGTTCAGAGAGGGTAAAAGGGCTTAATTCTATGAGTGAGAGGCGCCCGGCTAGGGATTCAGAAACATGTTTCATAAGCGCCGGTGAGACGGAGCCCAATAGCAGAAAGCGGCGATTCCGGCGACGATCCTCATCAATTGCGCCACGCAGCCGCGGAAACAATTCCGGCCAAGTCTGGGCTTCGTCAAGCACTATGAGACATCTGGTCTTGATCAAAGAAGGCCATTGAACATCCAGTCTTAATCGTTCAGCTTCTTGCTCAAGATCAAAATATTCAGTTGATAAAGAACGCGCCAATGTGGTTTTGCCGGACTGACGAGGCCCGACTAATACCACAGCAGGATACGATTTTAACCGCTGCTCTAGCAGAGATTTGACCTTTCTTGGGATTATCATGCAAATTAGAATATACTTTCTAATTTGTAAAATCAAGGTGGTGATACGTTGTTGAGCCTGCGAATCGTTACGCTATCTGCTATAAAAGATAATCTTATTGCCCGGATTGATAAACTTCCCTATGATATCCAGCTTCGTGTTCTTGAGATTATAAAGACCATGATACCCTGGATCAGCATAAGAAACTTGACAGTTCTTTGCCCCTATGCCAAGATTTAAAAAATGAGATAGGTAAAGGAGAGGAAGAAATGAATCCACTACCCAAAGAGAAAGTTAAGCACCCTTATATCATAACTAACAAAAAAATAAGAGGAGGTGAGCCTGTTATTTCCGGCACTGGTATTCGAGTCCTGGATATAGCTGTTAGATATGAGATTATGGGGATACGCCCTGAGGATATTATTGTTACACTCCCTCATCTAAGCCTCTCACAGGTACATGATGCCCTTTCATATTATTATGAGCATAAAGCCGAGATGGATAAAAAATGGAAGGCTATTATAGAAGAAACTGAAACTATGAAGAGAAGGCATCCATCTAAGAAATCCATATTTAGTGACCGAGTATAATTCCTTGACATATCAAGCATATATACCATATAATCAGACCCAATCACTAATGAAGATTATCTTTGATCAAATTATGTTTACAAAACAGACTATCATAATCCTATTCGCAGCCTTAAGCCTTTGGGGTTGCACAAAAGGCGAGGAGAATCTTGTCAGGATTGCTGTAGTAGGCCCTATGACCGGTGATCAGAGCAAGCAGGGGAATGATCTCAAGCATGGCGTTGAGCTTGCTGTTGAAGAATGGAACGAAAAGGGCGGGGTGTTAGGAAAGAAGATTAAACTCTTTGTTGAGGATGATCAGCATGACCCCAAACAGG
>CAZYNY010000213.1:0-2733 GCA_964648095.1 uncultured Nitrospirota bacterium | reverse complement strand
CAGGCGGCCAGCCGGCCCGCCTGTTCGACATCCTCCTCCATCCAGCGGCCACGGCCCAGGGTCCCCTTCATCGGACGCGCGATCAGGGTCTCCCCCCGGCGCTCGAAGAACAGCTCGGGAGAGAGGGAGAGGAGCCGATACCTTCCCAGGTCCAGGTAGGCGCAGTATCCGGCCCCCTGGGCCGCGCACAGACGGCGGTAATAGGTCCACGGGTCCCCCTGGAAGCGACACCGCAGGGGAAAGGTGTAGTTGGCCTGGTAGGTCTCCCCGCTGGCGATCTCATCCCGGATCCTCCGGATGGCGCTGGTGTACTGGTCCCGTGTGACCTGGGGCTCCCACGGCTCCGCCTCGTACGCGCCCCCTGGGGTTTCGGGGGGAGGGGGAGAGTCCTGGTCGAAGATCGCGCACCAGGCGAGCGGGAGCTCCCCCGGGGCGTAGGCGACCAGGGCCGGATCGAAAGCAGGCGCCGCTTCATAGGAGAGCATCACGACCGCCCAGTGGCCCCTTTGGGCCGCCTCCTCCGCCTTCCCGAGCGCGGGCAAGACCTCCTCAAGCCGATGGGCCACGTGCACCGCCCGGGGGCGGTCCAGGCAGGCCGCCCACCCGCGATGAGCGGCATCGAACGATTCGAAGATGGCGGTCCTCAAAATTCCTCCCACCTGATAGGCCGCGCCCGGGCTTGACCCGACCACGGCGATCGCTGTACCATTATGAATCGTCAGGGCATCCTTGACGCTCGCCTGAGCTCGTCGCAGGCGCAGGAAGCGCTCTCCATCATACCGCAAAAATCGCCTCCTGTCACATCGATCGAGCCGGCCGGCGGCGTTCTCCCCCTCTGTTCGGCGCCGAGACGGGGCGCGCAGAGGGAGCCATAAGGGATAAGAAAGGGAAGACGAGGTTTCTAACTTTTTCTTTATTGACAGGGAAACCTCGGAGAGAGTAGAGTACAGAGGCTTCAAAGCCTTCAATACGTGGTGAAGACTGCGTAGCTACCGAATATGCCATCGTTGGAGCGACCCAAAACGACGCAGTGAGGACGATCCGATGCTCCCGTACATAAGAAAGGAACTTTTCCTTTAATGGGAGTGACCAGACTATGAAAACCATCCGTGATGCCTGTCAGCTTCAGCCCAATGCGCTCTCGATCAAGCTCAGCGACCAGATCGAGCAGCTTGATGAACTGATCACTGCAGAAGGCGACGGCGCCCAGTTCTTCGAGAAGACCCACATTACCCAGGGTATGCAGGACCTCATCAGCGAGGGCATTGCCCGGCTCGCTGGCGTCTCTACCCAGGGCGTCTTTCACCTCAAGCAGGCCATGGGCGGCGGTAAGACCCACTTGCTCGTTGGCTTTGGTCTCCTCGCGAAGCACCCGGATCTCCGCACAAAGCATTGTGCCGGCGTCCTTCATGCCCAAGCATTCAAGACCGCCAACATCGCTGCCTTCAACGGGCGCAACAACCCAGACCACTTTTTCTGGGGCGAAATCGCCAACCAACTCGGCAAAGGCGAGCAATTCAAAGCCTTTTGGAACAGCGGCCCCAAGGCGCCGGACGAGAAAGACTGGCTCAAGCTTTTCGATGGCACTGAGCCCATCCTCATCCTGCTCGACGAGATGCCGCCGTATTTCCATTACCTCGACACGCAGAAGGTGGGCAACGGCACCGTCGCCGACATCGCCACCCGTGCATTTGCCAACCTTCTCACTGCGGCAGGGAAGAAGAGCAACGTTTGCATCGTCGTTTCTGACCTTGCTGCTACCTATGACACCGGCACCCGGCTTATCCATCGCGCGCTCGAAGATGCCCGGCAGGAATTGGGTCGGCAGGAACGCAACATCACACCCGTTGACCTTGCCGCCAACGAGATCTACGACATTCTTCGCAAGCGCCTCTTCAAAACGCTGCCAGATAAGGCCGAGATCGGCGACATCGCCGCCAGCTACGGCAAGAAGCTGGAGGAAGCCAGCAAGTCCAAGGTCGCCAATCGCGGCGCTGAAGCCATCGCGGATGAAATCGCCGCCACCTATCCGTTCCACCCGCGCCTGAAAAACCTTATCGCCCTCTTTAAGGAAAATGAGCAGTTCAAGCAAACACGCGGCTTGATCGAGCTGGTCTCCCGCCTCCTGCGCTCCGTATGGGAACGCCAGGCCAATGACGTCTTCCTCATCGGCCCGCAGCACTTCCACCTCGAGATTCAGGAGGTGCGCGACAAGCTCACCGAGATCTCCGGCATGCGCGACGTCATCGCCAAGGACCTCTGGGACGGCAATGCCTCGGCGCACGCGCAGGTGATTGACCTGAAGACCGGCAAGGAAGCCGCCACCCAGGTCGGCTCGCTGCTGCTGACCGCCAGCCTCTCTACCGCCGTTAACGCCGTGAAGGGTCTCACCCGTGAGGAAATGGTCGAGTGCCTCGTCTCACCGTTGCGCGAGCCGTCGGATTTCCTTGCTGCCTTTGAGGACTTAGACAAGTCTGCCTGGTATCTGCACCACACCCCGGAGGGCCGCTATTACTTCGATCGCCAGGAGAACCTCACCAAGCTCCTGCAGAGCCTCGCGCACGACGCGCCGGAAAACCAGGTAGACGATCTCATTCGCCACCGCCTCACGGCGATGTTCAAGCCTACCCGCAAGACTGCCTACGAAGATGTTCTTCCCTTGCCCAGGATCGAAGACGCCGCCGACCGCGTTCGCAAAGGGCGCGTCCTCCTCATCGTCAGTCCCGATTCCAA
>CAZYNY010000212.1:0-2774 GCA_964648095.1 uncultured Nitrospirota bacterium | reverse complement strand
TGCAGACTGCCTGGCTCCCCGTCGGTATAGTGGTCTAGCTCGCACCAGACCCGCCGGACCCGAGCCCCGGGGATAAGGAGCCCGCCCGATTGGATTGTCATTAAGCATCCAGACGGTATCATAGGCGGCCTGTGCGACCGCGTATGCGACCGGGTTAGTCCGGTAGCGCTCCATACCAGGGGACATCATCCAGCGTGGGATCGCCTCGCCGATCCCAGCAAGAGCGCCCAACACCAGCACGGCAGCAATAAGCCAACGACATACGATCATGAAGCCCTCCCTGGCAGAGCAACCGCGATGCACGCAGTCTGCCTTTCGGCCGAAAGGGTCATCTTTCTTCCTCTGATCTCAAGGAGACTCCTTACATCAGCGTACAGCTCCACGCGCTCCCTGTCAAGGCTCGATCAGAGAGCCGCACAAAGCGTATTCCCGTAGCAAGCTTTCTGCGCGGGGAAACAAGAATTGGCCACAACCCACTCCCCCCCCGTCCCAGGAGATTGCCCCTACCTTGGAAAAGTTTATCTCTGAATGGAGATTAGTGATACAATGGATACTCTACAGACAGAAGGAGCTTCGAGACCGCCCCGGGCGTTTCCGAGTTCGGCTGAACGGCTGGCTCATCATCTACCGGGTAGATGATGAGAAGCAAGTCGTAACCATCCTTGTGATACGGATCAAGAAAGGACCAGAGAACTACCTAAACATTGAATCGGAAAAGTAAGCCTGGACAGGATTGGACACAGTTTCAACAGGGTGACCTCAGATGACGCAGCTATTTGAAATCACACATGAAGAGATAAATCGACTCAACGATGTCCAGCTTACGGCCCTGCTGCGCAGGCTTCTGCACCTCGAAGCGGCCCGTTTTCGCATCGCTGCTTCCGGCGTCAGTGTCAACTTACACATCTATGTGCCGGATGGAGGAGAGGATGGGCGCATCGAGTGGTCCGATGGACCAACGCGCACGGACTATATCCCCAATCGGCTGACCATGTTTCAATGCAAGGCAACGGATATGGGGCCTGCGGATTGTGCCAATGAGGTGCGCCGCAAAAACTCTAATGTTTTGAAGCCCCAGGTTGAACGTGTGCTCGACGCTGGCGGAAGTTATGTCCTGTTCTCTACCCAAGCTATGGCAAAGCTTCAGATCTCGGACCGAATCGATGCAATACGGAAAGTGATCAGGGAGGCTGGCAAAACTTACGCAGATACTGCTGACCTCCATATCTACGACTCTAACAAGATCCGGGACTGGACCAATTGCTTTGTATCAGCGATCGCAGCCGTTTGTCACTGGCTGGGACGGCCGCTGTTACCCGGCATACAAACCTGGGAATACTGGAGTGAGCGAACCGAATACCAGCGCTTCTCCTTCATCCCCAGCGATGTCAGCGATAAATACATTGCCCAACTCCGTCGTGACCTCTCTGAACCGGGACGAGTAGCACGCATCGTCGGTCTACCAGGTTTGGGCAAGACCCGTCTTGCCCTGGAGACATTTCGCTCATCGGCGGAGGAAAGACCTGCCGATAAACTGCACCATCGGGTCGTATATCTGGATGCCGCCCTCGATATCCCCCACTTGGCAGCCACCGTCTCGGATTGGATTGCCCAGGGCCTCGAAGGAATTCTGGTGGTGGACAACTGCGACCTTAGCTTGCACCAGAAATTGCAAATACAAATCGAGCATGCAAAGAGCCGACTGAGTCTGCTTACGCTGGATTGTAACCCCGAAATGGCGACCGCCCTCCCAACCATCTGCCTGAAACAGTCTCCGGACAGCCTCATAAAAGAAATGCTCAAAGATGTCTACAAAGACCTACCCGATGCGGAGTTAAATCGCGTTGCTCATTACGCCCAGGGTTTTCCCCGTATGGCAGTGATTTTGGCCGAGGCCCGCCTCACCGAAGATGCCGAAATGGGCTATTTGAAAGATGACCTCTTGGTCGAAAGACTGCTCTGGGGTGGCAGGGCAGGCAATGAGCAAGCCAGGGAGGTTATCTCCGCATGTGCTCTGTTTGAACAAGTTGGCTATACCGAAGATCGCAAGGAAGAATATCTCTTCGTGGCAGACCACGTCAGTAGAGTCAACCCTGATAACTTCTATCGCCATATTGAGGATTTTAAACGGCGTGGCATCATCGATAAGCGCGGACGATACATCCGCGTGGTTCCTCTCCCACTTGCTGTGCGTTTGGCCGCCGATTGGTGGAGGCGTTGCCGCCCAGAACGTGCCTGCGAACTGATCGCCAGGGAGATGCCTGGTGGCTTGTCGGAGGCACTATGTGACCGCGTGGCCAAACTGGACTTCCTCCCCGAGGCACGCGATCTGGTCCGGGATCTATGCGGAGAACTCGGCCCTTTTGGCCAAGCGGAAGTGCTGAATTCTAAATGGGGTTCCCGGCTCTTTCGTTCTCTGGCGGAGGTGAACCCCGAAGCAGCGACACAAACGATGGAAAGAGTATTTGGTAATCAGACGCGAGAGGAACTGCTGCAAGTGGGACCTGGACGGCGAAATCTCGTCTGGGCCCTGGAAAAGCTCTGCTTCCGCAGGGAGACCTTCCCTACTGCTGCCCGAGTGTTGCTGGCTTTCACTGCTGCCGAAAACGAGCACTGGGCTAACAACGCCACCGGCATCTTCCAGCAACTCTTCCAGGGGCACCTGTCCGGCACCGAAACCCCACCGGCGGAACGCCTGCCCATCACAGACGAGGCCCTGGCTACCGCCGAGCCTTCTCTCCGCACCCTGGCTACCCAGACCCTAACACATGCCC
>CAZYNY010000211.1:0-2853 GCA_964648095.1 uncultured Nitrospirota bacterium | reverse complement strand
GAGCAGGACATTAGATATCGCTCATGATTTACAGACAGCTATCCACAAAGGGGGAGACACATCAAAGGCATTCTCTTATTTTACCCTCTCAGGGATTATGGCCTCTTCATTGGAAGGTCTTATATTCGATCAGCTCTTTGGAGGGAATATTGGGGATGGGGTATCTGCTGTTAGAATCTTAGCTTTAGCCAATGATCTGGGTATCCCTATTTATTCTATCAGCAGGGATAATATTGCCAATGCCCTTCCTTTACTGCAGATCTCAGATCAGGTCAAATCCAACATCCAGGATGCTGTCAATGCAGGAAAGGTTGTCCAGGTTCCAGGACAGGAAATCATCCACAATGGATGGGCCGGGACAGGATATATTATCCTAGATCCTATAACAGGTGCAGGAGCCTATATGATTTCAGGAGGGCTGGCAGGAGGTACCAGTGATACGGGTGGATCACTTGTTATGCCCCTTCCACAAATTCCCACAATCGCTGCTGCAATGGTAGTAAAAGGGTTGACCAATTCTTCAGGTCTAGCGCTAAATGAATCATCTACTTTTGGGACAACTTCTATGGAATTGTCTATTCCTTTACCGCCTTTGTCGCAGCCAGGGGATATTGCAATAGACCCCCAGATAAGATTATTTAACCTATTGTTTTATATTATTTTGGCTGTTATGATTTTTGATCTTGTTAACAAATTGATAGATAAGATTCCTCCTCTTTATGAGACATTTAGACATTATACAACTATAGAAAGTGCAACACGAATATGGAATACACCACCAAGAACAATTAGGGAAGGTGAGGACTGGGGTGGGGATCTAATAATACCTGGGGTTTATCTTACTGACCTATTTATTGAACCCAACACACTAGAAGATCGTATATTTATTGCCACCACACTGAGGATGCCTAGGGATGCCCCTGATCCAGAACGTGTTACATCGTATGTCGATGTGGAGGTTGACAGGCTTCGGGTGCCGATCATCCATTTGTCAGTTATCTTTCCGCATCAATACCTTAGGCCTTTTGGAGACCTAGTTGAAGATGGTAGAAAGGTATTGTTTGTAGGTCATGGTCTAATATTATTGGAGGCCCGATAGCTCAAATGAGCGAAGGATGGCTAGGACTCCCAGGGGCTGCTATAAAATCATGTATTCGATCATTGCGGATGAGGTCTTACAAAAAGAAGCTGGCGGCCTCCCAAGATTCCATGGATAAATTAGAGCTTGAGGTAATTGAAATACTGCAAGGAAAGCCATATATGGGGGGGGCATATGAGTATATTGAATTCAAGAAAAAATATTACGATTTATTGCCCCATAATCAGAAGGAGAACGTAAGGAAGATTTTGTTAAAAATCCTCCAGACGGAAATTGACTTCTCAGCACATATTCATGGTAGTGCAGCATATGTATGTTCAGACCTTGAATTATATGAGGCAGAACCGATTATAAGGAGATTGCTGGCCGATCCTAGGTATGAGGAGCAACAACGAGATCTTCGGATAGCGCTGGAGTTCTTTGAGATAAGGCTTCCTAAGGAGATGAAATTTATCTTTACCAGACGATTTAGCAAGAAGACCCAGGAAGAATATGACAGATCCATTGAACTCTACTCAAATCTGCCTTCAGAAGAACAGATTAAGGTCCTGCAAGCCCTTCTTGAACTTATAAGAGGTCAGGATATTATGCTGTCACTGATATCCATAGTAATCTATCTCAGGATTAAACCGGATGAGGCAAAGATAGAGATTGAGAGGATGAAGGCTGACCCAATGCATAAAGAAAATATTGGGTTCTTGAAATCTCTTCAGGAGAAATACGGAATAAAATGAACTATTACATTTACAAGATTACTGCTCCGTTTCTCATTATTGCCCTTATCCTGGCAGGAGGCATTGCATTTGCCCAGCAACCCTCCATAGACAATGGCCTATTCTATCTCTACTCCACCCAGAATACAGATGGAAGTTGGGGTGGGACGGAAACTTCGCTTAATGCTCCATTGCAAACCACGGCTACAACTGCCAGGACCTTACAGCTTATGGGAATAACCGATATCAGTCTGAATAATTCCCTGGGTTTTCTATCAGCCCAGACACCCAACAGTGTAGATGACCTATCTTTGAAGATTGAGACACTTGCTCCAACAGGGGCTGACGTGACAAGTCTTGTGGCATCCATCAAATCTGCCCAGCAGACAGATGGGGGTTTTGGGATCGATTTAGAGAAGGAGTATACAAGTGATATAATAAATACCCTCTCGGCCCTTTCTGCCTTAAAGAAAGCAGGCGTAGCAGATACAACTACAGCCTCTAACGCCATAAACTATCTCCTATCAAATCAGAATAGTGATGGTGGCTTTGGAGCGATAAAAGATAAGCCGAGCGAGGCATTCTATACCGCTATGGCCTTTTTAGTGCTAAATGATTTCAAGCGCTCCATTAACCTTACCTCATCTCTAAGCTCTGCAAGCAATTATCTTATATCAAGACAAAACCCGGATGGAAGCTTTGGTAACAGCATCTTTGAAACAGCCCTGGCCTACCAGGCCCTTACCCGATCCACCTTAGATCTGATAAGCAGAAGCACAGCCATCTCATATCTTACCTCATCCCAGCTCCCTGACGGCTCCTGGGATGAAGATCCATATTCCACTGCCCTTGCTCTTCGTGCCCTATCAGATTCCGGGATCATATCATCCGCCCAGATCAATCCTATCAACCTGACTAAGGTTATAGATGGAATAAGTCAGCCTGCCACGTCCTATTCTGCATATGAGACCATGACTATCGGAGTCACTACAGCCGATCCGGATGCGCTCCTGGAGGTTACTGTCCAGGACAGCTCCGGCA
>CAZYNY010000210.1:0-2855 GCA_964648095.1 uncultured Nitrospirota bacterium | reverse complement strand
AGTTACGTCGGACGTTCTCATGCTTGAGATACGTGATCATCTGCTCGAAGTGCTCCTCCAGGAAAGAGAAGACCTTCTGGAGGTGGCCCTGGGCCAGGGGCTCGATCTTGACCTTCTTGAGGGCT
This sequence comes from uncultured Nitrospirota bacterium, assembly GCA_964648095.1. Taxonomy (GTDB): domain Bacteria; phylum Nitrospirota; class Nitrospiria; order JACRHA01; family JACRHA01; genus JACRHA01. The sequence continues at coordinate 2,730 of CAZYNY010000210.1, read as the reverse complement.
TCGAGGGCGTCGCGGGCCTCTTGCTCATCGCGGCTATCCCGGAAGATATGCCAGACTCCTTTCATGAAGGTGCGGAGCTTCCCCACCTTGGGATCGGCCTCCATGATCTCAACCAGCTGCTGCTTCTCCTCGGGGCTCATCCGCTCATCGGCCTTAAACAGCAGATAGCGCTTCTTCCAGAGGGTCTTGGCCAGCGCCTCCAGCTTATCCCGGTACCAGGGGGTGGTGACCTCTTGGCTGCGGGCCTGGACCTCTCTTCGGTGGGAGAGGGCATACTTCCAGAGCTTCTTCCAGATATTCTGAACGATGTGGAAGTAGTCATACTGGATGAGGGCCTCTGGGTAGACGGCTTGGATGGCGTTCTTGAGGGCCGGGTTGTGATCGATGTAGAAGGACTTGATCCTCAGTCCCAGTCTCTTCATCCGCTCCAGAAAAGGCTTCACTTGGGCCTCCTCCTCTGCCTTGACCTCCTCGGTGGCAAGGATGCGGCCATGCTCATCTTTCAGCACCAGCACGCATTTGCCCTTTCTCCCCCGAGGGAAGTAGCCATCGAAGTGGCCCTCGGTAATAGGCTTCTTGCGGTTGAGCTCTTGAATAATGACATCGGCGCTGGGCAATCCTTCCGCCACATCATCGATCCAGCGGTCGATGGCGGATTTGCTGACCATCACCTGGAAGAGGACCCCCAACAGCCAGGCCGCCCTCCGGCAGCCAATCCCGGCAATGACCGACAGGAAGACACCAGCTCGCATGGCTACCTGGGAGACCTTGCGCCGGAGGCACAGGCCTTGGAGCACGGGCACAAAGTAGTGCCGCTGCCCCTGGTCATCTTCATACCAGCCTTGGGCGGTGGTGACACAGTAGCGAATGGGCAGACCCAGTCCCGACAACTCCTGAACCTCTATCTTGTAGGGCGCTTCCCAGTGGATGGGGGTCTCCCGGGGCAATCCCAACCGCTGCCAGGGGTCTTGTTTCATCGCATCCAGGTAGATGACCAGGACCCCGTCCCGGCACTCTCCACCCGTGACACACTCGGGGTTCTGCTCCATGACCTCCGTAGAGATCGGAACCAAGAATTCCAGGGCCATCGGACTCTCCTCCTCGAAACAGTTTGTCTCAAGAAGAAATTTTCCCGATATTATTCGCCCTGTCAAGTCTCACCGGTTGGGATAGGTTGGATAAGTGGGACACACCCGAAAATTCGGTTTCTGGCTTTACAGCCATGTTCTAACGAGAATCTCTCAGCTTTGTGAAGTAGCTGGCGTCCAGTGTCACAAAGTTGATCCTGCCTACACTTCTCAGAAGTGTCCCAATCCGGATTGCGGACACACGGAGAAGGAAAATCGCAAGGGGGAGTGGTTCAAGTGTCTGCGATGTGGATTTGAGGCAGATGCCGATCACGTTGGGGCATTGAATATCTTCTCACGGTTTACTGGGAAGCCTATAGTCTTCCAGGTAGGATGAAGCGAAACTAATAGATACCATAAAATACTATTGGTTTGGTAACTATTTGTACTTGAGCTGAAGCCAGTTTTCCACCTTGCCGAAGTTCTGGCTCCTGAAAGGCTTTCGGTCGAAACGGGGATTGAAGTTGTCGTGGAGGAGGGCGTCGGTGAAATGGTAGAAGTGTCCCTTGACCTCCAGGTTGGGGAAGGCCTCCATCAGGCCCCGGGTAATGTGCTTCCGCAGGGGGTTAAAGCCGGTGGAAGGGGCGCCCCTCTCCTCCCCGACCTGGGGGGCGGCCTCTTCGACCTCAGCCGGACCCACACGGACCGAAGGCCGGACGCCCGGCACGATTTTGCCTGGTGGCGCAGCCAGAAGCGGTGGTTCAAGGAGTTCTTCCTGGAAAGCCAGCGGGGTCCCTGGGCCCTCCGGCTGGGGAAACAACAGGTGGTCTGGGGCAAGACCGACCTCTTCAGGATCCTGGACAAAGTCAACCCCCAGGATCAGCGGGAGCTCATCTCCGACCAGATGGAATGGGACTTCACCCGCCGGGCCCTCTGGATGTTCAACTTCGAGGTTCGTTTCTCCCCCCAGGCGAGCCTCCAGCTCCTCTGGGTCCCCGACTTCGAGCCCGACCTCTTCGCTCCGGCGGGCAGCCTCAACTCCCCCTTCACCCTCTTTCCCTTTCCTTCCTTCCTGACCCTCCAGAAGACTGATCGGCCGGAGGACTGGGGGGAGAGCGAGTATGGAGTCCGGCTGAATTTTCAAAACGTCCAGGGCTTCGATTTCACCCTGAACTACCTCTACGCCTGGAAGAAGAGCCCCACTTATTTCGTCCGGGAGGTTCAGTTCCCCGTCCCCCCCCTCCCCGACGCTCCCCACCCTCTTCGTCGAGCCCCAGCACGTCCGGCTCCACTACATCGGGGGGGCCGTGGACAAGAGCCTGACCCTCCCGGGCGGCAACCAGTGGCTCTTCCGGTGGGAGATGCTTTACACCCTGAACGACTATTGGACCACCGCTGCCGAGAACGCTGGTATGCTCCCCCGGCTCGAGGCGCCCGGCAGGGGATTCATCCCGGCCTCGGGCCGCCATCGCACGTTAACCGATGGGGTGGTCAAGAAGGACACCCTGACCGCCATGATCAACGCCGAGACCTATATCACCCTCCCGTTTACCGGCTGGCAGGACGTCTGGTTCTTTGCCCAACTGGTCAACACCCGAATCTTCCACTGGGACCATACCCTGAAGAAATTCACCGGCGGGGGATCGAACCGGTCCGATTGGAC
>CAZYNY010000209.1:0-2868 GCA_964648095.1 uncultured Nitrospirota bacterium | reverse complement strand
CGAGGGGAAGAACGTGGTCGTCGAGGGGGAATTTGCGGGCCGGTGCGGCGATGGCGACTTCTTCTTCAAGGACCGGTTTGAGCTCATCGAAGCAGATCCCCCCCAACCTGAGGTCTGCGAGCTGAAGAAGGGCACGAAGATCCGCCTCTACGGCTTGGTGAAGGTGCATCGCACGAGCGAGCCGGACGAGAAGGGCGAAGCCGCCGAGAAATTGGAGGCCGGTGAGAAGAAAGGCCAGGCCTACGTCAAGATCGTCGGCAAGGGGGTGGAGATCCGATGAACCTGGTCACGCTCAGCCTGAAGGATCTGCGGCGACGCCCGACGCGCTCCTTGCTGACCGCTGCCGGCGTGGCGCTGGCCAGCGCCACCCTGTTCAGCCTGCTCTCGTTCAACCTCGGCTACACGCGCTCCCTGAAGAAGGAAATGGCCGACTCGGGCATCCACATGCTCGTCTCCACCGAGGGCTGTCCGATGGAGGCGGCCTCGCTCGCCCTGCACGGGGGGGAGATCCCCAAGTTCCTGCCCCAGGCGCGCGTGCCCCTCATCCGCGCCTTGCAGGGCGTCCGGGCGGTGACGGGGATGCTCATCTTTTCCCTGCCGGGGGAGGGAAACCGCACCGACCTCTTCTATGGGGTGGACGACGAGCTCCGGAAGCTCAAGCCCCACTGGAAGCTCCGGGGCAGCTGGTTCCAGGGCGACCGTTCGATGGTGCTCGGCGCGGAGGCGGCGCTCGGCGCCAAGGGCGACGTGGGCGACAAGACGGACTTCCCCGAGATCGATACCGAGTTCACCATCACCGGGATCCTGGAGCGCACGGGCAGCGAGGACGATGGCTTCTTCTTCCTGCCCCTCCAGACGGCACAGCGCGTCTTCAGAAAGGAGGGGAAACTCACGGGCGTCGGCGTCAACGTGGGCGATGTCGAGCGAATCCAGCAGGTCAAGGATGGCATCGAGCGGATCCCCGACGTCTACGTGGTGACCGCCCAGCAGATGATGGATCAGATCCTGAAGCTGGTGGGATCGAGCAAGACGCTGATGTTCGCCGTGCTGGGCATCGCGCTGGCCATCGCCGTGTTGGGTGTGCTCAATACCGTGCTGATGTCGGTGATGGAGAAGACGCGCGAGTTTGGCTACATGCGCTGCGTGGGGGCCTCCCCGCGGGACGTTTTCCAGATCGTCCTCACCGAGACGGTGGTGCTCTGCCTGTCTGGCGGGCTGCTGGGCGCGACGGGGGGCGCGCTGGCCTCCTCGCTGGCCGACTGGCTGATCCGGGGTGTCCTACCCTACGCGCCGGCGGGAAAGATGGTCGGCTTCGACCCGGCGGTGCTTGGGCTCACGGTCATGACGGCGGTCGGCATCGGCGCTCTGGCGGGCCTGTATCCCAGTTGGAAGGCCTCGCATGTCTCGCCGATGGAGGCGATTCGCAACGAGTGACGTGGGGACTTCTTCGTCCGGGAGCAGGTGAAGCACCTGGCCAGGAGCGATGAGACAGTCGTTGGAACGCCAGGCAGGAGGCAATCCGATGGAAAGCTGCCATGAAAAGAAATCTCCTTGTTGTGGTCAGGAGGAGGCGGGCACCTGCCCTTCGCAACCAGAGACGCCCCCTTGGATCAGCGGCTGGCTTATGACTCCCAAGGGAAACGTCCCGCAAGTGGCCACTTCTTTGCAGCTCATCGACCGGGTTGGCTCGTTCAAGGCCCGCTGGAACATCGGGCGGATGAACTATTCGGTCGAGCCGGGCCTGTACGCAGTCGGGACGCCGTCGCCGGAATCCCCCGCACTCGTCTCGGCCAATTACAAGATGAGCTTCGACCGGCTGCGCTCCGAGCTCACCGGCCGTGATCTCTGGGTCCTGGTGCTGGACACCCAGGGCATCAACGTCTGGTGTGCCGCCGGCAAGGGGACTTTTGGCACCGATGAGCTGGTCCGCCAAATCCAAGCCACCCGGCTCCGCGAAATGGTGTCCCACAGGACGCTGATCCTCCCTCAACTGGGCGCCCCGGGCGTCGCCGCACACCAGGTCGAGAGACGCACCGGCTTCAGGGTGGTCTACGGCCCGGTGCGCGCCTCCGACCTGCCGGCCTTGCTGGATGCCGGGATGAAGGCAACACCCGAGATGCGCCGGGTGCGTTTCACGACCAAAGACCGGCTCGCGCTGACCCCGATCGAGCTTGTCCTGGGGTTTCAATATATTCTGGCGGCGGCGATCGTCCTTCCGTTGCTGGGGGGGTGGGGACGGGATGGCTACGCCTTGGTCAACGTGTCGAGCGTGGGGCTGCGCGCCGTGCTGCTCTTCCTGGTTGGCTATCTCGGTGGGGCCTTGATAACCCCCTTGTTTCTTCCCTGGCTGCCCGGACGCGCGTTCGCCATGAAAGGCGCCCTCGTGGGACTGTTCCTGGCCGCCGGAACTGTGGCGCTGGGATGGGAGACGCCCCTGTCGTTATCTCAAGGCTTGAATCTTCTCGCCTGGTCGATGCTCTTGCCGGCGACGAGCGCATTCTTCGCCATGAATTTCACCGGGGCTTCCACCTATACCTCCCTGTCCGGCGTGCGCAAAGAGGTGCACGTTGCGCTACCCTTACAGCTGGCAGCGGTTGGCACAGGCCTCGTACTGTGGATGGTCAGCCATTTCGTCTAAACGGAAGGAGCTCAGCAGATGGACGGATTGAAGTACCTCAGGGACGTGGTCACTTTGAAGCTGGTCGTCGAAAAGTGCATCGGCTGCGGCCGCTGCACGGAAGTCTGTCCGCACGCAGTCTTTTTCCTCGAGCGGAAAAGGGCCCGGATTCAGGATCGCGACGCCTGTATGGAATGCGGTGCATGCGCGATCAACTGCCCGGTCGAGGCCATCACGGTCAACTCGGGGGT
>CAZYNY010000208.1:0-2919 GCA_964648095.1 uncultured Nitrospirota bacterium | reverse complement strand
GACCACCTCCGGGACGCGTCCACGCCGCTCATTTTACATCGCTTTCACCTCCCTCTGCAGGCTCGCTCTCCGCCTTACTTTCCGCAGCGTCTTTCACTATCTGCACCGCACCGTCCCGGCGGTCGGGGCGGAGCAGGGGGCGATAGGACCTGCCGGTAAGGATGACATGGTGAGCCCGGTTGACCAGGCGGTCCAGTATGTGATTCACCAGGAACATTGATCACCGTCTAAGGCTCCTTCACCAAGAACTTTGACCACCTCACCAGGATCTTTGACCACCCGGGAACTGACTATCATTGTCGCCAATCTCGTCGAGAGGAGCGGCAATGACATTCAAGGAGGTTTCCCGAGTGGAAGTCAAAGAGATAGTGCGGCGCTGGCAGTCCGGCGAAAAGATCCAGGTCCTCTCCCGGAGCACGGGTATCGCCCGCAACACGGTAAAGAAGTACATCCGGGCCGCCAGGGAGTGCGGGCTGACACGCGACGGGCCGCCTGCGGATGACTTTCAACTGGCTCAGCTGGTTCAACTGAATCTGGCCGGACCGCGCCAGGCTCAGCGACCGGCCGAGGAGACGCTGGACGGATGGGCCGAGACTATCAGGGAGTGGGTGCAGGCGGAGAAGCTCACGCTTACCCGGGTCCATGAACTCCTCGGCCAGAAGAACTGTTCCGTCTCCTACATGTCGCTGCAGCGCTATGTAAGCCACAAGGGATGGCTGGGGGGAAGCAGTGGCACGATACGCATGGAGGACACCACTCCGGGAGAGGTGGCCGAAATGGACTTCGGCCGCTTCGGATACGTATTCGATCCCGAAAGTGGCAAGCGCCGGCTGGTGTGGGCCCTGATCATCGTCCTCGGTTATTCCCGCCATGGCTTTGTCTGGCCGCTCATGCGCCAACAACTGAGGGACATCATCGAAGGTCTGGAGGCGGCCTGGGCCTTTTTCGGTGGAATGCCGCGCTACCTGGTGCTGGACAACTTCCCGGCTGCCGTGGCGGGGCCGGATCCCCTGAACCCCAGGCTGACGCGGGGCTTCCTCGAATACAGCCAGCACCGCGGCTTCGTCGCTGACACGGCCAGGGTACGGCATCCTCGGGACAAGCCGAAGGTTGAAAACGGCGTGCGCTTTGTCAGGGAACGCTTTTTCAAGGGCGGTCAGTTCCATGACCTATCAGACCTTCGTAGTCAGGCCATACGGTGGTGCCTTGAAGTGGCGGGGCAGCGTGTCCATGGGACGACACGGAAGCTGCCGCTGGTGGTGTTCAATGAGAAGGAGAAGACATCTCTTCTCCCCTGGGATGGCGAGCCCTTCGATGTGCCCGATTGGCACGAGGTCACGGTGCACCCCGACCACCATATCGCCTATGGCTGTGCCCTCTATTCGGCGCCGTGCCAGACCTGCCCGCCGGGAACAAAGCTTGAAGCCAGGGGCGACAGGCAATTGGTGAAGCTCTACCGCCGCGGCGTCTTGGTGAAGGTACACCCTCGCCAGCCTCGCGGTGGGCGCGCCACCGATCCCGAAGACTACCCGGAGAAGCTCACCCCCTACACTACCCGCGTGCCGGATCGCCTCAAACAACAGGGAGCAGAGCTCGGCGATTCTGTAGGTGCCTTCGCCGACAGACTTCTCAGCGGCCCTCTGCCCTGGGCGAAGGTACGAGCGGCGCAGAAGCTCCTTCGTCTCGGAGAGAAGTACACCTCCACACGGCTCGATGCCGCCTGCCAGAAAGCCCTTTCCGTCGAGCTTATCGACGTGCGCCGGGTGGAGCGTATCCTTATCGAAGCGCTGGAGGTGGAGCAGGGGCCGGCGGAAAGGCTCGCACCTCCACCACCAGGACGATACGCCCGCCCCGGACGCGCCTTCTCCTACCGGGTTCAGATACCTCTAACTATTGATCAGAAAGGATAACCTATGAGCACGATCACCGAACTCAAACCGATTCTCAAACGACTGAAGCTGGGACAGATGCTGGACACCCTGCCGGAGCGCCTGGCACTGGCAAGGAGAGACCAGATGGACTGCGCTACCTTTCTGCAGATACTCCTCTCCGATGAGGTCAACCGCCGCGACCAGCGCCATCTTGAGATACAGCTGCAAAAGGTGGGGTTTGAAGACCTCTGCCGGCTTGAAGACTTCGACTGGAGCGCCGAGATCAAGATGAACCGGAAGCTCCTCGATGCTGCTTTCTCGCTCGACTTCGTCTCCCGGCATGAGCACATCATCCTCGTCGGCCCTGTCGGGGTCGGAAAGTCCTTCCTGGCGCAGGCCCTCGGCTACGCTGCCGTACGCGCCGGACACAGCGCACGCTTCGTCCGCTGCGATGACCTGCTGAGAATGCTCACCCAGGCCAGGGTCGACCATTCGCTGGAGAAGACCTTCCGCTCCTTCCTCACCCCGGATCTCCTGATAATCGACGACTTTGGCTTGCAGCGCATGACGGCGCAGCAATCGACGGACATGTACGAACTCATCATCGGCCGCCATCGCCACTCCAGCTTCATCATCACCAGCAACCGGGCTGTCGATGAGTGGCTCGGCCTCTTCGATGACCCGATATTGGGCAACAGCGCCCTCGATCGCTTGGCCAACGCCAGCTACCAGATCACCATTGAAGGAACGAGCTACAGGGAGCGGCTGTCGCCGCACAGAAGGGAGAAGTTGACGCCATGAAGTGAGGATGATACAACTACAGCACCCAGCCCCGGGTGGTCAAAGACTGTGGTGAGGCGGTGGTCAAAGACCCTGGTAAATGACATGTTGCTTGAGCACCTTGAAGAAGAGTTCGATCTCCCAGCGGTCCCGATATATCGCGCCGATAGTGGTGGCTCCGAAGCGAAGGTGGTTGGTCAGGAACTCGATTTCGCGCTGGTTCTCTTCGTCCCAGACCACCACCCGGCGCAGTTCCTTTCGATATTTG
>CAZYNY010000207.1:0-2948 GCA_964648095.1 uncultured Nitrospirota bacterium | reverse complement strand
TGAGCATCGCCTTTCTTTCGTATCCTCCGCAGCATCTGGCCTGGACGAGATCTTAGACCCTCACCTTGCCTGTCAGGGAGAAGGTGACCATGTCACTTCATTCAATCAGGTCTGCCTCCCGGAGCGGCTCGAATACGCCGTTCCACAGTTTGCTTTGATCAAAGCCTTCTTCAGACTCTGCATGCACGGTAACCCTCACGCACCCGGCAAGGTCGGCAAGGTTGGCAAGCGCGTTCCAAGCTACATAGAGTTGGTCGCGGTCTGCCGTGAACGTCAGTTCGACCGCCCGTTCAACGGTGGGTTTTGGAGGTGACGGCGGGATGGGGCCGGGCGGGATGGGACCTGGGCCAGGAGCTGGACCGCCACCGGGCACAGGCGTTGGGGGTTGCGGCTCGGGTTTGGGAGCGGCCTCCGGGATTGCCTGGGGCATCATCAGGAAGCCCGATTCGAGATCGACCTCGTCCTCCGACACCGCCGTGCCGAAGCGAACCTTCGGGAGCGGAACCTGGTACTTTCCGTTGGCCCCAAGGTCAGGCGCAGGGTTTACCACGTAACCAAAGGCTTCCTCCTGCACGCCGCGGGCGATGGCCTTCCGGATGGCCGCGCTGTTGGTCAGGCGGGTAAAGCCAAGGAAGGAGTAAAAGCCGTCCACGATATCCCTCGTGCGAATGCCGAGCGTAGGCGGCTCGCCTTCTCCAAGCCGGAAGAGATCAACGATTTTCGTGTGGGTGAGCGAGCTGAAAACACGCGGCTGCACCGAAGTCACCAGCTCCAGGACCCGCTCGTGGACCATCGCCTGCTTTTTCGAATTAAGAGTCGTCTGCAGGGGCCGTCCGCCCACGGCCACTGGTTCGATCTCCAAGCCGCCGTTCTCGACCCGTGGGAGCCACACCTCCATATAGAGCTTAAGAAATGCCGACTCGGCGGCGGCCCGGTCGGTCGCCTCGCGCTCGCGAAGCTGATCCTTCTGCTCATCGGTGAGGTTGAGCTGCTTCGCCTTGGTCTTCACCTGCTCGGCGGCCATCAGGTAGCGAACGGAGCGCCGCAGGATCTCGATCTGGTCGGAAGAGGGAACGGCCAGGCCCAGCCCGTTGCGGTACTGGCGGGGTTTATCGCCGGACTTCTCCAGAAGTACTTTCGCGTCCTCCTCCTGCGCGGCGCGCGGCTTGCCGCCAAACTCGAGTGGCAGGTAGGCGACCAGGAACGACGGGTCGCGGTCCGGGATGTCCGCGGGCTTTTCTGGCCACACGATGGCCTCGCGCTGGCCGGCGAGACGCGCCTCCAGCATCTCCTTGATCTGTTCCCGCACTCTTCGCTCATCCCGGGCGATCATATCCGCCTCCTGCTCGATGAGGAGCGTCACATTCGGGTCCTTCTTAAAGCAGTAACGGGCGCCATCATAGTGGAGGTAGAGGCACTGCTCCTTGAGCTCTTTCAGGCAGGCGAGCGCCGTAGTGCTGTCGAGGTCAGGCCCCACGCAGACCGAGAGGAGCTCCGTCTCGCTGATGCCAGAGGGCAGCACCTCGCCCTCTTTGCCCCTCTCGCGGCTTAACCCCCCGAAGGAGTACATCAGGATCGCGGTGGCCAGGCGCATCGCAGGGCGCCGGAGGGCTTCCTGAGGGTTTTCCTTCGCGCGTCGCGCGTCGATCTTGCGGGCGCGTGCGTTGGTGCCCATCAGGTCGTGCTCCAACACGGCCTGGAAGTCGGCCTGCTGGCCCACCTCCTTAAAGAAGGCCAGCCGCACCTCGGGGTCGTGGATCGGCACATCGCCGGGGCCGAGCACGGCGCGGCTCTTGCCTTCGCGGTGGGCTGCCCGCAGGCAGACTGCCAGAAACCGTAGCGCCCCCCGCGTGCGTTGGAAGTCGGGGATTGCCGCCCACCGCTCGCGCATGAGGTCAATCAACGCCGGATGGAACGGATAAGCCGCCCGCACCCGATCGCGGAGCGCGATCCCCTCCTCCTCGGCCTGCTGTCGCTCGGCGGCACTCTGGGCGTAGGCCCGGCGCATCTGGGTGACGATCTCCTGGTAGGCTGCCGCCGCGGGTGCGGCATCATCGGCATCGAGGAGCTTTGCCAGGAGGCGGCGCTGGATCACTGCCAGGATCTCGTTCCCCTCGACCGGCTCGCGGCGTTGGTCTTTGCGTGCCGCCAGATGGTCCACGGTCTGGAGCAGATTCACGTACTCGAGCGATTCTCGCTTGCTCGACTGGAGCGAGAAGACAAGCGCCGTGTTGTTCGTGTTCCCCACCGCGACGGTGAGGCGTTGGAGGAAGGTCAGGGTCTCGTCGCGCAGCGTGGTCTGCTCTATCTTCACGCCGCCCGCGCTGATCAGGTAATTGAGCGTCTCGTCGAGGAGGATGAGGTTGGGTCCCTCCGCGAGCAGGACGAGGATCTCGTCACCCCCAGGTGCGACGCGGGCCTCGTCCTGTGCCCGCAGGAGCTCGTAGCCCTTCCTTCCTCCGAGCGACCAGGCGATCCATCCCCACATCGTGCGGGCGCGAAAACTCTCGCCAGGGATGGCCTTGCCGTTCGTCGCGTCGAAGAACTGCCCATCGAAGACTGCCGTGCGGACCCCTCCTGGCCGCGACAGTCCCTTGCCTTCCGGGATGGTGTCGAGCGCCGTGCGGCTTTTCGCAGCGTGGTAGAGGGAAGCCAGCGTGTGCGACTTGCCGCCCCCGAACGGGGTGATGAGCTTCAGCACCCGGTTGCCCACACCGCCCTCGAGGCGCGACAGGACATCCTGGAGGAGCGACCGCAGTCCGCTCGTCAGGTACGAGGTGCGAAAGAAGTGCTCTGGATCCCGGTACACCGCCGGCACATTGGGGTTGCCATCGGCCAGCGGACCCAGATCGAGGGCGAAGATATCTTCGGAGAAGTTCCCCGAGAGGACATCGGGGTGGAGCGAGACGACCTCCACCCAGGGCTTAACTGACAGGCTAGAAGCCTGC
>CAZYNY010000206.1:0-2954 GCA_964648095.1 uncultured Nitrospirota bacterium | reverse complement strand
ACCAAGGCATTTTAAGGCCCAATTAGGATTTTAGCAAAGAGAGATATACTTGGTTACTCATTAGACAATAGACATGTATTGCTGCTTTATACCTTTGTACTGCTGTCGCAAGATATGTTAGAAACTTCTCAAAATCCCGTTCGTTCTTGAATATGTCCTTTCGTTCGTTTCCTCTTGATGTAATATGGTAGAGTGCACCAGCATATTCTATTCTAAGTGGTCTTGCCATGCCCCCTTATTTCTACCATAAAAATCCCTTATCTGTCAAGAGTGTAGACCTGACCCCTAGTCTTTTCGCTAGTCTTTTCTCCTAGTCTTTTCAACCTTCTTTTCTATTCTTCTACCAAAGGGATCATATTTGAAGGTTATAGTCTTGGTTTCCATTGATTCTTGCTTGGTTACCTTGATAAGTCTATTTTCGGAGTCATAGGAGTAAGTCCAGTTTTTGGTTGTTCCGTCATCACCTATCTCTGTCTTTTTGATGAGATTTCCATTCCTGTCATATTCATATTGGTGCTTTCTGTCTTGGGTAAGCTGATTCCCCTGGTTATAAGAATAGGTGTCTTTTGCCTCAGGGCCTGAAACTCTGTTACCAGCAAGATCATAACTAAATTCTTCTTCCTTGTGCTCCATCGTCTTATCTTTGCCTTGCAATTTCGTGGGTGTGGCCTCAATTAAGCGATCCAAAAGGTCATAGGTGTATGCGAGTTTTTCTTCAGGACGGGTGATACTAAGCCTATTTCCTATTTGATCATAGGTATAGGAGAAACTGTCAAGGATAGATCCACTGCTGGTCTTGTGAGAGAGATTAGGAGAATGGCAGTCTTGATTATAGCTTTGAAAATATTTCCTATTTTTACACTGAACTATTTGATTTTCCCTTCCTCTTTGGCAACATAAGATTCAAGCATCGGCCAAATCACCTTCCTTGCAAATCTTGCTCCACTCCCCGCGTCTTCAAACCGCGATATAAGCTTTCCAGTAAAGGTACGTACATGGGCAACGTAGACTTTTGAATTTTTGTATATAATAACAATCCTTGCCTCTTCTGCGCTAAAGAACTTACCGCTGGGTTCAAAGCGATTAAACCTCAGAATTGTTGATTTTTCAACGAGCTTCCAACCTTCTTTCTGAGCCTTTTCTGTAATGCCCTGTAAAATATTTTCATATGTTTCTACACCAGCTTTGATAGTATACCTGAATACTGTAGAATCAACGTCCATATTTGCCTCAAGTCCCTCTATTTGAGTTTCATCTAGAATAAACTCTGGTAAGTTTTTCTTAATCTCTTCAGCAGATGGAACGTAATCCATACGAAACTTTTCACCACATGAGACTAAATAAAACATTGTCAACAATAAAACAGCAAAATATCTGGTTGAATATTTACTCATGGCTTATAGCCCTTTTCACATTCACAACATTTTTCACAGCCCAAAGAACTGTTACAGCAATTAATACCACGGAGGTCAGCTATGATATCTATAAATTCAGAGTGGGTTTTTGGATCCAAATCGAGGAGGTCTAGTATCTCCTTTCCAAACCCTGCTAACAGGGCAATGTTCACTCCACATTTTTTAGCCATGTTGCAGGATATTACACAATGTTTATACAATGGGTTCTTACTTATGTTCAAGCCTTTTTGATACTCATTATAGGCGCATATTACTGAAAAAGGATCTATTATGAATAACCCCTGTGGATCGGTAAGATTTATCGGGTTATCTATGGAATAAATGTATGCATGAAGCTGTGAAGGGGCAGAAATGGATAAATCCAAGAGGTACGGGATCTTGATATTTCCGCTTAGCGTTAAAGAAGGATCTTTAGTTACAAACCTCCCGGTTTCGGGCTCATAATATCTAGCCCTGTAGAAGTATAATTCAGTCTCCTCATCCCACTCCCTTCCCGTGAATGTATACGTATTTTTAACCTTATCCCCCTGCCTTTTGAGATCACCAAAAGATGTGTACGCGTAGCTTTCCATAGCCTTCTGTCTTGAATCTGTTAAGGCAGTGATACTTCCTAGGCTATCAGCATGATAATAATATGTCTCTCCCTTTTTTTCTATCTCCAAAGGCTCATCAATCCCTGGGCCATGCAAGTAGCGGGTAGTATCAGTTTTTCCAGTTTTTGTCCGATATTCCGCTATGATATCCTCATTGTCATAGACATATGTGTAGGTCGTGGTCTCTATTATTCCATTTTCTATTCCATCTACTTTCTTCTCAATTCGCCTTCCGAAAGGATCATATTTGAATGTAATGGTTTTTGTTTCACCTGATTCCTGTTTACCCACTTTTATCAGCCGGTTCTCAGAATCATAGGAGTAAGTCCAGATCTTGGTCTCACCATCATTGTCCAGTTCAGTCTTTTTAACCAAGTTGCCGTTACTGTCATACTCATACTGGTTCTTCCTGTCAGAGACAAGCTGGTTACCTTGGTTATAAGAGTAGGTGTCTTTTGATTCAGGGCCTGAAATTCTGTTACCCACAGGATCATAACTAAATTCTTCTGCCTTGTGCTCCATCGTCTTATCTTTGCCTTGAAGTTTCGTGGGTGTGGCCTCAATTAGGCGATCGAGAAGGTCATAGGTATAGTTAATCTTTTCTTCAGGACGGGCCACGCTGAGCCTGTTTCCGATGGAATCGTATGTATATGAAAAGCTATCCAAGATAGATCCGCCTGTCTTGTGAGTAAGATCCGTAAGTCGGCTGGCCTGGTCATAGGAATAGCTGGTTTTTGTGCCGTTGGGCAGATTTAAGCCCATCCTTCTGCCTGCATTATCATAGCTAAAAGCAGTATTCCTTCCATTCCAATCAGTCATCCCTGACAGCCTGTTTGCAGTATCAAAGCTGTAGGAGATGCTTCCGCCGTCAGGATATGTAAGATTTGTGCGAATGGGGTATCCCCTTCGTTCAGGTAACCCCTATGTGTTGTGTTTTCCCCGTTTC